>NZ_CP060398.1:3532945-3854122 GCF_015840915.1 Synechococcus sp. CBW1002
GGGGCCAGCTGACTGAGGCGTACATCGATGAAGTCCAGCCCAGCAGCCTCTGCCACCTGCGCCACGATGCTGGATTTGCCGATTCCTGGAGGGCCCCAGATCATCGTGCTGATCCTGATGTTGCCCACCACCAGCTGGTCGAGGTAACGGAGTAGCTGGGAGGGTTTGAGTGTCATGGATGACGGGGTAGTGAGAATGCTGTTACCAGTGCTCCTCCGCTCCTTACGGATGTGACACGAGCAGTTAACAGCAGAGGCAGGAGGGGACTTGCAGGGCCACTCATGAAGGCGTCTCGCTGCAACGCTGCATGGCTGCTTGCGCCACATGCTGATTGGCATCCTGCAAGAGAGCCTTTCGCTGCCGCGGCGGAGTAGCCGGGTGAGAAGCCACGGCATGGCGTTCGCGCCAGTCCAGGCTGGTGGCACAGCGTCGGAGCAACGGAGGAGGGCAGTGACGGCTGCGCAGTGCCAACCGCCGGGCACGAGAAGAGGGCTTAGTGGAGCGCAGTAAAGCCAGGGCCGCGGTCTCGTAGCTGCTGGGATCGGTGATGGTGCTGAGCGCAGGACTAGTCGCCGCAACCTCCGCGACAGTGCGCTTGCTGAAGGGGCCGTAGTCAGACGTCTTTTCTTGATCAACAAGCAACTGAATCAGCAGTGACAAGGGGCAATGGGGGTGACGAGACACCATGGCTCTCAGGTCTGGATTTTGATCGCTGGCGTGTTCAGCTAGCCACCCCACGGGATAGTGAGGACTCGAGACGACGGCAAGGGTGTCGCCCGAAATCCCCTGCTGTTTAAGTGTCTGATGAAGATCCGTGGTGCAGGCGGGATTGCTGGCGACGGACTCTCGAAGCTCCCTGTCTGGATCCTTGACCAATTTCTGCAGCACGGTTACCGGTGTCCCGGGATGCGATGCTGCCAGCTGGCGCAAGGCGCTCAGATCTGGATTTGAATCAGTTGGAAGCTGGGCCATCCAGCTGAGCAACTCGGGGGAATAGGGACGAGCTCTGAATGGTGCAAATCTACTTCCCCAGTCAAGCCCACGGACAAATATCCTGAGCTCCTCCGAATCCAAGGAATTCAGAATCTCTTGCATCAAGGATGGGGACCAGCAGAGGATCTCCGTGGCATGGTGGAACAGCTTCTCCCGTGCAAGACGCTTGAGCAGACCACGGGCGGCTTCCTCCGGTAGATTTGGATTGCGTAATGGTGATCGGCCCTGCAATGCCCTAAACGTGGACACACGGCAGCTCGGGTTCTGAACGGCAGCCTTGCTCAGAAGGTTATTTGGATCAGCTGAGAGCTTTTCCAGGATAGGTGCTGGGCATGGACGTAGCAAAGCCAAAGCAAAGCGCACCTCCTCCCGTGGATCACTCGCCAAGGCCTCCATCTGCGCGTCATTGAGAACGCCGAAGCATGCCGCTACCAGACGTTGATTAACGTTGCGACTGGAGATCAGCTTTTTGGTTTCCTTAGCCGAGAGGACGCCGGGCCAAACTTCCACAGGTGTCTTCAGATACTCGTTCCGATAGCCATCGACAAACACCTGGCCGGCATGATCAGCCACCAACTGAATCAACCAGGACCGAAGTCCATCGGAGATACCATCCTGGCCCAAGGATTTCCCAGTGATTCTCAAGTGATTGAGTCCATGATCGCTACCATCAATAAATGTATAGCCATCTGCAGCCTTATTTAGGGCGTAGCCAGGAAAGTAGCCTTTAACGATCTCGTGTCGCTCATCTTTGCGATCGTCGAGTGCCTGGCCGAGATGGCGCCGCAAGTCAATAGAGATACCGGGATGCAATAGAAGCTTCAACAATTCGATCGTATGGAGTAGCCTCACGTCAGCAGGGTCGTAAAAGCCCATCACGAAGAAGGCCATTTCATGGGGCTCCAGTTCGGCCCATGTTTCTTTCTCGAGTTCGGCTTGGGAACAGCGCAACAACTCCGTCCTGGTCTGTTGGTGATGGGACGCCGCGGTACTGGCAACAAGATCAGCCAGGTTTCCCTGTTCATTATCTGGCAGCGGGCAGACCAGGATGTCACTGAGCGCGTCGTAGCGCACCAGTTGATCAAGGGCCTCTTGGGGGACCTGACGGTTCATCAGCAGCCGTAGCTGCTCGCGCTCGCTGAGGTGGCTCAGTTGCCAGCAGAAATACGCAGCTGGCAGATTCCCTGCCTCCAGGATCGTGCGGTGCTGCTTGCGCAGCAGTGATGCCACAAGATCGGGCTGCTGATCAAGCCAGTCGGCAAAGCGCGGGTGGCGCACGCAGCCAACAGGATCAGCGGTAGCCAATGCCGCGAGCTGCTCCATCCAGCCTCCAGCCGTGAGTGCCGATACAGAGCGACGTGGCTGTAGAGCCGCATGGCGGATGAATGGCAGCCCATCGCCCTGTAGTTTCGCCAGTGCCGTGGCCGGAGCGAGAGGGGAGCTGGCCACCGCCAGGCGTTCCATCCAGTGCCAGCTCCAGGCCGCTGCCTGCATCAGTTCGTCGCTGGCCCAGCCCTTCTGGATCATTCGAAGGCGCAGTGTCGATGGCTCGAGCCGCCAGCTGGCCCAGAGCGACGCATTGAGCAGGATGCGCAGGCTATCCAGAGGATCGGGCTCGCTGGCCAGCAGGTCGAGGCAGGCAAGCAACACGTCCTTCTTGCGCTGATCCGTCTGGAGCTGCAATCGGCCCATCTCCATCAACTGCCAGGTTTCACCACCGACATAGGCAGGGTTGTCTTGCACATAGCGCTGAACTGTCTTGGCACCCCAGCCAGACCAATGCATCAGTTGCTGCAACACCGAGACTGGTGTCATTGGGTTGCAAGCCAAGGGATAGATGATCTCCTTGCTGGTGGACTGAGCAAGCTCCTCAAAGACCTCGGCAGGTGTATGAAGGCAACTCGCCACCTCTGATTGTGGACCACTGTTGCGGTGTCGGGACAGCCGCTCGTAGATTTCAGCCGGCAGCAACGTGTCGGTATCTACGCGAATACCGCGCTTCACCAGCTGCGTCTTCGCCAGGGAGAGCAACTGATCCGCCACAGGGGACGCATCCAGAAATGCGCTCTGATGTCCCCAGTGACGCCTGAACATCAGATCAAACAGCTCTTCATCATTCACAAAAACTGGTGACAGGGAAAGCAGCACATCATCGATTCTTTCTGCTTGTAGGGCTCCTGGCAATGAATACTCGACCTCACTCGGAGATTGCAGTGCCTCCCAGACTGGCTGGAGCATTTCCGAGCCATAATCAAGCTTGTTCGTCTGCGATTCGAGAAACTTCAGATCCGCAGCAGAGAGGGTATCACCGGCTTCATAGAGCGCGCGAATCAGGGCATGCTCTCGAAAAGGATGCTTCGAAAGGGGCAGTAGAGCGGTGTAGCTGAGCAGCAACTTGTCATAATAGTCTTCAGGATATCGCCGCTTTACATCCAGCCAGAGACCCTCTACCTGCGCCAGCGGGTAGATCTGATCCTCATCGATGTAGTCATCCTTTCCCATCAACCCATCACCACTCAGCAGGAGCAGCGTCCAGATCGAATTGTTGGCCACCCCGCCTGGGTGGTGGCTTGCCAGCTCCCATAGGCGATCAATGTCAGTGCTTGGATCTGCGGACTCTGTGGCTCTCTTTTGATCGAACGAGGGGGCCGCAGCGGCGAAGCTGGCCGAATGAAACTCCTGACTCAGCTGCATGACCATCTCGGTATAGAGCTGATTCAGTCGCTGTCGAGAGTCCGCGGCGACAAGGTCGATGGCTTCAATGGCCTGCCGCCAGTGACAGAGTTGATTGGGTTCCATGGAATGCGTGGATAAGTCCTCGAAAAACTTGCGCGCAGCCTTTGCTGAGAACTATTGGGCTTGGACTGGATCTGCCTCGCCTCCGCAACTCTGCTTCTCGATGGTGATCACCTGCTGCAGCAACATGGTCAGCTCAGCGGAGGAGAGGAGGTCGGTTTCAAGGATGGATCCAACCATGTCTGGGTGTTCTTTCAGCGTGGGATTCAGGAATTCATATTCCTTGTCTGGTGCTTCGACATCAACCACATGCGTCTCACCCTCCGGGTCTTCAATCTGGATGGTTCCGGATCCATCGATGCTCAGATCTGCATCTACTTGCCAGCCATCCAACTGAGGACTGATGCACTTGATTTCCCAGTATCCGTAGTCTCCCAGGGACGAGGACTGTTCTTCCCAGCCATGATTCATCAGAGTGTTGAGAAGTTCTTCGCTGGTGTTACAATTAATCAGTTCTTCAAGGACGCTGAGTGGATCGTCTATGTTGTCAGGAGGGCATAGCATCCATAGGCCATCTTCGGCAATGCAGGAGAAGTCAATGGAGACATCTTGCTGCTTCACGTCGTTGTGGTTTGGCCCCACGTCCTCCCCCGGGACCCGCTCTCCGCTCTCCGCTTCGTCTTCTTCACCCGAGCTATCCTGCCATTCAATCGTGATCTCCTGAAAGAAGCTCATGTGCTGCTCCATATTCATCTCGAGTGGGTCCGTTCTGGCTAAGAGGCCCCCGAGTTCATCAAATAAGTCCAGACGCGCCTGTGATGGTGCAGTGGGTCCCAAGGCCGCCAACAGACGCAGCAAGCTCAGGGGCTCCGTGTCTTTCCACCAACTTTCGGTGCTCATCAGCAAAAGCTGAAAACGAGGGTTTGCCTTCACCTCATTGGGATATTCAGCGGCCAGACTCAGCAGCAACCGTTCATCGCTGGCGGGATTCGCTGCAATAGCTTGCCTGATTCGGGACCGTTCATCTTCACCTTCCCATTGACTGAGTGCCTTCAAGTGTTCGGGGTCTGTTTGAGGGTCGCTGGCTTCGATGAGTGCTTTCTCAATGGGCTTTGGCATGGATTCAGTGTGAGTGGTTTCAGAAAAGGATGCCGCAATGGCTATTAATAGCGCTTATTCGCTGACTAAAGCTAGAAGTTCTGCCTCTGAGAGGACGGTGACACCCAGCTGTTCGGCCTTTGCCAGCTTGCTGCCGGCATCACTGCCCGCCACCACATAACTGGTCTTCTTGCTCACCGACCCACTCACCTTGCCGCCAGCGGCTTCGATTCGCTCCTGGGCTTCGCTGCGTTTGAGTGTCGGCAGGGTCCCCGTGAGCACGAAGGTCTTGCCCGCCAGGGGAGCGTCTCCGGTCTCTGTGGCGATGCTCGCCTCGCTGCCTGCAGGGGCCTCCAGGCAGAAGCCCAGGTCCTGCAGGTCATGCAGCAGATCCTGGTTGGTGGGATTGCTGAACCATTCGCTGAGTGCTTCGGCGATCTCGCTGCCGATGCCGAAGGTCGCAAGGAGCGCCTCGGAGTCGTTGAGAGCCGCATGGGCCAACTGGGCGGCAGACGGGAATCCAGCGGCCAGGGCTTTGGCGTTCACCGGGCCGATGTTGCGGATCCCGAGAGCAAACAGCAGCCGATGCCAGGGTTGCTGACGTGACCCATCCAGGGCCTTCACCAACTTGGCCGCCGAGCGTTTACCCATTCCCTCCAGCGACGCCAGGGTGGATTCCTCCAGCCTGTAGAGGTCGGTGACCTTGCTGACGAGGCCCCCCCGGTTTCAGGAAAGATGTCACCCCTCTCATCCGTACATCCGGGGGCTTGAGGACATGACCAATGCGTCGTTACAGCGAGGCCGTCAAGGCTGATGTGAGAAGGCGGATGAGCCCGCCGCACAGGCAGAGCGTGGCCCGGATTTCAGAAGAGCTGGGCATCCACGTGATCACCCTCTACAAATGGAGGAAGACGTGGCGGTTGCAGGGAGAGGTGGTGCCGGCATCTCAGAAGGAACCAGATGGCTGGAGTGCTGCCGACAAGTTCACGGTGGTGCTGGAGACGGCCGGGTTGAACGCCACTGAGCTCAGTGCCTATTGCCGCGAGCGGGGGCTCTTTCCTGAGCAGGTGAGCCGCTGGCGTCAGACCGCTCAGGATGCCAACGCCAAGCCGGTGCTGACGATGGCCGAGCAAAAGGAGCTCGAAAGGCTCCGTGCCCAGGACCAGCGAGAGATCAAAGCACTCAAGAAGGAGCTGCAGCGCAAGGAGAAGGCCCTGGCGGAGGCGGCGGCCTTGCTGGTGCTGCGAAAAAAGTGGGATGCCTTCTGCTCGGAGGACGCGGAAGGTTGACCAGCGCCGCGCACCGGCGGAAGGTGATCGAGCTGATCGGCGAGGCGCATGCGGCTGGAGCCGGCCTGGTGAGCGCATGCGGTGAGATCGGCATCTGCCTGCGTACCCTCAAACGATGGCGGAAGGCCTTTCTGGGTGATGGGGACGGCGAGGACCGCCGTAAAGGAAGTCCTCGCCTGGTCGTTCACCGGCTGACGGAGGAGGAGCGCCAGCGGATCCTGCTGACGTGCAACCAACCGGAGTACGCCTCGCTTCCGCCCGGGCAGATCGTGCCAGCGCTGGCGGATCAGGGCCTCTATATCGCCTCCGAGAGCAGTTTCTACCGGGTGTTGCACCAGGCAGGGCAGTGTCACCGACGTGGGCGGGCCCGGTTGCCGCAGGAACCGCGCTCCGTGCCGCGCCTCAGGGCGGATGGCCCAAACCGGGTTTGGAGCTGGGACATCACCTATCTGCCGACCACAGTCCGGGGTGTGTGGCTTTACCTCTACCTAGTGGTCGACGTCTGGAGCCGCAAGGTGGTGGCCTGGGATATGGCTGAGGTGGAATCGGCTGAGATCGCGGCGGATCTGGTGCAGCGAGCCTGTCTCAAGGAGCGTTACCGCCGCCCAAGGGGATGTGGCGCCAACCAGTCCACCCCCCTGCCGCTGATCCTCCATGCCGACAACGGCAATGCCATGCGCGCCGCCACACTCGAGGCGCGGCTGGAGGAGTTGGGTGTCCTGCGGTCGTTCTCTCGGCCCAGGGTTTCGAATGACAATCCCTTCTCGGAAGCCTTGTTCCGCACGTTCAAGTACCGGCCCGACTACCCCAGTCGGCCGTTTACCAGCAAAGAAGAGGCGTGTGAGTGGGTGTCGGCGTTTGTCGACTGGTACAACCATCAACACCGCCACAGCGGCATCAAATTCGTGACGCCTCACCAGCGTCACAGCGGTGCCGCGAAGGCAATTTGCCAGCAGCGAGCCAATGTCTACGAGAAGGCCCGTCAGGCCCATCCAAGACGCTGGAGCCGAAGCACCCGCTGCTGGCGTCAACCCGAAGAAGTGTGGATCAACAAGCCACCAGAGGAACCCGATCCGATCCTCGCGCTACCCTTAACCGAGGCCGTCTAAATGGCAGCCAAGGAGTGACACCTTCCCTGAAAGTTACCGGCCCTGCTCCACCAGTAGCGCAATCGTGCGTGTGCCCAGGCCATCGACATCCATGGCTGCCCGGCTCACCCACTGACGCAGCGCGCCCTTGAGTTGGGCCGGGCAGGCGTTGTTCACGCAGCGAGTGGCGGCTTCCTCAGCGGCCTGCACCAGCTCGGAGCGACAAGCAGGGCAGTGATCCGGCAATTGAACGGCAGCGGCTCCCTTGGGGCGCAGCTCAGGCAGCACCCGCACCACCTCCGGAATGATCTCCCCGGCCTTGCGCACCACGATCGTGTCGCCTTCCCGCAGGTCCAGCTCGGCGATGCGGCCTGCGTTGTGCAGGGTGGCCCGGCTCACGGTGGTACCGGCCAGGGGGACAGGTTCAAACTCCGCGACGGGAGTGACCACGCCGGTACGGCCCACCTGGGCGACGACCCGCAGCAGGCGGCTGGGAGCTTCTTCCGGTGCGTACTTGAAGGCCACCGCCCACCGCGGCGCCTTGGCGTTGAAGCCGGCACGTTGCTGCAGATCCAGAGCATCCAGCTTCACCACCACCCCATCGGTGGCATAGGGCAGGCCATGGCGCTGCTGCTCCCATTCGTTGGCGAAGTCCCGGGCGGCGCTCAGGTCTGGGCAGAGGCGGGCGTTGGGATTGACCCGGAAGCCCGCCTGCTGGAGCCACTGCAGCGACTCCCACTGGCTGGCCGGTGACCCGTGGCTGCCCTCAGGCAGGTGCAGGGTGTAGGCGAAGAAATCCAGCCGCCGTGCGGCCACCACCCTGGAATCCAGCTGGCGCAGGGTGCCGGCGCAGGCGTTGCGGGGATTGGCGAACAGGGGTTCTTCATTGGCCTGCCGCTCTGCGTTGATGCGGGCGAAGGTGTCATTGGGGATGAAGGTCTCGCCCCGCACCTCCACCCATTCGGGAGGATCATCGAGCTGCAGGCGCAGGGGCACGGTCTGGATCGTGCGCACGTTGGTGGTGATCTCCTCTCCGCTGGATCCATCACCACGGGTTGCGGCGCGCACCAGGACGCCATGCTCGTAGGTGAGAGCGAGGGCATTGCCGTCGATCTTGAGCTCGCAGACCATCGGCAGGTTCGTGTCTTCCTCCAACTCCAGCTCGCGCAGCAGACGCCGGTACCAGCGTTCGATCTCCTCGGCGTTGAAGGCGTTGTCGAGGCTGAGCATCGGGATGCGGTGCTCCACCGTGCTGAAGCCATCGCTGGGGGCCCCGCCCACCCGCTGGCTGGGACTGTCGGGGGTGATCAGCTCCGGGTATTGCTCCTCCAGCTCCAGCAGCTCGCGATAGAGGCGGTCATAGACCGCGTCTTCCATCAGCGGGGCGTCGAGCACGTAGTAGGCGTGGGCTGCGTCATGGAGCAGCTTGCGCAGTTCGATCAGACGTTGGGTCATTGGTGCGTCCGTAAAGATTGTCTTGTCACAAGGCGGGCTGGCTTCAGCAGAACCTCTGGCACTTGGCGGTGCCTGGCTCATCACGGCATGCCCTTCTCCTGCCCTGTCGCCATCAACCGGCACAGGCGGCTGAGCTGCTCCACATTGCTGATGCTGTTGCTGAGGCCTGTGGCCAGCTGAGGCGACCCCACCACGATCGAGAGACACTGGGCGCGGCTGATCGCCACGTTGACGCGGTTGGGCGCCAACAGAAACTCCAGGCCGCGGGGGGCGGAGTCGGCATCGCTGGCGGTGAGCGAATGGATCGCCACCGGCGCCTCCTGGCCCTGGAACTTGTCGACAGTGCCGACGCGGGCCTTGGTGCCCAGGCGTTTCTTCAGCCGGTTCACCTGCAGGTTGTAAGGGGCGGTGATCAGGATGTCCCGGCCGCTGAGCACTCCCTCCACGCCACCCGCCCGTCGGTAGGTCCTGCCGAGCAGCTGATCCACCAGCGCGGCGATGTGCTCCACCTCCTCCTCGCACAGGGTGCTGTTGCCGCTATGGGAGATGGCATCGAACCGCAGGCCCTGCGGCTGACCATCCCAGAGCACCTGATTGGCGTGGTTGCCTTCGGCTGCCTGCAGCTGACCCTCATAAAACAGCTCTGACACCACCTGGGTGAGCGGCGGTGGCATGCGCCAGCTGGTGGCCAGGAAGACGCCGCGATCGGGTGGCACCACCGCCTGACCTGCCATCACGTAGTCGATGCAGCTCAGGCCGCTGTCACCCGGATGGGCGGCGCGGTTGGGCTGGGAGAGCTGCTGCTGATCGCCCACCAAAAGGATGTTGCGCGCCACCCGACTCATGAACAGCAGGTTGCTGAGCGACACTTGGCCGGCCTCATCGATCACCAGCAGATCGAAGGGCGCTCCGTCGTAGGACTCCTTCACCAGGGTGAAGACCGTGCCGCCGAGCACGGCGGGGTCAGCTGGCAGGTCCGCTTCTCTGAGGGCCTGGGCACGCGTCCCAGTCAATGCCTTCTGATCGCTGTGGTGGCTGGTGCTGCTGGAGGCCTTCACCACCAGGGCATCGCTACCGCAGGCATCGAGACAGGTCTGCACCTTGCTGAGCACGTTGTTGATCGCCTCGTTGGTGGTGGAGGTCACCGCCACCCGCTGGCCGGCCTGCACCAGGGCAGCGATCACCGCACCGGTGACGGTGGTTTTGCCGGTGCCAGGCGGCCCCTGGAGCGACAGGCCGACGCCATCAGCCTCCTGCAGGAACGCCGTAAGCTCTGCGGCCTCCGTACCAGGGGCCTGGCGTATGCGATCGTTCAGGCCTTCCAGCTGGGGGATCGAGCGGCGCCCCACCAGGTGCACGAACGCCTGCGGCAGAGGCTTGCCCTCGAATACCCAGCCCTGGGCCAGCCGCACCAGATGGGCCAGCATGCGTTTGTAGATCTGCTTGGGCAGGGGCACCAGATCCGCCTGGCGCGGCAGATCGCCCCCAGGCAATCCGGCTTCCTTGAGCTGCGCCAACAGCTTGTGGCTGATCTTGATCGTCACCCGATCGGCCTGCTCCTCATCCAGAAAGCCCTCGAGATCCAGGGCCTTGCCCTCGCTTCGGTCCAACGGGGCCAGCGGTACCAGTCGATCACCGGCGCATTGGAGAGGCACCAGCGCGAAGCGCGGAGACAGTCCTCCTGCGGACAGCTTCAGGGGCTGGTTGGCATCGAAGCGGTAGCGGTAGCCGTTGGACTGACGCGTCAGTGCGTCCACGCTTTCCAGCCTGGCCCCGGCGATCACCTCGCTGTCGTCCTCCCGCTCCTCCGGCGTCATCTGCAGGCGGTGGAAGAACTCCCACCACTCCACCTTGCCTTCGCGCTCGTGGAAGTCGATCAGCTGGGCGAGCAGGCGCTGCAGCCGCCAGCTGAGGCCACGAGGACCGGTGGCGTCCTCATCCGTGATCGTCGACGGGAGCTCGGCCAAAAGCTCGCGCGCCGCGACCTCCAGCTCCTTCTCGTAGGCCGTGAACTCGCCGTCTTCCGCTTCGCGCTCGGCTGCGCCACCCCACCGATTCCGCCGGAAGGGGATCTGCGCCATCTGGGGCAGGGCGAGCAGGAAGCGGTGCAGTCCTGCGGTGACCTGGCAGTCCTTGGCGTTGTAGTCCTGCAGAGCCTGGAGCAGGGGGCTCTGGCCGGTGGCAGCACCGGGCACCACCGGTTGGCCGGACTTGCGCCATTCGGCGTACTGCACCACCGAATCGGCGGCGTTGTCCACCTCACCATCGCGAGGATCGCCGTAGAGACGCTCCACCTTCTTGATCGAGTAGCTGTCAGCGCCGATCAGCAGGCCGTTGCGCACGATCGGATAGAGATCCACCAGCAGCTCATCACGCAGCCACTGGTCGATCAGGGCCTGGTGGATCTGGTGGCGTGAGGCGAGATTGCCGAGCGCTGTTTTCTCGTAGCTGGCGTAGTGATAGACGTGCAGATCCGGATAGCGCTCACGGCGCTGCTGTACCCACTCCACGAATTCATCAAAGGCCTGCTTCTCCTCGGCGGGGCTATGGGCCCACCAGCCCTTGAACCGCAACGCGCCCTGCCCATCCTGGTAGCAGGCGCCAAAGAGATATTCGAGCTTCTCGCCACTGATCGGATCGGGGAAGCCCTCCATATCGAACCAGATATCGCCGTCATTCGGAGCCGGCAGCATCGCCAGCCCGCGGCTCTGCTGCTCGATGGGCCGAACCGCAAAGGCTGGCCGCCCGTCATGCCGCTGCTCGCTGGCGATCTGAAGTCGGGCCTGATCCCGTAAGCGCATCAGAACGGCCGGATCCAGGCCGGCCACCGGCTGATCCTCCGCCGCGGCGGCCAGCCCATCGATGCTGGTGACGCCGGCGGCGCGGAGTTTGTCGCGCTGGCTGCGGCGCATGCCGGCCACCAGGATCAGATCGCGCTGCTCCTCCAGCCGTTGCTGGATGAACGGCTCCCAGAGGCCGTGGTCGCCTGGAGCATCCTCCGGCTCCCGGCTGGGATCAAAGGCGGCGCGAAAGTCGCGGTAGCGGTGTCGCAGTTGCTCGTACCAGCTCCAGAAGCGGGCGGTGGGATAGCCCTGCTCCCCTTCCTCGAAGCGGCCGCCACCCAGATAGAGCTTGAAGTGCTCGGGCCGGTGACCAAGGATCGGCTCCAACAGTTCGCAGTAGGCGCAGGCCTGCACCAGATAGATCGGCTTGGGGTGGCTGGAGAGCTTGCACTCGATCGGGAGATAGCTCCAGCTCCCCAGGGCTGAGGGCCGCTCGATCCGTTCCAGCAGGTCTGCGGACCCGCGCATCTCTGTGTTGCGCAGCGAGGCCTGCCAGATGAAGTCGGCGCCGGAGCGCATCGCCTCCAGGGTGGCGGCGTAGTCCGCCTCCAGCTGGCGGCCGGGCAGTTCAGCCACCGTTTTGCCGGCGGCCTTGAGGTTGGCGATCAGCACCTGTTCATGCTCCAGGCCGGAAGCGAACAGCAACTGATCCAGCGAACTGGCCTCAGGCCGTGGGGCCCGCTGCTGATCGATCTGGTGCAGCTCCTCCCACCAGGCGCCGATCACCGGGCTGCGGCTGAACAGGGCCAGCTGGGTGGGGGTGATCAGGCGGTCGGACATGAAGAACGTGGCGGTGAGGGTCGAGGCTCCAGGCAGCGATCTGGCGATCGCTGCGACGTTCAATCCAGGTCGATGGATTCGAGCAGCAGCCGGCTGCGCATCAGCCGGTCGGCATCGATCGACCAGGCGACGATCTGGGAGTGCTTGGCGTCGGCGTCGTCCTGCATCTCCTTCACCACATCGTCGTGGAAGCTCTCCAGGTGTCGCACGATGGCCAGGGCGATCTGCTGGTCTTCGGCGGCATCGGTGTCGAGCTTCTCGATCAGATCCAGCACCTCCTTCACCTTGGCGCTCTGCTGGCGCTCAGGCTTTTCGGGGCGCTCGGGCTTGTTCTGCTGCATGGCGATCAGTTCCTGGGGGCTGTTGGGGATCTCGGCAGCCACCCGCTCAACCGACTGGTCAGCGACCATCTCGGGATGGACGCCGGCATCAGGGTCGAGGGGCCGGCCGCCCTGGAAGCGGTAGCGGCCGCGGGGGCGGTGCGGCTCATTCGCCTGGGGACTGGGAGTGGCGTCTGTGGGCTGGGTCATGGCACCTCCTTCTCGATGTCATCAGCTTCGCGGCGATGGCGCCTGAAAGCAGCCGCTCTCCTACGAACCACAGCCAGAACCGCTGTCACCACTGGATTCATCACGATTCAGAACAGGGTTTCCAGCCGCTGCAGCTGCTCGTCCCGTTCGCGGCGGCGTGCCTCCATCCGGCCCCGCAGGCGATCGCTGCCATCCCGCAGGGCCTGCCAGCGCTCCATCAGCGCCTCCAGCTGCTGCAGCCGCTCGGCCATCGGCAGCTCGACTGCCTGCACCAGCGGTTGCAGATCCTCCAACCGGATGGCCGGCGCCGCTTGCGGCCCCTGTTGCTCCTGATCCAGCTGGCGCACCACGGCGTTCAGCTGCCGGCGCAGGTTGTTCTGCAGCCCTCGGCCGATGCCAGGCAGGGCGGTGATGCGCTCGATCTGGCGGTAGAGCTGGTCGCCGCGCACCAGCCCGTGCTGCTCCAGCAGCGCCAGCCGCCCCTCCCCGAACCCCTCCACCCGCCAGCTGCGGATCGTGTGATCGGCAAGGTGCTCCAGCAGCCATTGCTGCCGCTGCTGCTCCTCAGCGCGCTGCGATGCCAGCGCAACGACCTCAGCGGGATCCTGCTGACTGGCCGTCGCGTCAGCCACGGCGGTGACGTCCATGCCGGCCAGCTGCTCGAGCAACGCCAGCCGCAGATGCTGCAGCCGCGCTGCCCCCTGGCTGACCTCGCCTGCCGCGGTCTGGGCCAGGGCCGTCAATGCCGCCACCAGTGCTTCGCGCTGCTCGACGCGCTCACGGCGGCCCAGCCAGCGACCGAGCCGGTGCCGCAGGGATCCGAGGCGCCGCTGCAGGGCGGCGGCATCCAGCCAGTCCTGAGCACGGCCATGGCTCTGCTGCAGTGTCAGCAGCTCCGGCTCCAGCTGCAGCAATTGCTCGGCCAGGACGTCGCGGCGGCCCAGCAGGTCGCGGGCCTGCGCCAGCTGCTCCTCCAGCTGCTCACACAGGGCGGCGGCTGGTGAGGCGGGATCAAGCGGTGGCGTCTGCGGACGCTCCGTGATCCGCGTCCGGCGTGTCGCCGGCGAGTAGCGGCAGAACGGCTGGCCGAGCCGCTGTTCCACGGCGCACCACAGGCAAGCCTGGCCGCGGGGATGGTGGTGACGGGGATTGCGATGGCAGGGCACCACCTCGCCGTGGAGCTGGCGCAGCAGCAGCACCCATTCCGAGGCCGTGGGCCTGAGCCCAGGAAATGGAGAGAAGCTGCGGCGGAATGCCTGATCCAGTTCCAGCGACACCTGCCGTGGCGCCGGCCGGAATGGGCTGGCTTGCAACCCATCGGGGACGACTGCGGCATGGGGATAGAGGCCGCGCCGGATCCGGGCCGTCACCGCCAGATCAGGCTCCTTGCTGTGGATGGCGTTGTCGTAGGGGTGGTCGTGCAGCAGCAGCTGGTGAATCAGCACCGCCAGGGAGAAGGCGTCGCTGGCCGGCTGGCGCCAGGTGCGGTTGAAGTCGCAGCCGATCAGCTCGGGGGCGGTGTAGGGGGCGCGGCTGACCGGGCAGGGATGGCGCCGGCCGCCGGCCGCCTCGATCTGGAAGCTGTCGCTGTCGAGCAGTACCGCCCGGAGGATCGCCGGCTCGGCCGTGCTCTGCCCCTGTTCGAAGACCACGTTCTCGGGATTGAGATCGCCGATCACAACCCCATGGCGATGCAGCTCCGCCACCGCTTCTGCCAGTCGCAGGGCGGCCAGCACGGCGTCGTGCCAGCTGTAGCGCCGCAGCCGGCTGATCTCCTCGAAGTTGAACAGCCGCACCGCCGACACGCTGGTGGCGGGCTCGATCAGGCGCATGGCGTAACCCGCCAGCGGACCGCAACCCGTGGGCAGCTTTTTGTATAGCAGCTGCTGAGGCAGGGCCGCGAAGCCAGCACAGCGGGGCTCCAGCAGCTGCAGCGCCCGCAGCCGCTCCTCATCGGGTTGGCGCAGCAGTTTCACCGCCACGGTGCGGCCAGCCAGGGCGGCACGGAACACCTGGCCCTGACCGCCGGCGCCGATGCGGCCGCTGCGGCCGGCGGGGAGTGCCACGGCGTGGCCGCCATCGCTGAGAAAGATGTGCTGCATCGTGGAGTCAGCGCTGATCAGCGGGCGGCCATCACCAACGTGCGGTCGTCGTCGCTCAACGCCTGGATGGCGGGATCTGCCAGCGATCGGGTCAGCCAGCGCCGGTAGCCACGCCAGCCCTGGCGGCGCTGGTGCTTCCGCAGCACCAGGTCGGCCAGCTGGTGATTGGGATGCAGCCGTTCCGGCTCTCCTGCGGCGGGGGCCAGGAAGGCCGCTTCCAGGCCATCGGAGAAGCCGATCACCGCCTCCACCGATGGCGCCGCCGTGCACCACAGATCAAGATCCGCCGGACCGGTGCTGGGCCGCAGGAAGCAGGTCTCGTTGGCGTAGTCACCCTTGGCGGGCGGCAGCGGCAACTGCCAACGGCCCTGGCGGCGCAGCAGCAGGCTGGAATCGCCCACCCGCGCCAGCAGCAACAGCTGACGGTCCCACAGGCAACCCAGAAGGGTGTGATCGGCCCTTGGCCCGCCGGGGCGATGGCCGGCGCTGCTGCGATGGCGGAAGGCAGCCAGAAACCGTGCTTTGAGTCCAGGTGCCACAAGCGCTGGCGCCAGCACTGCCGGTCCACCGTTGGCCAGCTCACGGCGCAGGGCACGGTGGAGCAGCCGCAGGGCAGCCCCGCCCGCTCGCGCCCCAGCCGCGGCTGCCCGAGCCACGGTTGCGGAACCACCGGCACCGTCGCAGATCACGAACCCCGCCAGGTCTGAGCGGCGGGGCGGGATCCAGAGGGCATCGCAGCAGGGTTCGCCCCGGGCGACGTGTCGCTCGCCCCGGATCGTGGCCCCCACGCAGCGGGGCAGCCGGGTCACAACACCCAGCCGTCGTAGAGGTCGTCGCCACTGCGGGGATCCACCAGCTGCACCGCCTCACCCGGTGCCGACTGGGAGACGCGGCTGAGGCTGCCCGAGAGCCACAGGAACATCTCCTCGAACTTCAGGTTGGCCAGGTCGAGACAGCGGCCGCCGAACGGCCGGCTGAGCTCGCTGAGCACCTCCCGGCCCTGCTCGGAGACGTCGATGCCGATGGTGAACAGCGTGAACTTCTTCTCCGTCGCCGCCAGCTGCAGGGGCTGCAGAAGCTGGCGGTAGCTGCTGGAGAACCCCCCTTCGTTGTCGGTGGGTTCCCCATCGGTGAGCAGGAAGATCCAGGGGCGGTAGTAGCTGATGCCGTGCTCGCGGTAGGTCTGCTTGCGCTCGGTGACCTTGAGCATCGCCAGCTCGAGAGCCTGCTTGAGGGGGGTGATGCCATCGGCCTCCAGCTGCAGTGGGGCCATCTCGCGCAGCAGGGCGAACTCGCTCTGCACTGTCACTGGCCCGAAGCTGATCACGCAGAGCTCAACGCTCTGGGCGGCCATGGGGTTGCGCAGGATGTCGTCGCGGAAAGCGCGGAAGCCGGCGTTCAACCGGCTGATCTTCTCGCCCTCCATCGACCAGGAGGTGTCGAGCAGCAGCACGCAGGGGGTACGGCGGTGACGGTTGGCCAGGAGGCTGCGGGCCTCGGGACTGGAGAAGAGCATGGCTGGAAGAACGCTGTGAATCAGAGCCTGTCGGGGGTGCGCCCGGGGATCGCCGCACCTCCCGCGAAGCACGGGCCCTCAGGCCGGGCAGGCCTCCAGCTCCCAGGCGGCGTCATCCGTGCCGTTCCAGACGGCCTCGGCATCGCTGATGGCGCGGCGCAGGCCGAGGGGCCGCCAGCCGATGCAGCGGGCCTCCAGATCAATGCGCCGTCCGCAGTGGGTCCAGATCGGCAGGGGCTCGATGGTGGGACCGCAGGGCAGCAGCTCCGCGTCGAAGGCGTCATCGAAGGGGCTGGCGATCGCCAGGATCTGATCGAGCAGGGTGGTGGTCATGGCTGGTGGATCGACGTGATGACACCAGCTTCCGGGCTGAATGGAAAACTTGTGCGCGTGTCATGCGAATGACGAGCGGGCGATCCGTCGTTCGTGCCTGCACGCCTGCCGGGCAGAGCGGATCGCGGAAGACTCCTTGGGCAGAGAGCCTGTCCAGTGATGTCAGCCACCACCCCAGTCGATTCCGGATCCTCGGCTGCTGAGTCAGCGTCTCAGCGGGTGCTGGCTGATCTGCAGCTGCTCGCCCGTCCGCGCCATGCCCGCTGGGATGCGCTGGGGCTGATGGCGGTGCGCAGCGTTGTGCTGGAGCGGCTGCAGGCCTTCGGTCCGGTGGATCAGCACTGCTTCGGGGAGGGGGCAGATGCCGGTGTGAACCTGATCCTGCGGCTGCCCGGACGGCGCCATGAGCTGCCGCCGCTGCTGGTGGCCGCCCATTACGACGGGCCGCTGGGCTCCCCCGGTGCCGACGACAACGCCACCGGCGTGGCGGCCCTGCTGGAACTGGGCCGCCGCTGGGCGCTGACGCCACCGCGGCGGCCGGTGTGGCTGGTGGCCTTTGACCAGGAAGAGTGGGGCATGCTCGGCAGCCGTGCCCTGGCTCGGCAGCTGAGGGACAGCGCTCAGCCTCTGCACCTGATGCTGAGCCTGGAGATGCTGGGTTACACGGCGAAGCAGCAGAACTACCCCCTGAAGGCGATGCGGGCTGTGTACGGCAGCCGCGGTGACTTCATTGCACTGGTGGCCAACACCGGCGCGGCGGCCTTGCTGCCTGGCCTCAGCCGCGGCATGGGTGCCCACGTGACGACGAAGGTGCTTCCGGTGCCGTTCAAGGGACGGCTGCTGCCGGATGTGCGCCTGAGCGACCACAGCCCCTTCTGGGATGCGGGCTACAACGCTGTGATGGTGACCGACACCTCCTTCCTGCGCAACCCGAATTACCACCGCTCCAGCGACACGATCGACAGCCTCGATCTGCCCTTTCTGCTGGCGGTGATCGATGGGCTGGAGGCCGCCATTGGCCAAATGGATTAGTACGCCTCAGCAAAGCCTGAGAGACCGTCGCGGGGAATGTGCGTGTTATAATGACAAAGATTATTATCATCCTGACTACGTCGTCACGGCCGAGCAATGACACAAGAACAGCTTCAGCAGATTGCCGCAAAGGCTCAGGACTCGATTCTTTCATCCATTGATACATATGTACAATCCGCTGCAGAAGAGCTCGGGATTGCCGATGAGATCAGCGACTCCGAGTGGGAACAACTTGTCTAAATGATCCTGGCTTGATATTCTACGCCATCGTCATCATCTTTTGGCTTCTGCGTTAGTTGGTATAGAGATCCACCACCGCCTGGGCCTGCTGCAGCTGTATCTCCCGCAACTCGATGGGCTGCTCGATGCGAATGCCGGCGCCCCAGCGGAACAGCCAGGTGCGCAGGTCCCAGTCGTGCTGCAGGGTCCATCGCGGCAGGCGGATCTCCACCGGGTAGGGGTGGCTGTCACCGGCGGGATTGGGATCCAAGCTGTCTCTCGGCCCGGGCTCCAAGTCGGCTTCACCGCCGAGGGGGCGGGAGTAGGCGGTGTGCTCCGGCGGGAAGCGGCGCGGCTCCTCGCGGATCAGCCGGAACACCGCTGCGTTGCAGGAGAAACGCAGCAGGCTGTAGGGATCAGCGCCTTCCGGCCGGTGGCCTGGCTCGGATCGTCGTGTCTGCTGCGGCATCACCGCCAATTGCTCCTCGATGGATTCCCCGAAATACAGCCCACCACAGACGTGCAGCAGGCGCTGCAGGCGTTCCATCGCCTGGTTGTGCTCGGCCTCGTTGCTGCGGCGGGTGTTGCCGTCTTCGTTGAGCAGCACCAGGCGATCGAGGCGCAGGATGCGGATCAGCCCAAGACCGTCGCTGCGGCCGAAATGAAAGGTCTCGAAGGCCAGATACCAGCTGATGTTGTGGAACAGCAGCTGCAGCGGCCAGGCGCGGAAACGGCCGTCATCCCCCCGCTGTCTGCGGGCCTGATCAACCGGATCGGGCCGGTGACGCAGCCAGACACGGCGGCGGTCACGGATCGCCCGTTCCAGCCGCGGTGTGAGCTGGGGATCGGCCAGGGAGCCTTGTCGCTCTTCCGTGAAGGAGCGGTTGGCCAGGGCCCGCTTGGGATGGCGTTGGCCAGGCGCCACGCCGGCTGCATCCAGCAGGCCGGCGCGCCTGAGGCGATCTTCCAGGGTGAGCAGCAAAGGTTTCTGCGACTGATCGCTGAGGCGATCGAGCGAAGCCTTGAGCAGCGCATGGACCTCCAGCAGCTGATCGGCTGAGAGCAGGGCACTGCCGATCGCATACCCCTGCCGCAGGCTGTGGGGCCTGCCCTTCACCCGGGGCAGAAAGCCGTAGGGCCGCAGGGCGTGCTCGAGGTCGTAGCGGAGCACGGCCTCATCGTCGGCGGCATAAGCGCCCTCGATCTCCCCCATGCGGCCGAGCAGATGGCGGTAGAGGGGGCCGTACTCGCTGCTGGATCGCCTGGCGCGCTTGCGGCGCGGTGGCACAGCGGACTCCTTGGCAGGGGCGGAATTCTGGCCAGGGGCAGAATCGGTGGGATCGGGCGCGTCGAAGGGTTCCTTGAGGATGTGGCGCAAGAGAGTGAAGACCCGCCGGAAGGTGGCCGCATCAGCCAGGGCTGGACTGCCGCCATGCACGCTGCTGCCTGCCAGCTCTGCGGCCGGCGCCAACAGGATCGGTCGATCGCCCTGCCAATCGAGGCGGAAGAAGCCGTTGGACTCCAGCCAGGCCAGGTCACCGCGGATGGCGGCTGCATCGCCATAGCCGTCGCTGTTGCCGCCATGGACCTCCTTCCAGCTGGCCAGGTAGGCGGCGGCCCGTTCGGCCAGATCCCCCCGGGGCGGGGGATTGCAGATCTGCATCAGCGCCGAGGCCGTGCCCGGGTCGTTCTCGTCGAGGCCGTTGAAGCTGGTGAGCAGGCGGATCAGGAACAGCAGCCGCTCCAGATCCAGCAGTCGCGAATAGCGATGGCACTGGGAGT
Source organism: Synechococcus sp. CBW1002 (assembly GCF_015840915.1). Taxonomy (NCBI): domain Bacteria; kingdom Bacillati; phylum Cyanobacteriota; class Cyanophyceae; order Synechococcales; family Synechococcaceae; genus Synechococcus; species Synechococcus sp. CBW1002. Next base: position 3,552,742 of record NZ_CP060398.1, read on the forward strand.
CCTTGCTGCGTTGGCGGTTGAGGGAATTGCGGATGCGGCCATCGAGGGCCGCCAGGCGCCTGCTGAGATCCGCGGTATCCCCCTCGCCCGCTGCCGGGTTGAGGGCGACGATCACCGCAAAACCCTCCGACCGATCGGGCTTGAATGTCTTGTGGTTGAGGCTGGCGTGGAACTCCTCGATCACCGCCTCGGGCACTGGGCGGTCGCGCCGCAGGGCCCAGGCCTTGCACTGCTCCAGCGGCGTGGTGAGCCACCAGCCGATCCACTCCACCGGACGGGGCAGCTGCAGCCCCTGGGTGTAGAGCAGCCGCCAGGGCCGGCGGGCGTGGGTGGCATCGATGATCACCGGTGTGCCCGCCTCCACGGCGCCATGCAACCGCCGCAGCAGCAGGGCGCGGATCTCATCCCAGGGGCCCTGCACGGCCGCATCGCCGAACAGCTCGGCGCGGATCGCATCGGTGGAGAGCACCAGCCCCGGCTCGCCACCGGCACCTGACAGCAGTGGCGCCAACGCATGGGCCAGGGTGGTCTTGCCACTGCCGGGGGGACCGATCAGCAGGTGGCAGCGCAGGGGGCTGGTGCTCATCGCTCCATCGTGCATGGGTTGCATCACAGTTGCCATCCCCTCCTGCGAAGCACGATGAGCCGGTCGCGATGCAGGCATCAGGATCAACGGTGGAGACTGCCTGTCGTTCGCAGGATCCACGCGCCGGCGCGGGCCAGGCCGCCGAACACTGGCAGGGCCACCGCGCCGCCGCCGCATGCCCCGCCATCCCACTGCTGACGCTTACCGGATTCCGGAGATGCTGCGGGATCTGGTGCTGGTGGACATGCTGGAGCTCACCGGCAGCACCCAGGCGGCAGCCGAGCTGCTGCAGGTGTCGCAGCCGACGGCAAGCCGGAGGTACCGACGGGTGGCCAACGACCTGGGCCTGCAGAGCGACCGCTGCCTTCCCCCTGGCCGCCGTTACGGCGATGCGCCCTGGCTGCGCCTGCTGCGCCGAGGGGTGAACCATCACCGACTGAGCAGCGGGGTGCTGCGGCTCGGTGGTGCGGCTGAGCTGGAGCCGCTGCTGCTGCCGCTGCTTCCGCCCCGCTTGGTGGTGCAGTGGATCCGTCTGCCCATGCGCAGCCTGCCCCATCGGCAGCAACTGCTGGAGGAGGAACTGCTCGATGGCCTGGTGCTGCGCCATGACGAGCTTGACTCCGCCCACTGTTCAGCCGCCCCGATGCAGTTGACGCTCACCTGCGCTGGACCGCTGTGGCTGCTCTGCCGGCCGGATCCCGTCGTTCTGGCTCTTGCCCGACAGCTGCTGAGCTGATCGCCGTTGTTGAGGCTGCCAGCAATCGTGCGCAGAATCATCGGGCTCCGCCAAGCTGTTGAAGTCGGGCCGGAGCCAGGCGGTGCGCCTACCCAAGGACTACCGCTTCAGTGGCAGAGAGGTGGCGGTGAAGCGTTTCGGCAATGGGGTGCTGCTGCTGCCGATCGACGATCCCTGGCAACTGCTGGAGGCTGGGCTGGAGGCGTTTGAGCCGGGATGCGATCAACCGATGATCCTGCTCGATACCAACATCTGCATCTACATCATCAATGCCAAGCCAGCGGCGGTGGTGAAGCGGTTCAAGCAGTTCCGCATGGGTGAGATCGGCCTCTGCAGTGTGGTGGCTGCTGAATGGCTTTCGGGGTGGCCCAAAGCGGCTCGACCCGTAATCACCAAGCGCTGGAGATGTTTCTCGCCCCCTTGATGATCCTGCCGTTTGACGAGCCTGCTGTCTGGGCCTATGGCGATCTACGGGCGAATCTGGAACGCCGTGGCACTCCGATCGGCTCGCTCGACACGATGATCGCCGCCCATGCTCTCAGCCAGCAAGCCACGCTGATCACCAACTACCTGCACGAGCTATCCCAGGTGACTGGCCTGCACGTGGAACACTGGGTACCCGCTGCCTAGGTTCAGCGATTGAGCAGCGCCCTTTGCAGTTGCTTCTCCACCGGCTCCGCAGAAAAGGTCCAGCGGGCTCACCACTCCTGATTGAGAACAGGATGAAGGTCGTAGATGCGCGTGGCGATACAAGGCAGTAGGTCTGTTTTGGCCTCTGTGTGATGCCCTGGTTGCGCGGCGACGATTAGATAGGTGTCCTAAGTTGCACTCTATAAATCCACGCGGAGGTTGATCGTGACAAGGTGTTCAACCAGGGGATTTTGCTGGTGGGACTCTAAGAGTTTGCGGAAAAACCGCCTGAGAAGCAGCGTTTTTCCCTCCTGAGAGCTGGTGCAGCTCATTTCGGTCTGGTTTTCAGAGTTTCAGCGGCTCAGAGCTCCCCTTTTGGTGTGTTTTGCCCCTTTGGGGCTCCCTGATCACTGCCGTCTGGGCACACTTCTGGGCAACCACCTGTTCACGCCGCCGCCATCGCCGGTTTGAGCAGGTTGCCCAGGCGGATCAGGTTGTAGGCGATCACATTCAGGCCGAACACCGCACTCACCTTCTCGGTGCCGCGCAGCTTGAACTGGCGCAGACCTCCCCACTGTTTGATCCAGCCAAACACCTTCTCGATGCCGCGGCGGGCATGGATCGACTTGGCGTAGCCCACGTGGCGGGTGGTGCGGCCATCGATGGCGGAACCACCAGATCGGGCGGTGTTCTGCACCACGTGCGGCGTCACGCCGATGCGGCGCATCTCGGCGACAAAGCCCCTGGTGTCGTAGTGCTTGTCGGCACCGATGGTTTTCTGGTGGGCACCGGGACGATCCGCGGCCATGGCTTTGGCGGCATCCCGCTCCCCGGTGCCCGTGGCTTGCGTGACCTTGCAATCGACGATCAGGGCATGGCGGTTGTCCATGAGCACATGACCCCGGTAGCTCGGTTGAGCCGGGTGGGCGTTGGATTTCCGGGCCAGCAAGGCGTCGGGATCACTGCCGGAGCGGTGGGTCTTGTTGCTGAGCTTGATGCCTCGGAAATCCCCTTTCGCTCGCTTCTTGCCGGGCTTTGGAGCGCCAAAACCCTCGCCAGGGCCTGACGGCGGTGGCGGCGGATCGTCCTGCCCATCGATCCGCTCCAGTGAGGCATGGGAGGCCCAGGCCTGCAGCAAGGTGCCATCGACGGAGAAGTGCTCGTCACTGAGCAGCGGCTTGACCTCCGGAGCACCCATCAGCTTCTCCAGGAACTTCCCCATCACCTGCTCGTTCAGCAGCCGCTCCCGGTTTTTTGTGAATGTGGTGGGATGCCAGATCGGATCATCTGGGCTCAGCCCCACAAACCAGCGGAACAGCAGGTTGTAGTGGAGCTGCTCGAGCAGCAACCGCTCCGAGCGGATGCCGTAGAACGCCTGCAGCAACGAGGCCAGCAGCAGTTGCTCCGGCGGCACTGATGGCCGGCCTTCTGCGGCGTACAGATCACAGAAGGTGGGATTGAGGCGATCGAGGGCCTGATCGGCCAGCTTGCGGATCCGCCGCAGCGGATGGCCGGCCGGGATCCGATCCTCAATCGACACGTAGGAGAACAGGGAGCCGCTGCGCTCCCGTTGACCTCGCATCTGGGCTGGACAGCTGGCCCATTCTCGCAGAGATGGCCGGGTTTTTCAGCAAACTCCTAAGGAGCTTCATAGTGAGTGAACAACGCCGCCCAATCCGATCCAGCACTGCAGTGGCGCTCTGAAGCCCGGCGGACGCAAAGAGGGTAAGGCTGCTGATCGTCTTGGCGGCATCGAGTTCGCTGCCCATCATCTGCTCCAGGCTCTGGCCGGGCTGGCTGAGCTGGTCGTCGATCACGCGGATCACCGCCTCCAAGCGCCACGGTGATCAGCCTTGCAGCCGAGACTCCCGGGGACGATCCGATGGTGGAGTTGGTCTACGACGAAGGCGGCAGCGGCTGGTGGCCGCTCTCCATGTTGGTCTTGGAGCAGACCTGAATGACAGGGCTCAGCACCCACCAGAGAGCTGCTGGCGCAGGGCGGCGATGGCCTTCTTCTGGGCACGCATCACCGACATGGCGCTGATCGCGAGCCGCTCGGCGGCCTGCTGGAGCGACAGGCCTTCCACCTTCCAGGACCGTGAGCCGCAGGGCGGTGGCCTGGGCTGCCGGCAGCTGATCGAGCAGGCAGGGCTCGCCATCGGCTGTGGCATCCAGGCTGAGGTGCCCCAGCGGGCAGGTGCCCATCTCGTGCTCCCGGCGAGAGATGCGCACCACTCGCACCCGATCGCGCAGGTGGTGGTGCAGAACCACGGTGATGCAGCGGCGGGGATGGGGCGCTGGCGACTCGCCATCCCGGCAGCAGGAACAGGTATCGGGCGATGGCTGAGGCGATGGCTGAGGCGATGGCATCAGCAAGGGGGCCTGGCTACAGCACCACGGCAAGGCTGCCTCGAGACAGAGCGTCCAGGGGCGAATGGCCTGATCCTTGACACGGCGTGAGGACTGGCCGAGGGATGCGGAGGGTGTGCGCCGCCCCGGAGAGAATCCGTTATCCAGCCCCTGTTCCGACAGCGCTTCGGCGACCCAAGCAGGCAGGAGGTCGGGCCGTCAGGTACCTCGAAGCAGCGATTCAATGCGCTCTGTGCATAGTTTTCCTTGTTCGCATGAGAAATCAATCAGACACGGCCCGCGAGCCATAGGCTCCAGCTAACAAACCCTCACGGAGACAGGCTTCTTGGCTAACACTGTGCCCTGCGCGGTGCCAGGATTCCCCAGGCGCTGCCAGCTGGTTTCCTTGCCCCGTCCTGTCCCGCAGCCGCCCCGCTACTGCCTGAGCTTCACGGCGGCAGGGCTCAGGCCTGAGCTGGCGGCTGTGATCGCGGCCATCCACCTGGAGGAGGACGGCGACTGGGGCCGCACCAAAACCGCGGTGCTGGAGCGCAATGCCCTGCAGGCCCGTTCCGCCAGCTCGGGGAAACGGCTTGAGTCGGAGCTTCGGCAGCGGCTTCAGGGCCTCACCAACCCTCAGTTGCAGCTTCTAGCGCGGGGGACGAGCGAGGAGCGCAGCGCCATGGCCTGGCTGGCGGTGCTGAAGCGCATCCAGATCGCAGCCGACCTGAGCCGGGATGTGCTGCTGGAGAAGCTCAGCAGCCTGGATCCGGTGCTGCGTCGCTCGGACATGGCGGCCTTCTATGAGGAGCGTGAGCGTGATCACCCCGAGCTGGGAGCCCTGGCACCCTCATCCCAGCAGAAGGTGCGATCCGCGCTGCTGCAGATGTTCAGGGAAGCAGGGCTCTTGGCCGGCAAGGCGGGCAAGAGCGGAACCCTTGGCACCGTGCAGCGACCGCTCCTATCGCCGCAAGTTCAGGAGCTGGTGGCCAGCGACGATCCAGCGTTGCTGGTTGGATTCCTGGTCCACGGACCGGCCAAACCCGCCAAGAGCATGAGCGCGTCTACCGCGGCGAAGGCATCTCCCAGGACAACGGCAAAACCAGGACCCAGGTCTGCAGCCAAGTCCGCAGCGAAGGGGACCAGCAAGCCTGGAGCCAAGAAGGCTTCTCCGAGCAGGAGGAAGGCGGCATGAGCAGCGTCAGCGGCCTCGACAAGCGCCTGCAGGAGGTGCTCACCCGTCCCGAGTTTCTCGAGATGCGGGGCGTGGCCAAGGAGGTGCCGATCTTCATCCAGACCTACAGCCCCGCCGACGAAGACCAGCTGCGGGTGGTGGTGAAGGGGGCAGAGCAGTACCTGCGCAAGCAGGGCCTGCGGGTGAAGCACGTCGACTTGTTTGAGCTGGTGCTGCAGCTGCTGGAGGCGGAGGGGTGGCTCCAAAAGGTGTTGCAACGGGAGCCGAGCTGGAGCAAGGGCGATCTGTTCGACACTCTGCAGAACGTGGCAGAGCCCACTGAAGCGTTGGTGCCGAAGTTGATGGAGGCGCTGGGGAAGGACACCCAGGTCAGCCTGATCACGGGGTCAGGCCGGATCTATCCCTTCCTGCGTACCCACACGATTCTCGAGGCGCTGCAGCCAGCGATGGTGCGCCATCCAGTGGTTGTCTTTTTCCCCGGTGAATACTCCCAGGATGCTGACGGCGGTTCCTACCTACGGCTCTTCGGCACCACGACAGCCAGCAAGATCGAAAACCCGCACTACCGCGCCACCAACCTCGATTACTTCGACATCAAGAGCTCATGACTTTCAAAGCCATCCGCGAGCTCTTCGCCAAGCCGGTTGATCGCCCGATCGATGGGGTGATCAAGGCTGATGACGAGCGCCATCTCCAGGTTGAACTCGACGAGTACGTCGTCACCCGCGAGGTGAGCAAGGGCCTGGGTGCCTTCACCGACGCCTACCTGCACAACCCCACGGCCAATGGCGTGTGGATCTCGGGCTTCTTTGGTTCGGGCAAATCGCACCTGCTGAAGATGCTCTCGCTGATGCTCGACAGCGAGAAACGCGTGGGAGAACAGGGACACCGCCCAGCCGAAATCCTTCTGCCCAAGGTGGGCGACGAAATCCTCCGGGCGGACCTAAAGAAAGCTACGGCAATCCCAGCTCGCAGCATCCTGTTCAACATTGACCAGAAGTTCGACACCAAGGGCGGAGACAAGGAATCTCCGATTCTGGATGTTTTCTTCAAGGTTCTCAACGAACTACAGGGCTATTATGGCAAGCAAGGCTACATCGCCCAGTTTGAATATGATCTCGACAAGCGAGGGAAGCTTGACTCTTTCAAGAAGACCTACCGTGAAATCATAGGGTCTGACTGGGAAAACGACAGAAAAGCTGTTCTAACGGCCACAAAAAGCGAGTTCGCCAAGGCCTACTCCATCCACTCTGGGGTGAGCGAGAGTGATGCGATCAGGATTATTGACGATGCCAAAGACAGCTTCAAGTTGTCGATCGAGGACTTTGGTCAACGTGTGAAGGAGTACCTCGACAGCCAGCCCCCTGGTTTTCGGCTCAACTTCTTCGTGGATGAGGCTGGTCAGTTTATTGGCCAGGAACGCAGTCGCCTGCTCAACCTCCAGACCGTTGTGGAGAGCCTGGCCACCGCCACGAACGGTCGGGCCACCGTGTTCATCACCTCCCAGGCTGACCTAGAGGGCGTTCTGGGCCAGGTAAAGTTTGAGCAAGCAGACGATCTCAGCCGCATTCAAGGTCGCTTCAAGACGAAGATGAACCTTGCAAGTGCCGACGTTCAGGAGGTGATTCAGCGGCGCCTTCTTGAAAAAGACCCACAGGAACCAGAGCAGCTGATCAGCATTTACGAGCAGGAGAAGGAGAACTTCACTACCCTGTTCCGATTCGGTGACGGTTCAATCCAACTCAAGGGCTGGAGTGATTGCCAAGGTTTCTGCGGCCTTTACCCCTTCCATCCCTACCAGCTGAGCCTGTTCCAGCAGGCGATCCAGAGTCTGGCCACCCACAGCATCTTTGAAGGTCGGAACATGGCGGTCGGAGAGCGCTCGATGCTCTCGGTGTTTCAGGAGGTGGCCAAGGCAATCAAGGAGATGCCTGTGGGGCGGCTGGCCAGCTTCGATCAGCTCTATGACGGCATCAATGATGTGATCCGAAGCGATAAGAAGCAGACCATGGTGACCGCCCAGAACCAGGTGGGCGAGCTGGAGCTGCGCATCCTCAAGGCCCTATTCCTGCTCAAGTGGGTGCCGCAGTTCAAAAGCACGGCACGCAATATCGCGATCCTGCTGATCAATGAGCCCAACTTTGATATCCGCGCCCATGAGCAGGCGGTGAAGGATGCGCTGATCAACCTGGAGAGCCAGAGCTACCTGCAGCGCAGTGGTGAGGTCTATGAATTCCTCACCGACAAAGAAAAGGACGTTGAACAGGAGATCAAGCGCACGGAGGTGTCCGACTCAGAAGTGATCAAGGCCCTGCACCGGATTGTGTTTGACGACGTGCTGCGCAGCAACAAGATCCGTTTTGAGGACAACGGCAATGACTACTCATTTTCCCAGAAGATCGACGACGGTCTGATCAAGGGCAAGGACACCGATGTGGCCGTGAACCTGGTGACGCCGGAGCACCCCAACTACGGCAATGAGGCGATCCTGCACAGCCGCAACATGGGCGGCACCGAACTGATGGCGGTGTTACCGGGCAAGGAGCGGCTGCTGGAGCAGATCCGCAGCCAGCTGAAAACCGACCTCTACGTGCGCCAGAACAGCGGCAGCGAAGACGAAGCCTTGAACGCCATCCTGGCGATTCGCGCCAAGCAGAGCGGTGCACGCCGCCAGGAGATCACCCGCCTGGCCGAAGAGCAACTGCGAACGGCTGCGCTCGTGGTGAACGGCCAGACCCTCTCGGTTGGGGAAGGCGATCCGAGAACCCGGTTCAGCAAGGCCTACCAGGAGCTGATCCGCTCGGCGTTCTCCAAGCTGAAGATGGTGCACGGGGCGTTCAGTGAAACCACCGTGGCTGCGGTGGTGAAAGATCAGGACGATTTGCTCGATGGCCTGGCGGTGCAGCTGTCGGAGGCTGAGCAGGAGGTGCTGGTGGAGGTGGAGCGCCAGCAGAAGCTGGGCGAGCGCCTGAGCGCAGACGACTTGGTGCGCAGGTTTGAGGCGCGGCCTTACGGCTGGAGCAACTGGGCCACGCTCACCTTCATCGCGCGGTTGTATCGGCTCGGGAAGCTGGAGCTGCGGGAGAAGGAACTGCTGAGCAGCGTGGAGGTGATCGATGCGCTCACCAACAGCCGCAAGCTGGGCGGCGTGAGCGTGCGCAAACAGGAGGTGTACGACACCAGCACGATCAATGCTCTCAAGAGGTTCCACCAGGACCTGTTCAACGTGCAGAGCCCCGGCACCGATGCGCGCAGCACCTGCGAAGCCTTTCGGATGGCGATGCGCGAGGAAGCGCAGAACCTACGCGATCTGGCCTCTCAGGCCGGCACCTATGGATTCCTTGCTGCGCTGAAGCCCTGGGCCGAGCAGGCTGAGGCGATGACCAAGAAGGACGACGGCTACCTGCTCAACCAGCTGGACACCTTCAAGGACAGCTGGCTCGATGCCGAAGAAGACCTACTCACCCCCCTGAAGCAGTTCCTCAATGGCAACCAGAAGGTGGTGTACGACCAGGTGAAGGCATTCGAGACCCGCTACAGCGATGAGTTCGCCGATCTTCCGGCTGATCTGGTGCAACCACTACGGGCCTTGCTCAGCAGCGAGACGCCCTATGCCGGCGGCCTGATCCCCCAGGCCAATAGCGCCATGGCCGACCTGCAGAAGCAGTTGGAGCAACGGCTGCAACAGGCCCAGGCTGATGCCCTGCAGCAGATCGCTGAGCAGGAAGCACGGCTCAAGGCCGATACCGATTTCCAGAAGCTCGATGAGGAGCAGCAATCTCAGGTGCTCGCCCCCACAGCTCAGGCCAAGGCTGAAGTGCAAGGCGCCAGCAAGCCGGGTACTGCGCTGTTGAGGCTGAACCGCTACCGGGCGGACGAGGTGCCCAAACAGCTGCAACACATGGCGGCTCTGGCAGCTCCTAAGGACGCCCCGGCGCCTGCAGCGATCACGGTGGTAGCGGCCTTATCCCTCAAGGTGATCTGCCCGATGAGCCAGATCACCAACAGCGCCGAGCTACAGCAATGGCTCGATGCCTTGCGCGCAGCCGCCCAGGCCGAGCTGGATCAGGGCCACCGGATCAGCCTCTGATCGCGGACGCAGTTTTTCCTTCAAACCACCCACCGATCTACTCCCAGTCCATGCCCGTCAACACCGCTGCCCTGAAGACCTTTGCCCCGGCAATGCGGCGGCAATTGCTGGAGGCGGTGGGCCGCAAGCTCGATCTACTCCTGAACAGCCAGACGCCTGACACGCTCAGTACCTACGCCAGGCAAATCGCTGAACTGCGCGCGCAGGAAGGGGAGAACCGAGATCAACTGCTGGAACGGGTGGCCTACACCTGGTTCAACCGGCTGTGTGCGCTGCGCTATCTCGATGCCCGGGGCTGGCACCCGTTTGGCTGCAAGGTGTTGATGCCAGCAGCCGAAGGTGAAACGCAGCCGGAACTGCTCAAGCTGATGCGGGCGGGGAGCCTGCCTGCGGCTCTGAAAGGCCACACCAACGAAAGCCGTTTACATGGGCTGCTCGATGAACAGATCCAAACCGCGATCGCTGGTGCCGACCCGCAGGGCGAGGTGTATCGCGAGCTTGTGCTGTCAACGTGTCGCTTCTATCACGAGCTGCTGCACAATCTTTTTGAAGGTCTCGATGATGCCAGCGAGTTATTGCTCCCCGACGACCTGCTGAGCGAGGGATCGATTGCAGGTGGCTTCCGACGTGAGATCAGCGATGACGACTGCCAGGATGTGGAGATTCTGGGCTGGCTGTATCAGTTCTATATCGCCGAGAAGAAAGATGAGGTCATGGCCCGCAAGAAGGCGGTGCCCACTGAAGACATCCCAGCTGTCACCCAGCTGTTCACGCCCCACTGGATCGTGCGCTACCTGGTGGAGAACTCCCTTGGCCGACTCTGGCTGCTGAACCGACCTGGTTCCAAGCTGCGCGAGCAGATGCCCTACTACATCGAAGGCGAGACAGAAACCGAATTCCTGAAGATCAGCAAGCCTGAGGAAATCAAGCTGCTGGATCCTGCCTGCGGCAGTGGACACATTCTCACCTACGCCTTCGACTTGCTCACACTCATCTACGAGGAGGAAGGCTACGCCCCCAGCGAAATCCCTGGATTGATTCTCCAGCACAATCTCTCCGGACTGGAGATATGTCCTCGCGCCGCCCAGCTTGCCGAACTAGCCCTTGTCTTGAAGGGTCGTGAAAAGTCCCGTCGATTTCTCCAGCCGGAGCAGCTGGTGCGCCCTCGAATTATTGAGCTTCAGAATCTTCGGTTTCAAGCACACGAGCTCAATAACTATATCGAGGCCCTAGATCTCGGAGAGCTGTTCGATCACACCCTGTTCAAGCTACTTCGTCAGTTTGAGGAGGCACAGGCCTTCGGCTCTCTCATACAGCCCTGCCTGAACGAACAGGAGGTTGCCAGCGTGCGCCTAGCTATGGAGAGGAAAAACTTAGACGATCAGATCTTCTTGCGTGAAACGCACCGCAAAGTTCTACGTGTTCTTAATCAAGCCGAGACGCTTACCCAGAAGTACCACGTCATTGCCGCCAATCCACCTTACATGGGCGGGAAGGGAATGAATCCTGTTGTCAAGCAGTTCCTGCAAGAGAACTTTGCAGACTACAAATCGGACTTGTTTGCCGGTTTCATTGCTCGGTCGTTAACGCTAACGCTCTCCAAGGGATTCCTTGGGTTCATGACGCCATTCGTCTGGATGTTTATCTCTTCGTATGAAAAGTTGAGGGCCAGGCTCATTGTTCATGCAACAATTACGTCTTTGGTGCAACTAGAATACTCGGGATTTGATGGGGCTACAGTTCCAATCTGTGCATTTTCTCTTCAGAACAGCCGCCAAAAGGGCTTCCTTGGTGGATATGTCCGCTTGTCGGACTTTCGAGGCAGTGAAAACCAAGGTCCACGGACTCTGGAAGCCATCTCAAATCCCCAGTGCGGCTGGTTTTTTCGGGCAGACTCAGATAACTTCAGAAGGATTCCCGGATCCCCTATTGCATATTGGGCAACTGCAAGCATCAGGGAAGTTTTTGAGGCAGGAACTCCTCTCGGCTCAAAATCAGAGCCACGGGTTGGGCTTCAGACAGGCGAAAATGCAAGATTTGTCAGGTGCTGGCATGAAGTCGATAGCGAAAAAATGGGATTTCTTATTCCAAGCAGGGAAGAGGCCGCCAAGAGCCTCAGAAAGTGGTTTCCCTATAATAAAGGTGGTGACTTTAGGCGATGGTACGGTAATCAGGAATTCGTTGTTGACTGGGAAAGGGACGGATCTCGCGTTCGCAATTTCAAGTTTCAGGACGGAAGCCCTAGATCGTACATCAGGAATTCTGACCGCTACTTTAGCCCCTCTATATCATGGTCAAAAATAAGTAGTGGCCTTCCGGCTTTTAGGTTTTTCCCGCAAGGTTTTATCTTTGATGTTGCTGGGACTTCTGTCTTCAGCAACTCTCACGGAGAGAGCCTAGACGTGCTTGGTTTTGCCAATAGTCTCGTTGCCCAAGTAATCCTTAAGACTATTTCTCCGACTCTAAACTTTGAGGTCGGGCATATTGCGTCGCTGCCACTCTTGCCTGACCCTCGGCCTTCAAGCCACAGAGATCTAATTGAAAGTCTGGTATCCCTCGCCCGCATCGACTGGAATAACTTCGAGGCGTCCTGGGACTTCGCGCGCTTGCCTTTGCTGAACTCGGAGTTGAAGGGACAGACTTTGGCCACAAGTTGGCGGAACTGGGAGTTGCAGAGCGCCGCCGCCATTCGCCGGATGCAGGAGCTGGAGACGGAGAATAACAGTCTCTATATCGCAGCTTACGGCCTTAACGGTGAGCTGAAGCCCGAAGTACCGGAGGACCAGATCACTCTTGCATGCGCCGAACAACGAAAGGATATTGGGGCCTTTCTCTCATACGCCATCGGCTGCATGATGGGCCGCTACAGCCTCGATCAGCCGGGCCTGATCCTGGCCGACTCCCGCGACAGCCAGGCCGCCCAACTTGCTGCCTACGAAGAAAAAGTCGGCAAGCCCCTGAGTGAAGTCGAATTCAGGCCCGATGCCGATGCCATCATCCCTGTGCTCGACGGCGAGTGGTTCGAAGACGACATCGTCGCCCGCACCCGCGAGTTCCTGGAGGTCACCTTCCCCGAAAGCACCGTCACCGATAATCTACGCTTCATCGAAGAGTCTCTTGGCAAAGATATCCGCAAATATTTCTGCAGCGACTTCTACAAAGATCACCTGCAGACCTACAAGAAGCGGCCGATCTACTGGATGGTGCAGAGCCCCAAGAAGGGCTTCGCTTGCCTGATCTACCTGCACCGCTACACCAAGGACACCCTTAACCAGGTGCTCAACAACTACTTCCGGCCCTACCTGCAGAAGCTGGAAGCTCGGCTGGCCCAGCTCGGTCTCGACCAACTCAACGATGGGCTCCCCACCCGCGAACGCACGGCAGCCCGCAAGGAGGCAGAGAAGATCACCAAGGTGCTTAAGGAATGCGAGGCCTGGGAGCAAGACGCCCTCCTGCCCCTGGCCCAGCAGCGCATCGAGCTCGATCTCGATGACGGGGTGAAGGTGAACTACCTCAAGCTGCAGGACGTGCTGGCACCGATCCCTGGGCTGGCGGCGAAGGAGGACTGAGTCATGCCTGATCCCGTCCAGGAAGCCGTTGCTGAGCTGGTGTTCGCTGATCAGCTGGTGGACGTCCATGAGCTCGAAGTGCTCGCAGAGCACCCCTGGTTCCTCAGCTACCAGCAGCGACGGGAACTCGATCCCGATGTGTTCAGCAGCCGGCTGATGACAGCCCACGACGATCCCGCCGTGGACCTGCAGGCCCTCCGGAGGCTCACCAGCGATGAGCAGGAATCCCTGCTGTGCCTCATGGCCGACCTTGCCGCCATTGATGACCACACCGATCCCCGCGAGGAGCAGGTGCTTGCCCGCCTGGCCCAGGGACTGCAGCGGCTCCCCCCCTCGGTTGCCACCCGGTTGAACGAGGCTCGCGAACGCACAACAGCCCTGCGGGACAAGCTCAACCAGCCGAAGTCTGCCCCCAGGAAACGGGTGCGACTGCTCCGCTTTGCGGAGCGCGCTCTGGGACTGGCGACCGTGGATGCCGTGACCTCCAGGGCTGGCCAGGGGGAGCGGGTGAAGCTCTGGCGCCGCCAGACCCTCTTCAACCACCGTGCCTACAGATCCAGCCTGGAGCAGATGCGCCAGCTCACGGCGGAGCTGATGCCTCAGACGCAGGCAACCCTGGAGAGCGCTGCGCAATCCCTGCAATCCCTTCAGGACAGTTTCGCTGGTATCACCAGCGATCTGTTGGCCTCTGACCTGCCGAAAGACAGCCAAGAGCAATTGGAGGCCTTGCTCACCACGGTGCAGGAACGCCTGGAGCGCATCGTTCAGCGGGATCTAGACGGTCTCCGCAACGACCTTCTCGCTAAGCAGCGCAGCCTGAAACAGTTCTGCATGGCCGTCATCGGCCGGACCATGGCGGGCAAAAGCACCCTGATCGCCTCTCTCACGGGCCGGGATCAGGGGGCCATCGGCAACGGGCAGCAGGGCTTCACCCGCTACAACCGCGCCTACAACTTCCATGGTATCCGTCTGATCGATACCCCTGGCATCGGTGCAGCGGGGGGCCAGGGTGAAAACTTCGAGCAAGCCGCCCTCCGCGATACGGAAGTGGCCCGCGCCATCTTCCCCGAAACCGATCTCGTCTGCTTCGTGATCGACAGTGATTCCAACGTGCCCTGCACCAGAGAGCTGATGCAGCAGCTCCATCGGCGCGGCAAGGCGTTTCTCGTGCTGCTCAACGTGAAGGTGGGCCTTCAGGGGGGAATCGATCGGCTGCGCAGCCGTCTTGATGCCAAGTTCGCCAAGCAGGGTGAGCAATCGATCAGCGGCAACATCGCGGCCATTCGGCGTGATCTCGCCCAGGCCATCGGGGAAGAAGAGGCCGCCAGGGTACCGATCCTTCCCATCCATGCCAAGGCAGCCTTCAAGGCCACGCAGGCTGAAGACCCCATCGAAGCGGAGGCTTGGCGAGAGCTCAGCCGTCTCGATCAGGTGCTCGAACACATCGATGGGTTGATCACACGCCAAGCACCGGAGCTGCGGCGTCGGACCCTTCGTGCCAACCCGCGCCAGGAGTTGGAACGCATCGTCCACGACCTGGCCGCGCTGGAGGCGTCCCTCGCGAACCAGGCGCGGGTTTTCCAGGAGACCCAGGACAGCACGGCCAAGCAGGTGCAGGAGATCTTCGCCGACCTGAAGCGTGAGGTGCGCAACCGCATCCAAGCCATCTTTCAGGCGCTCGATGTGCGTGCAACGAGCTTCAGTGCTGACAACTACCGGCGGAACGGGAAGGAGATCGAGCGGCGCTGGAAAGCCGAATTGGAACGATTTGGACTGACCAGCCAGGTGGATGATCTGACGGCCTGGCTGAAGGAGGAACTGGCCATGCGCCTCGATGCCCTTCAGAACGACATACGCGATCGGTTGCTATTTCAGGTGGGTGCGGCAACACTCCACAGCCGATTGGAGTTTGACCTGGATATTGGCTTCGAGGAAGCCCTGCGTAGCAACGTCAAACTTGGGTTCAAGATTTTGTCCGGAGTCTTTGCGGTCTTCATGTTTGTCCCAAGCCCGATTCAGCCATTTGCCTGGCTGGGGAGTCTGCTAGCTGGTTTTGCGCCGATGCTGATGGATTGGCTCATTCCCGGTGGTGATCAACGCCGCAGAGAGGCCCAGAGAGCTCTGAAAGACAAACTGCTCGAAAGCCTCCAGAACCCTAGGGCCAACATGGCCCAGCAATTTGATGAGGCCATCTCAAACCAGCGAGATCAGGTAGCCGCAGCCATTGCCCAGGCGTTAGGTGGCAGCAGCGCAGCCCTCTTGGCCTTTCGTGAGCAACTCCTGATCACACAAGCCGAGCTATTGCAAAGCATCACTTCCCTCGACTGACATCTCCCCCTTCTCTTTCTCTGCAATGGCCACCTTCCAACTTCCAGAACTGCAACGCCGGATTCAATCCAGCCTTGATAGCCTTCAGGCCTTCTTACTAGCCCGTGGCGAACATTCTCTTCAGGAGAAAGCCAACGCCCTGGAACAGCAGCGTCTTGCCTTAGGCGAGAGGGCGCTGCTCAGCCTTGCCTTCAGCGGCCAGTACAGCGCAGGGAAATCCACCATCATCTCGGCTCTCACCGGCCGCAGCGACATCCACATCTCCGCCGATGTGGCAACCGATGAGGTGCAGGCCTACCGCTGGCGTGAGATCGAGCTCTGGGACACACCAGGCCTGTTTGCCGATCGTCCGGATCACACCGCTAAGGCTGAGCAAGCACTGCGTGATGCTGATCTGATCGTCTATTGCCTCACCACCAACTTGTTCGACACCGTCACCGCGGCTGACTTCCGGCGGTTGGCCTTTGAGAATGGCTTCGCGCCCAAGATCTTCCTGGTGATTAACAAACTCTCGATGGCAGATGTGGAGGACACTGACGACTACATCAACAACCTGACCGTCTCCATCGATCGTACCCTCGCCCCCCATCACCTCAACGGCTTCAACCATGCCTTCATCGATGCTCAGGACTTTCGCGAGGGGGTGGCGGATGGCGACGACATCCTGGTGCAGTTCAGTCGTTTCGAGGGATTCATTCAGCAGCTCAATGGGTGGGTAAAACAACAGGGTCTGCTGGCGCGGCTTGACCCACCTATTCGCCTCGGACTGACCACCATCGACGAGGCCCTTGGCACCCTACCGGATGGAACCTTTCAGCAGAACCCGGAACTCTTTCTGCTCAATCAGCAGCTGCGCATTGTGCAGAGTCAGCAACGACGCACCGCCGCCGAAGTGCGCCGAATCTCCACCGGTGTGGTGCAGCACGTGCAATTGCTAGGCGAGCAGCTTCTCAGTGGTGAGCTGGGAGAAGAGGAGAATCAGGCCACATCGAGCTTCCGGGTCAAATGTGAAGAGATCAACAAGTCGGCATTTGACGATCTCAATGGCACTCTCCAAGAAGCCTATGCACAACTCCAGAGCAAGCTCGACGACTTCGCCCGCGAACCCTTCGTGGCGGAGTACTTCGCCAGCGTTGAAGCCGGCATGGAAGGGACTGTCCCTAGACGAGGCGAAGAAAGTGGCGCGAAGGTCAATCCCATCAAAGATATTGCAAAGAATCTCCTTGACAGGGGAGCAGAAAACTTTGCTTTTCCTGGTGGAATCATGACCACCTCGAGCCAGGTTGCAGGCACGGCTGGGCATCAACTTGTCTATACCGTTGGAAAGTTCCTTGGTAAGGATTTCCGGCCGTGGGAAGCGGTGAACATTGCCAAGGGTCTTGGGCAGGCCGTTGGGATTCTGAGCATCGCCATGGCTGCCTATTCGGTTTATGACCATGTTAATGAGGAGGCCAAAGTCGTGGAGAAGCAGCGCCAGGCAGATCAGCAGCTCAGTGAGGCCCGGTCGCAGATCCGCAAGCTCGCCGAGGCCATGGCTGCCCAGGTCCAGGACATCTATCAACAGGAGTACGACCTGCCGGTGGTTGGGGTCATCGTGGAACGCCTCAACGCAGCTCGTGACGTGGTTCTCGCCCGCGAAGCCAGCAACAAGGAGCTAGTGGAAGGCCTCTCGAGTTACCGCTTTGAGCTCAAGAGTTGTCTCCAGCAGCTCTACGCCACTGATCGTGAGGGTGGGGTCTGAACGTCATGCTCCATCGTTCAGTTTCGACATCCGTCGCTGAGATCGGCACATCTCACGACTGCCTACAGCGCCAGCCTGGCCGTACCAGTCATCAGGTACTGAATGGCCTCTCGTCCACGACGCGGCAAAGCCTCAACGGCACCGGCCTCGATCAGCTGCTGCAGGGTCTGCGACACCGAGGGCTGCTTCACAGCCCACAGCCCCACCAACTCGGCCTGCGTCTGAATCGAGGCGGGATCCACCTGTGCCCAGGCCACCAACCGCTCCCAGGCTGTATCGCCCAGCTGCTCCTGCAGCTCCGCCTGGTTGCGTTGTCGCAGGCTGAGCAGCAGATCGCCCAGCCCCACCGGCGCCACTTCGGCGCCGGCACTCGTGAGGCCCAGCAAGGCCGTGATGCCATCTTCCAGGGCCTTCAACAGGCCGCGCAGATCCCCTCGGAACAGCTCGTAAAGCTTCTGCACCACGGCATCAGTCACGGGGGGCCGCCATGGCTTGGCGGGATCCTGCTGCAGGGCCTCGTAGCGATTGGCCAGCAGTTGCTTCACCTCAGTCAGATCCAGAGGCTCCAGCACCAGGGGATTGCTGAACACCGAGCGGATCTGGGTGTGGCTCTGCACCACCGTGCGCACCGCATCGGTGGTGCCCACCACGATCAGATGCAGGCCGTCGTGCAGCAGGGCCTGATCGCGGATCCCCCGCAGCAGATCCGCCGCCCGCGACGCGTCTGCCTCGCTGAGATTTTCGAGGTTGTTGAGGTGCAGCACGATGCCGCGTGCGCCACGGGCGATGGCGTAACGCAACAGATCACGCAACACCCGCGGTCCATCCAGCAGCAAGGCCCCTGGTGGCGTGGCCACGATTTCGCTCTGGCTACCGCCAAGCCCCACACCAAAGGCCGACACCGTGAGTCCGCCGCCCCGCAGGCGAATACTGCGGACCAGTTGCTGGGCGGCTTCCACTTCAGGCCCCGCTGCCGTGGGGCAGTTGGCCAGAACAGCGTCATACACACCCGAGAGGAGCTGCCCCAACAACTGCTCGCTGGCCCCCTCTGCGCTGATGGGGATGATCTCGTCGGAACTCCAGTACCCCTCCGCCTGGGCATCGGCCTTCACCGTCTGCACCAGGGTGGTTTTGCCGATCCCCGGCCGGCCGGCCACGGCCTGGCGGGAGCTGGCACTGCTGCCGATCGTGGTGAGCAGCAGCTGCCGCTCCCGTTGCCGGCCCACAAACAGCCGCAGCGGCGTCGCCTCCGAATCCGCCCGCAACGTGGCCTGGAAGAAGGGCGACGAGCGCAGGTTGTACAGGCCCCAGAGGTTGGGCAGCGCCATGGCTCGACGTATTGGCAACGGGCGTCAGCCAGCCAATACTGGTCATGTATTGGCCGATCTGGCAATACCTGCCCATGACCCGCTCCCCTGCCGCCACCAGCCGCATCCACGAGAGCCTCGAAGCAGCTCTCGCCCGCAAGCGCGTGGTGCTCTGGTACGACCCCAACGGTGAGTGGGCCTCCGAATTCGACGACTACCAGCCCGGACAAGCCGAGAAGCTGCGGGTGGAGAACAACGAGTTCTCCGTGAAAGTGCAGGTCAGCCGCGCCCCCCTCGACCAGCGCTTCCTGCTCTACATCCCTTCGCCCAAACCAGCCGAACCCGATAACTGGCTGCTGGATCTGCTGCTGGCGGGCCATGAGTTCACGGCTGATCGCGCCTCCCTCGACATCCAGGAAGCGGGGCTGACACTGGAGTTCAAAGAGCTGGCCCAGGAGCACAAGGCCTTCTTCCGCTCATCGGTGCGCACCACCAAGCTCAAGGAACTGCGGCGTCCCAACGACGACAAGGCCGCCGTTCGGCTCAAGATGCTCGCCGTGCTGGCCAAGCAGCCGCCCGATATCGACAAGCTCTTGCTGCATGCCTTCGGGCAGCTGGCTCCGGCCAACCCCGATGGCGACGACCCGGTGGAGACCCTCTATGGAAACCACCAGCTGAGCAGCTATTTCTGGAAGGCGGTTGGCGAGAAGTTCGGCTACGCCAGCCCCGAGCCCAACCTGCGCGACTTCGCCGTTGCCCTGTTCAACAGCGTGAGCTCGATCGGGCCCGATGGCGGCCTGCTGCCCCACGCCCGGGTGTTCCTGAGCATCTGGAAGGACAGCCTCAGCGCAAGGAGTGCCTTTCAGCAGTGGAGCGATCACCTCGCCGGTGTGCTGCGCGTGGAGGAGCAGCTCAACGACGCGCCAGACAGCTACGACCCAGACGACGACGACAGCTATGAGCTGATCGAGCGTTTTGTGCTCAGCCGCCTGCTGCAGCGTTTCCAGAGCGACGCCTCAGACGCCGAGCTGCTGGATGCGATCCGCAACCGCAGCAGCTCCTGCTGGTTTGACAAGCACCTGCACGGCTACCGTGCCCTGGAGCAGGCGATCAGCTTCCGCCAACTGCTGGCGAAGGCTGATCTGCAGGTGCCCGGTTTCGAGGAGGGTCTGCAGCGCTATTGCAATGGCTGGTGGCGGCTGGATCAGGCTTACCGGCGCTGCATCTTCCATGCCCGCACCTACCAGCAGCCCACCCTCTTCAAGCCGCTGCGGGAATGGTTGGAGAACCAGTACGTGAACAACGTGCTGCTGCCGCTCACCAACCGCTGGAGCGATCAGGTGAGTCAGCTCAGCAGCTGGAGCTCCACGGCCTTGCCGCGGCAGAAGGAGTTCCACATGCGCTACTTGCATGCACCGCTGGGCGCCAAGAGTCTCAAGCGCCTGTTTGTGGTGATCTCCGATGCCCTGCGCTACGAGGCCGCCCGCGACTACGCCGAGCGCCTCAACGCTCAGGCGGGCAAGGGGTGGAAGGCCGAGGTGGAAGCTCTGTTGGGGGTGCTGCCCAGTTACACCCAGCTGGGCATGGCAGCCCTGCTGCCCGGTGCTCAGCTCGGCATCAATATCCACGACCCGCAGGCCAAGGCCTTGCTAGACGGCCAGAGCGCAGCCGGCACCGACAACCGCGACAAGATCCTCAAGGCCTACGCCAATGGCCGTGCGAAGGCGATCCAGGCGGAAGACTTCCTCAACCTACCCACCACTAAGGAAGGGGCCGAGCTGATCAAAGAGCACGATCTGATCGTGGTGTTTCACAACCGGATCGACCGGATCGGCGACAAGCGCGACACAGAAGCCGACACCTGCCAGGCGGTGGAGCAGGCCTTCGAGGAGCTGGACGCGATCCTGCGCAAGATCAGCAGCCTCAAGGGCAGCCAGGCCGTGATCACCGCCGACCACGGCTTCCTCTTCCAGCAGGAACCGGTGGATGCCAACGACCGCTCGGAGTTCCCCGCGGCCAAAGAGCTCACCTTCAAGAACCGCCGCTTTGCCCTGGGCAGTGGCATCAAGCCCAGTGCCGGGCAGAAGGTGTTCACCGCCGCGGAGCTGGGTCTGACCGGCAGCTGGGAAGCGGTGTTCCCGCTGGGCCTCGATCGCTATCCCCGTTCGGGCTCCGGTTCACGCTTCGTGCACGGCGGCACTTCCCTGCAGGAGGTGGTGGTGCCGGTGATCCGGCTCAAGCGGGAACGCAAGGACGAGAGCCGCGTGGTGGAGGCCGAGCTGCTGCGGGTGCCCGCCAAGATCACCATGGGCAAGCTGAGCTTCGGGCTGTTCCAGCTGGAGCCCGTGGAACCCCGCAAGCGGTTGCCGCTGCAGCTGCGCATCGGCCTGTACGCCAAGGCCGATGGGGCCCTGCTCTGTGCCCACCGCACCGTGCTGCTCGATTCCGCCGCCAGCGAAGCCCGCGAGCGGGAGCAGCAGGTGGTGCTGGAGCTGTCCAACGCGGCCGGGGACTACAACAACCAGACCCTGGAGCTGCGACTAGAGCAGCTGCTGGAGGGTGTCAGCCAGCCCCAGGCCTACAAGACTGTGGACCTGAAGCTGCAGCGGCCCTTCGGCAGCGACTTCGACGACTTTTGATGGCCTTAGTCCATGCCTAAACTAAGTGAGTCGTCTGCTGATGGCGCCATGGAATCGCTCCCGCCCACGCAGCACGTGGCGCCCCGCGTCGTGAACGTGCACCAGGCCAAGACCCACCTCTCCCGCCTGATCGATGACGCCCATGCCGGTGAGACGATCCTGCTGGCCAAGGCCGGCAAGCCCTGGGCGCGATTGATGCCCCTGGCTCCGCCCGTTCCCCAGCGCATCCCGGGGCGCTTGCGCAGCCAGGGGCCCCTCGCCCAGCCCAACGTGCTGCTCGAACCCATGGACCCAAGCGAACTGGAGCGCTGGGAGTCCAGCCCCCTGCTGCCGGAGGCGCCGCTGCCATGAGCAGTGGTGCCGCCTACCTGCTCGACAGCCACGCTCTGCTGTGGTGGTGGTTCGATCCCGATCGTCTCTCCACCGCCGTGCGTGAGCTGCTCGGCGACCCCGCTACGCCAGTGCTGGTGAGCGCAGCCTCGGTGTGGGAGCTCAGCCTCAAGCACCACCAGGGCAAGCTGCCCGAACTGAGCGGTGCCATTGCCGATCTGCCGGGGTTGCTGCAAGCCGATGGCTTCGAGGCGCTGCCGATCTCCCTGGCCCATGGGCTGCGGGCGGGCGGTTACAGCCAGCCCCATCGCGATCCCTTTGATCGCATGCTGGCTGCCCAGGCAGAACTGGATCGCCTGGTGCTGCTCACCGCCGATCCCCAGCTCTCCACCTTCCCCTGCCGCACCTTCTGGTGACCGCCATGGCCCCTGCCGCCCATACCCCTCTGGATCAGAAGATCCTTGAGCACTTCCCTGGCCTGGTGGTGCGCAAGGACTTGACCACCGAGCTCAAGCAGAACGCGGTGGTACCCACCTATGTGCTCGAGTACCTGCTCGGCCAGCACTGCGCCACCGACGATCCAACCCTGATCGCCGAAGGACTGGAATCGGTGCGACGGATCCTGGCCAAGCACTACGTGCACCGCAACCAGGCGGAGCTGGTTCGCTCAACAATCAGCGACCGTGGCAGTCACAAGGTGATCGATAAAGTTACTGTCACTTTCAATGACAAGGGCGGATTTCACGAGGCCGAATTCACGAATCTTGGGCTCAAGAAAGTGCCCATCGATGATTCGTATGTCAAGCGATTCCCCAAAATGCTGGTCGGTGGTGTCTGGGCGATCACCGATGTGGAATATGAGTTGCCAGTCGAGACCAATGCAAGCCCTTGGCAGATCGCAGGTCTCAAGCCAATCCAGGTGGCCAGCGTCGACCACGATGAGTTTCTGTCAGCCCGTGCCAAGTTCACTACCGACGAGTGGATTGACGTGCTCATGCAGAGCGTGGGCTTCAATCCACAGCAGTTCACACGCCGAGGCAAGCTCCTCACCCTGATCCGGCTGATCCCATTCTGCGAGCGCAACTACAACTTGCTTGAGCTGGGCCCGAAAGGTACTGGTAAGTCCCACGTCTACGCTGAGTTCTCGCCCCACGGCATGTTGATCTCGGGTTCAGAGGTCACTGCCCCCAAGCTTTTTGTGAGCAACGCCAACGGCAAGATCGGCCTAGTGGGCTACTGGGATTGCATCTGCTTCGACGAGTTCGCCGGCAAGGACAAGAAAGTCGACAAGACGCTGGTGGACATCATGAAGAACTACATGGCCAACCGCACTTTCTCGCGGGGCATCGAGCAGCTTTCTGCCGAGGCCTCGATGGTGTTCATGGGCAATACCCAGAAGTCGGTGGCCTACATGCTTAAGCACTCCCACTTCTACGAACCACTGCCCGACAAGTACATCGACTCGGCCTTTCTTGATCGCATCCACGCTTTCAATCCCGGCTGGGAGGTGCAGCCGGTGCGGAATGAACTGTACTGCACGGGCTATGGGTTTGTGGTGGATTACATCGCCGAAGTTCTCAAGCACCTGCGCACTGAGGACTACACTGGCCTCTACAAGCCACATTTCGAGATCAGCTCGGAGGTGTCGATTCGCGATCAGACCGGCTTTGAGAAGACCTTCTCCGGGCTGATGAAGATCATTCACCCCGATAGCAAGGCCACGCCGGAGGAGATCGCTGAGCTCTTGGAGTTCGCCATGGAGTGCCGGCGTCGGGTGCGGGAGCAGATCCTGCGGATTGATGACACTTTCAAGCCCCATGACTTCGCCTATCGGCCCCTGGCTGGTGGTGCTGTGGTCACGGTGCTGACGCCCGAGGAGCAGCAGTATCAAGCTTTTGCGAGTCTGCGCCCCCTCAGTAGCGAGGCGGCGCCAGTTTCGGCAGAAGCTCCCGGTGCAGGAGGCGAGCACCCAGGTGCCCGCTCCCCTGAGGCCCAGGGTAAGCCCCAACCGGACGCCGCACCTGTGGAAGCTGTCGTCACCGAGGTCAGTGGAGCTCCGTCAGCCACTGCTGCCCAGCCCAAGGAGCAGCACCTCGTGGTGCCTGAAAACACCAAGGGCTGGAGCTACCGGCGCCTTTTTGCCGACTATCTCCAGGGCTGCAGCGGCATCATCATTCGCGATCCCTACATTCGTGCCTTCCATCAGATACGCAATCTGGTGGAGTTTCTGCGGCTGGTAAATGATATCACTCCCATCGGTGATGAGGTGACTGTCCATCTCATTACCGGTCCAGAGACTGACAGCAAGGAAAAGCTTGAGAAGCAGGTGGAGAACCTCGGCCAGGTTCAGGACTCCTTCGCCAGCACGAGCACGCCCTTTACCTGGGAGTTCGACTCCAGTCCCAATTTCCACGCCCGTAGCATCACCACAGACCACGGCTGGAAGATCACTATTGACCGGGGCCTCGATCTGTTCCAGTGGTTTGAGTTCTCTCCTTTCAATGCTGCTGCCGTGATGCAGGAAGCACGGATGGTAAAGGGGTGCGAGGTCAGCTACATCCGCGCCGACGCCTGACGTTCAGTCGTCCTCCTGAACCACCATCCAGACTCGTTTCAGGGGCAGGGCAAGCCGGATTTCCTCGGGAAGCTCGGAGTAGTTGGAAAGCAGCTTCTCCAGCAGCTCCTTGCGACTCCAGAGGCTCACACGGAAGAAATCCCGTGCGAACTCCTTCTGGACATTGGGCCTGAAGCCACCCCAGCTCACGAACAGGCAGGTCTCTGCATCGAACTTCTGCCCTGCGCCGATCAGCTTGTCGACCGTGGTCCGATCCACCGGATCCGTGCCTGACTTCACCTCAACGCAGATCTGCGGCTTCCCGAAGCCCAGCTCACCCCCGCCGGCCAGGATGTCGGCGCCGCCATCCGCTCTTTCTGGGCCGCGATAGGTCGTGTACTCCTCCGCCTGCAAGATTGCTTCCACCATCAAGGCCAGCTCGTGGCCCTTGAAGCGGGCCCCGATCAGTCGCTCGATGCGATCGGCCGCCAGTTCTTCGAGGTTGACGTTCGCTGCATCTGCCGCCTCTTCACTGCCGGCACTCCCTTGGGGGCCTGCCAGCGTGCGCGGCGCGGAATCCTTCACGCCTTCGGCTTTCCAATGGCGAGCGGGCATCGCCTTGACCCGCGCCTCAGCGTCGTTGCGCTGGATCCGGCAGATCGTCATGAACGCCCCGAAGGAATAGAGCATGCCCTGGGGGGAGACGGTGCGGGGGATCAGGCCGCTGAACCAGTTGATCTCGCGCCAGTGGTAGTAGGAGTTCGGACCGGTCGCCTCAATGCGGCAGTCGCCGGTGAACTCGCCGAAATACAGGCCGGACTGGAGCTTCGAGGGCATCACCACCCAGTCGCCGATGGCCATCTCCTTCACGAACGGCCAGACCTGAGAGGAAAAATTCAGCAGAGCTTTGGCCTTCTCTTCGGGGAAGCGCTCCTCTAGGGCCAGGATCAATGCCTTTCGATCAGGAAGATCCTCCAGATCAACGTCCAGTCCGTCCCAGGTCACATACACCCGATCCTCATCGAGGAACTTATGCTCTTGCTCGCCGCGGGAACCGGCGCGGATCAACAAGAGGGTCATGGCTTGCTCCCTCCAGCTCTATGCAACCGCACCGCCTCCTGGTACTCCGCCTCGATCCCTAGCCCTGAGTCCTCATCCGGCGTCAGCCGTTTCATGCCCACATGGATCAGGTGGGCCAACGCCCGGTCGCTCCAAGTGCCCGGCAGGCTTTGTAAGCAGCAGCTGGTAGTGGGGTCGTTGATCTGCAAACTGCTCGGGCCCAGAGCTTGGCAGCGCCAGCGGGATTCAGCCCTGCGGCTTGACCATGGATCGCTCCCCCTCCCCCGCTCAGGCATAAACCCCTATTGCCCTGCACCGCCAGTCGTCCGATCGTGTCTCCATCAACACCCGGGAGGCTCCACCGCATGGAAGACACCCCACCTGAGCAACCGTCAGGAGTGAGCTGACGATCCGGCCCCTGCTCCAACACTCTCAACGGATGACTGACGTTCCTGGCGTGTCGCGGCTGTTTTGCTGAAACAACCCTGGTGCCGTCCATTGCACCGCCTCAGGTGCCCCGGACCCAACGGAACGTCCCGATAGACCCCTGGCCCCAGATGCCGGCGTCAGCAGCTCCGCCCACCACACCATGATCAAAGCCCGGTGGCCTCGTCACCGGGCTTTGTCGTGCAACCCCTTGGCCATGGCTGACCTCGCTCAGATCCACCAGGCCCTGGTCGAGGACTACCTACCGCGAGTCCTTCCAGATCGCCGCCAGCAAGCTGCTCGCCCACCCCAGCTGGAACCTGGAAGCCAACGTGGTGCTGATGCACCTCAACAGCGGTGAAGTCACGATCGGGCCGGTGCAGAACTTGCCCTATGGCTGGAGCAGCTCCCGCCTGAACTGGATGTCTTCGTGCGGCTGCAGGAGCAGGGAATGCCCTTTGAGGAGGCCTACGCCCAGTGCCTGGCCGAACAGGGAGAGGAGTTCGTCGCTGCCTGCGATGCCGCCAAGCGCAGCAAGCCCCTGGTCACCCACGACAACCTGGCCGAGCTCACCGCTCTCTCCCAGAAGGGGTTTGCCAGGGAGCCCCGCGAGCTGCTGGCGCTGGCCCAGTGGTTCGACCATGTCAGCGGCTTCCTGGTGTCGTGCGAGCCCTTCCTTCCGTTGCCCTGAGAGCGACGGCCCCGCAGGCGCCTGGCTCACTCCTCGTCGTCAGCTCCACCCACGGGCGCCAGGCGAATCTGCTTGCGCCCCAGCTTGATCTCGAACTCATCGCCGGGCTTGAGATCGAGCAAGGCGGTGTAGGCCTTGCCCACCAGCAGGTTGCCGTTGTAGCCGATGGCTTCCGCGCAACGGCAGTGCACCTTGGCCACATAGCTCAAGCTGCGGCCAGCCTTCGCTTTCGCCTCACTCAGGGGCGCGGCTCCAGCCCCTCCAGCGCCGTGCGCAGCTCACCGATGAACTCTTCATCCACCTCAGTGCCGGTGAGTTCCTCGTCCACCAGGTCCTGGATCAGGGGGTAGAAGCGCACCTCGAACCATTTGCGGAACACCTCGTAGGTGCGCTCTGCCGGCCAGGTGCCGGTGTCGCGATGCCAGTAGTCGAGCTCCGCCTCAAAAATTGCCTCGTAGACCTCCTCGAGGATCTCCTCGGCCTCTTCCTGGGTGTCGTGGTCAGGGATCAGGTACAGGCAGGGCTCTCTGGCTCCAGCAGCGTCCACATGCAGCTCAAGTCCCCGTGCCCAGTCGAGCAGTTGCCCGCTGGGGTAGATCCCCACCGCGCAGCGGTTCACCACGGCCATGGCCCACACTGCGGCATTGACCAAACGCTAGGTCTGCCCATCTGAGCAGGCATGGCACGGCCGTGGAAGACACAGGAGAGGCCTTCTCGACGAAGAGCAAAAGGCCTGCATCGCATCGCTGCTGCAGGAAGGCAGAGGAGGTCACCAATGGGAAGGGCGCCCCGTGTCGGACGCCCTTGGGCCGGTTGCAGGGAACTGGTTGGAACCGCCCTGGTCGAGGCCTCTGATCCATGGATAGATCCGCTGGACCTTCGTGTCAGTACGGCATGCCGTTCCCTCCCGGCGAAGGCAGCAGACTGGGTTCATCGGTACGGAGCAATGAGAGGCCATGACCACGACCCTGGAGAAACCCGCCACGCTGCAGTGCGCCTGCCCGGGCTGCCACTGCACGGTGCAAGAGGACAGCCCGTTCCGCAACGGCGCCCTGCTGTTCTGCAGCGAGGTCTGCGCCAAAGGGCACCCCAACGGTGAGCCTTGCCACGCCGGCTGTGGCTGTGAATGCCATGGCTGAATCGGCTCCACCCTCTGCGGGGCCGATTCCCCTGGGGCTGCCGCTCATTGGAGCCACTCAGCGAGCTTGGTGTAACGCCTGCGGCCCAGGTGGTTCTTCACGGCCATCGCCAGCGCTTTCTTCTGGCCCACCAGCACCACCAGCTACTTGCCTCTGGTGATGCCGGTGTACACCAGATTGCGTTGCAGCATCGCGTAGTGCTGGGTGAGCAGAGGGATCACCACGGCGGGGTATTCGCTGCCCTGGCTCTTGTGGATCGTGCAGGCGTAGGCGGGCACCAGGTTGTCGAGTTCCCCCCAGCCATAGGTCACCTCGCGGCCGTCAAATCGCACCGTCAGTTCACTGGCATCGGCGTCGATCGTTTCCACCGTGCCCACATCGCCGTTGAACACCTCCTTCTCGTAGTCGTTGGCCACCTGCATCACCTTGTCGGCCGCGGCAAAGCGCCAGCCGAAACGCTCCACCTGCTCTGTGGGATCGGGGTTGAGCAGTTGCTGCAGCTCGATGTTGAGCGACCTTGACCCGCAACCACCGCGCGCCATCGGACACAGCACCTGCACCTGGGCGATCGGATCGAGGCCAAAGCGGGCCGGGATGCGCTCACCCACCACCTTGAGGATCAGGGCCACCGCCTGCTCGGGTGTCTCGGC
Organism: Synechococcus sp. CBW1002; assembly: GCF_015840915.1. Lineage (NCBI taxonomy): Bacteria > Bacillati > Cyanobacteriota > Cyanophyceae > Synechococcales > Synechococcaceae > Synechococcus > Synechococcus sp. CBW1002. The sequence goes on from NZ_CP060398.1 coordinate 3,580,761, forward strand.
GGGAAGGAAATAGAAGTCGGTGGTGGCCTCAGCCGGCGGCGGTCGCAGATCGGGGATGGTGCCGGCATTGATGGCGTGGGCGGTGGTGATGATGCGGCTGGAGGCCGCCTGGCGGAACACCTCCGTAAGCCGCGCCACTGTTGATCAGATCAGCCAGCACCTGGCCGGGCCCCACCGAGGGCAGCTGGTCCACATCGCCCACCAACAGCAATCCCGCCTCCGGTGGGAGGGCCTCCAGCAGGGAGGCCATCAGGGGCACATCCACCATCGAGGTTTCATCCACCACCAGCAGATCGCACTCCAGTGGCAGTTCGGCGTTGCGCTTGAACCCGAAGGCCGCCGGGTCGAACTCAAGCAGCCGGTGGATCGTCTTGGCTTCCAGCCCGGTGGTTTCGCCCATCCGCTTGGCGGCCCGGCCGGTGGGGGCGCAGAGCAGGATGCGCAGCTTCTTGGCGGCCAGGATGCGCAGGATGGCGTTGATCAAGGTGGTCTTGCCTACCCCAGGGCCGCCGGTGATCACCAGCACCTTGCTGGAGAGGGCCTGCTCGACCGCCTGCTGCTGGCTAGCGGCCAGCTCCAGGCCCAGGCGTTGCTCCACCCAGGGAACAGCCTTGGCCACGTCGATCGCTCCCCAGGGCGGTGTGCCCACCGCCAGCGCCTGAAGGGACGTCGCGATGCGGCGTTCATCGCGGTGCAGGTTCGACAGGAAGATCGCCGGCTCAGCGCCCAGGGTGTCGGCCACCACGGAGCCCTCGCTCAGCTCCAGATCCAGGGCGCTCTCGATCAGGCCGCTTTCCAGGGGCACCCGGGAGGTGGCGCCGGTCTCATCGAGGGGTCCACTGGGCCGCTCCACCGCCAGCAGCTCACCGGCCAGTTGGAGCAGCTCGGCGCTGGGCAGGCCGCAGTGGCCATCTCCGCTGGCCTCCAGCAGCGCGTAGCTGATGCCGGCGCGCAGGCGGATCATCGCCTCGGGCTTGATGCCCAGCCGCGCGGCGATCGCATCGGCAGTGCGGAAGCCGATGCCGCGGATGTCGCGGGCCAGGCGGTAAGGGTTCTCCGCCATCACCTGCACGGCGCCGTTCCCGTACGTCTTGAAGATCCGAACTGCCCGTGCGGTGCCGATGCCATGGCTGTGCAGGAACACCATGATTTCGCGCACCACCTTCTGATCGGCCCAGGCCTGGGCGATGCGGCCGGCCCGCACCTGGCCGATGCCGGGCACCTCCCGCAGGCGCTCGGGGGCTGAGGTGGGTGCCTTTTATTGGACAGTTCCGGCCCCTGACATCGTTAACCCAGGACGGGTGGAACATGGTTCGGCCTCAGTGTAGACCGCGTGGGGAGTTTTGCCTCCAAGGGAACTGTGAGGTCTTACATGGCAATACCGCCACAGGAAGCGGGCCAGGCTGATTTCAGCGTCCCAGCCATCGCTGTATGCCCGTAGGTAGACCTCCTCGTACTTGACAGTCCTCCACAGCCGTTCAACAAGGATGTTGTCGTAGCACCGCTTTCTGCCGGACCAGCTGATCTGGATCCGCTCCCCTTTGAGTCTGGCCACAAAGTCAGCGGACGTGAACTGACAGCCTTGATCGGAGTGGAAGATCTCTGGCCTACGGCCGCCTCCCAAGGCCATCTCCAGGGCCTCCAGACAGAACTTCGTGTCAAGGCTGTTGGAGAGCCTCCAGCTGAGCACATGCCTGGAATGGAGATCCATGATCGCCACCAGATAGAGGAACCCTTTCTGCAGAGGGATGTAGGTGATGTCGGTCGCCCAGACCTGATCCACCGACGTGACCTGCGTGAGGTCCACCAGGCAGGGGAACCGCACGGACGGATCACCTGGAACCGTCGTCCGGGGCTTCTGGTAGATCGCCCGTAATCCCATGCGCCGCATGAGGTTTCGCACTCGATCTCGGCTGATCGGGATACCATCTTGGGCCAGATAGTCCACCATCCGGCGGCTGCCGCTGCAGGGATCCTCCAGGTAGAGAGCATCGATCCTGGCCATGATCCGCAGCGTCGATACACGGACCGGTGTCGGCCGGTAGTACAGCGTGGATCGAGGCAGCCCCAGCAGCGCACACTGCCTGCTGATGCTGAGCTCGGGGTGGTCGTGATCGACCAGCTTGCGCAGTTCACGGGCATCAGAGCAGTTGAGACTTTTTTTTGAGCCACTCCAGCTCCATCTGCAGCCGTCCGATCTGCTGGAACAGCTCCGCCTCCTTGGCCTGCCCCTCCTCCTTGTCCTTGGTCTTCTTGCCTCGGGTGAAGAGCTCGCTGGCACCGTCCAGGAGCTGCCGCTTCCACTGGCTCACCTGGATCGGGTGGATGGCGTGGTCGGCGGCGATCTCCTGGATCGTCTTGCGGCCACTGATCGCCTCCATGGCGACCCTGGCCTTGAACTCGGGGCTGTGGGTGCGGCGCTTGCTCATCGGTGGGAGCCCCTTTCAGGGGCGGTACCCCGCCTCAGAGGTTAACGATGGGGCCTGTCCAGAAAAGCCAGACCACCTCAATCTGCTGGAACAGCTCCGCCTCCTTGGCCTGCCCCTCCTCCTTGTCCTTGGTCTTCTTGCCTCGGGTGAAGAGCTCGCTGGCACCGTCCAGGAGCTGCCGCTTCCACTGGCTCACCTGGATCGGGTGGATGGCGTGGTCGGCGGCGATCTCCTGGATCGTCTTGCGGCCACTGATCGCCTCCATGGCGACCCTGGCCTTGAACTCGGGGCTGTGGGCGCGGCGCTTGCTCATCGGTGGGAGCCCCTTTCAGGGGCGGTACCCCGCCTCAGAGGTTAACGATGGGGCCTGTCCAGAAAAGCCAGACCACCTCACCGCAGGCCTTGGCCTGTAGTTCTCCATTGGGCAGTTGAACAGGTGCTTCAAGCCAACGCCGCAGATAAAGCAGCACCCAGCGCTCTTGGATGTGAGCCTGGAGAGCCTTGAACAAGAGATCATGATCGATCGAGTCGAAAAATCCGGCGCCTATCAGCAAAGATGTCCGCTCAGGGTACTGATCTGAGTACCTCAGAAAGCCTACTCCGGATGGAGGATCATGGGCTTCGAGATCGGATGTTGATCGTCATCGCGCGTTGATCAGGAGCGCAGGCTTGAGCGGCCGGCCCCCGGTCGGAGGCTGAGGCCGGCCCGCCTCTTGCGGGCGGTCCAACCACAACCCCCTGGGGCCTGGGTTTCTGATCTTCAAGCAGCGACAGTGTCCTGCGGTCTGGGATGGTTGACCCGCACGACTGTTGGCTGAGCCCAATCGCGAGGTGGCCTGGCCCAGCGGCGTGGATGTTGCGCACGCGCCTGCTCATAGGTCTGCTGACGGACTCTGCAGATCGCGTCAGCTTCTCCGTAGTGACGTTGATTGGGCGTCACATACTTGATGCCGCTGTGACGATGCTCAGCGTTGTACCAGTCAACAAAACCATCGACCCAGGCACGCACTGAGAGAAGATCCCGGAAACGACGCACTGGATAGCTCTGGTGATATTTCATGGTTCGGAACCATGACTCAACGTAGGCGTTGTCATTGCTCACCCGCGGCCGCGAGAATGACAGGGAGATGCCGAGCTCGGCCAGCTTGGCGGCCAAGGTGTAGGAGCGCATGGGTGCTCCGTTATCGGCGTGCAGGATCGTGGTCGACCCCGAGCTGATCCCTTCATCACGGCAGACACGATCAAAGAAGTGCTTGGCCAGTTCGCCGCATTCACGATCGTGCACCTCAACGCCAAGGATGCGCCGGCTCCACACATCCATCACCATATAAAGGTAGTAGAATTGACCCTTCACAGGCCCCGGCAACAGGGTGATATCCCAGGCCAGCACTTGATGGATGCCCGTTGCCTCCAGCACGGGTGGCTCTCTTGGCTCCCGCGGTGGGCGGCTCCTGCCGCGATGATTTAACAGGCCTTCCTGGCGCATGATGCGGTAAATCGTTGACTCCGATCCCACGTAGACTCCCTCCTCGGCAAGGATCGCCACGATCTGACCAGGCGTGAGATCGGCAAAGCGTGGATCGTTGACAGTGGACAACACCTGTTGGCGCTCCTCCTCGCTGAAACGATGCATGACATGCCTGGACGCTCCCTTGCGTTGATCGCAGCTGAATCCCTGGGTCCGAATCATCAAGCCCCATCGCCTCAGCGTGCGTGTCGCCAGGCCGAAAAGATCAGCAATGGCCTTGGCCGAAAGGCCACGACTGATGCCTTCCTGTAGAAGCGCGACGATCGCACCGCGATCGCCAGACGGAATCAAGGATCCTCGTCCGGTTGAAAGATCTGGTTGAACTTTTTTGAGAGCATCAACAACGTCGCCGCTTCTGTCAGTGCTTTTTCTTTCTTCTGCAATTCACGCTCCAGCTGGCGATTCCGCCGGACCAGTTCCTGATTCTTGCGTTGCAGTTCCCGCTGATCAGCCATGCTCGGCGCGCTGGGGCCATTGGCATCCTCGGCGGCCTGGCGCCAACGGGCAACCTGCTTGGGGTACAGCCCCCGCTCCCTGCAGAACGACCCGAGCTCGCTTCCGTTCAGTCCTGCGGCCTGGATCACGGCTGCCAGCTTGTCGGCAGCGCTCCACTGCTCCGGCGGCCGGTTCGTGGCAGGCACCAGCTGGCCCTGCTTCTGCCACTGGCTCCGCCAGTTGTAGATGGTCTGCGCCGTGATCCCGGTGTCGCGGGCGATCTCAGCCACGCTCTCAAGGTTCGGAGGGCTCATCCGCAGGCGGACGGCTTCCCGCAGAGCGGCGTCATAGGGCGGTTGCATAGTCGTCGGTTGGGCCCCCAGGTGGACGGGTCAAACCGAGCGGACTTCTTCCTAAGAAACACCAACGGCCAACAGGGATCTCGGCTGACTGACCACACCTCAAGCAGAGGCAACAAGTTGAAAACCAAGGGCAATGGCGCGTCGCTGGAGACCACGAATCTGACGATCCCTTGATTCCTCCTGATATGCGGCAGCACCGGGATCCTGATATACCAAACCATCACGGAGCGTCTTGTAGTAAAGAATGGCAAGCTTTCGGGCAGTAGCAATTAATGCTTTACTCTTTCCGGCACGTGCTGCCAGACGACGTTGAAAAGCACCCAGTGCAGTATTCGTTCTTCCCAGCGGTACGGCAGCCATCCAAAAGGCACTACCTGCTCGCGTAGTGCCCTGTCGTGTTCGTGAAGAAAGTACCTTTCCCCCTGAGATCCTGTTCTGAGGACTGAGTCCCAGCCATGACACAAAATGCTGGGCACTGGGCCAGCGCTTCATGTCCAACCCACACTCACTAATGAGCGTGAGAACTGTTGTTGGTCCTAATCCCGGAAGCCTTAGAAGATTGTGGCCTGACAAGGCTTGAATTAGGTGGGTTGGGTTAAATGCAAAGCCATGTCCGCATATCTTCCAATCCCCAGGTTGACTGCCTGGATCTTGATAGTCCGAGCCGGCAAGCTCTGTCATCAATGATTGTGCCGCAAGCTCGCAGGCCCTGATCTTCTCTGAATAGGTGTCAAAGAGCTCAACTGCGATCTTCAAAGAGAACAAGTGATCGTCTTGGTAGTTCCCCTCAAGAGCAGCCGCAATTGTTGCCGCGCTCTCCTTGCAGCGTCTGTCTCGGAGAGAAGCGAGTCTTTCGGGGTCCCTCTCACCTGAAAGTATGGCATCGATGATTCGCCTACCGGTTAGTCCGCTGATATCTCTGACAACATGATGAAGCTGAAGATTCATAAGCATCAGCGCCTTCTGGATGTGTTTCTGATGAGACGAGCGGTATCGAACAAGTTGATCACGCTGCCGCAGATATGAGCGTAGTTCTGTGATTTTTTGGTCTGGACGAAAGCTTGCTCTCACCAGGCCGTAGCTGTGGAGCTGCTGAAGCCATTGTGCATCGTTGATATCCGTCTTGCGGCCCGGAACATTCTTGGCGTGCCTGGCATTAACAAGAAAGACGTCAATGCCTTTGCCAGAGAGAATCTCGTAAAGCGGAACCCAGTAGATTCCAGTGGACTCCATGGCAGTGGTGCTAATTCCAACTGCCAGCAGCCATTCGGCGAGTGCGATTAGATCCTTTGTGAAGCTTGAAAACTTGCGGACGGGATTCGGATCAAGCTCGACAGGAACAGCAACAACGTGGAATCTACTGCCGACATCAATTCCAGCGGAACGAGGGTTAATGACTTTCAGACGAGCTCGGCGCTTGCCTGCTGAAATTGGTTCTCCCATGGCTTAAGGACTCACTAGGTGATCGGGAGGGCATCAGGCAGGATTCGCGCACTAAAATCAGCAAATTCCTAATCGGGATCGGCCGACTAACTCATTGGTCAGTCGAGCCGTCGCCAGGGCAGGGAGCGCAATTCGAATCCCAGGCCACGTTTGCTTTCGGGGTCAGGCCTCCAAAGATGTCATCGGCCATGGCCCGATGTCCTCATGACCAGAGTGGCAAGGGCGCTCTGGCTTGGCCGTGGGTGTTTCGGGCGCGAGGGCGTACGCGCGTACTGGTTCGTTTGCTGACACTGGGGGATCCCTTGATATCAAGGTCCAATACCCAGTCTCGTTGCCAGCAACGCTTGCGACACAATTCCACGGCTTGATGAGCAGATCGACCGGGTCGATATCCAAATGAATCCGAATCAAAGATTGGCTCCAATCTGGGTTCGATGATCTGTCTGACCACCATCTGTGCGATGCGATCGGAAACTGTTGGAATGCTCAGTGGCCTCATGCCTCCCCCTTTGGACTTAGGAATCTCTACACGGCGGACCGGAGGCGGGAAGTAACTCCCTGATGCCAAACGATTCCAGATCCTGTAGAGGTTGTTCTTTAAGTCCTTGGAGAAGTCATCGAGGCTCTGACCATCCACGCCAGCAGCCTTTCCGTTCCTGGAGATAGCCTGATAGGCTTGCCACACCATCTTCTTGGTAATTGGCAAAGGCTTGTCTGTGTTCATCTGATTCCTCCCAGGCAACCTGGTTGATCTAATTTATCAGACTGGATGACGCAGTTCCTTCGCTCCAAGGCGATTACAGCCTCTTCATCGCTACTACGAACTGCTCCGCCCCTGACAAGGTCATTGGTATTCAGACTCATGATTGTAGCCACTTGATCTTTTCCCTTGGCATCCCATGTCAGGTTCCCACGTTCCGTATCGAGGCCTGTGATGAGCTCGTGCCGTCTATACACCGGCTGCCATGTGGTCCGTATACAGGTGTCGCCCACACTGATCCGAGCTGTACATGCCTCAGCTCGTTTTGACAGCAACTGGAACGCATTTCGATGTGTCATCGACGGTTCGCTTGCGCTCACCTTCTCATCACTCACCTGACGGATCAACTCCGCCTTTTCCCCATCGCTCACCACCACGGCTTTTGACCGCAACAGCATGGGGTGGTTTGAAGCCAGCCCCTGCAGGCAGACATCGGGAGGCCACACTCCCATCCTCGATACAGTTACGACATAGTTCATGAAGAATCTATGCCTCGTGGCACACGCACATAGGCGTTCTCTATGATCTGATGGACTGTCTCTTCGTCGGTGAGCCTTAACTTCTGTTTAATGTAGAGAGCACCAAAGGCAATTCTCACTGATTTGGCTGGAGCGCCAATTGTGGCGCTGAATTGAGGGGCATAGGTTTCTTCCAGTTCATCCCATGGGATCAGCCCCTCCAGTTGAACCCAGCGATTCTCGGGATCAAGTGTGCCGCCAAATGGCAGGTGGAACTCCTTGATTGAGATCTGACCGTTATTGTGCCTCCTGTACATATGGAGCGATCAGGAGTAAAGGCAATCACGGATTGCCCGATTCACGGCCACTCTAGCGGTGTATCCGTTCAGGGGCCGTGACGCAGCCGCGCAGCATTCACCGCCCTTGATCGCTGATCACCAAGCGACCACAGACACCACGATCGATGACGGCCGGCTCAGGGATTCGGCAACATTGATGGCATCTCACCGCCGCGATGATGGGCGATCAAGGCCTGCTCCAGGAACTGCCAGATATCACGGCCCTGTTGCCGCAGGCTGGTGGTGACCGTGAGCAACCTGCTGCGGCAGATTGCACCCTGGCGGGATTGGACGCCATGGCTGATCTTGCGCTGAATCACCGAATGGCGCAGGGCACGCTCGGCTGCGTTGTTGGTGGGCTCGATCCCTTCAATCTCCAGGAAGGTCCAGAGGCCATCGCTCACTTGCAGCAACTGATGGCAGGTACGCACCGTCTTGGCCCACGGCGTTCGCTCGCCGCGCTGGCAGCCCAGCTCCACAACCCGCTGCAGCGTGCCCACAAACGCCTGGCGGATCGGCCGACAGCCCTGCTGCAACGTGGACCAGTCGATCGTTCCGTCTTTGTAGCGGTGCCACTGGGCAAACAGCTGCTGCTGCAGGCCCAGCAGCTCCGCTCCAATCTCACCGCTGGCGCCCTGACGGTCAGCGATGGCAGTGAGATCGCGGATCACGTGCGCCCAGCACAGCTGGCGCTGCTCCAGCGGGAGATGGTTGTAGGCGGAGAAGCGATCGCTCACCACAATTCCGCCAAAGGCATTCCCGAGCAGGTCGATCGCGGCGGCAGCCGAGCGGCTCAGGCTCTGCAAGAACACTGTCACCCCCATGGCGGTCACCATGACCCACTCCCAGCCGCGCCGGCCATCGGGGTTGCCCCCATCGGCATTACCGGTGGGGGCACCGGTTTCATCGACATAGGGACTCCTGAACAATCCAGGTATCCGTTCAGGGGCCGTGACGCAGCAGCGCAGCATTCCACCCCTGATCGTTGATCAACGAGCAACCACAGACACCACGATCGATGACGGCCGGCTCAGGGATTCGGCAACAGCGATGGCATCTCACCGCCGCGATGATGGGCGATCAAGGCCTGCTCCAGGAACTGCCAGATATCACGGCCCTGTTGCCGCAGGCTGGTGGTGACCGTGAGCAGCCTGCTGCGGCAGATCGCACCCTGGCGGGATTGGACGCCATGGCTGATCTTGCGCTGAATCACCGAATGGCGCAGGGCACGCTCGGCTGCGTTGTTGGTGGGCTCGATCCCTTCAATCTCCAGGAAGGTCCAGAGGCCATCGCTCACTTGCAGCAACTGATGGCAGGTACGCACCGTCTTGGCCCACGGCGTTCGCTCGCCGCGCTGGCAGCCCAGCTCCACAACCCGCTGCAGCGTGCCCACAAACGCCTGGCGGATCGGCCGACAGCCCTGCTGCAACGTGGACCAGTCGATCGTTCCGTCTTTGTAGCGGTGCCACTGGGCAAACAGCTGCTGCTGCAGGCCCAGCAGCTCCGCTCCAATCTCACCGCTGGCGCCCTGACGGTCAGCGATGGCAGTGAGATCGCGGATCACGTGCGCCCAGCACAGCTGGCGCTGCTCCAGCGGGAGATGGTTGTAGGCGGAGAAGCGATCGCTCACCACAATTCCGCCAAAGGCATTCCCGAGCAGGTCGATCGCGGCGGCAGCCGAGCGGCTCAGGCTCTGCAAGAACACTGTCACCCCCATGGCGGTCACCATGACCCACTCCCAGCCGCGCCGGCCATCGGGGTTGCCCCCATCGGCATTACCGGTGGGGGCACCGGTTTCATCGACATAGACCACCGACTGCTGACGGGCAAACGCAAGGGCCTCCTGCATGGGCTGCTCCAGTGCTGCACTCAAGCGCTGGCGGATAGTGGCCATCGCTCCCCGGCTGATCTGTACCCCCAGCAGCTGATCCAGCAGCGCCTGGGTCTTGCTGAAACTCAACGGGAAGGCACTACCCAGCAGACCCACCAGAGCACTGAGCCGGGGACCGTAATGGCTTACTTCCACCTCCGCCGGTAACGAGGCACAGGTGCTGGTGGTACAGCAGGGGCAGACCAGGCGGTGCAGCCGGTGCTCGATCACCAGAGGCGTGATCGGTGGAATCTCGATCACCTGGTGCCTCAAGGGCTCGGGATCCTGACCCTGTAGCAACGTGCCGCAGCGGCGGCAGGCCTGGGGGTGGTGCTCGACCACCTCATCCACCCGCTCGATCGGCAGCAGCTCCGGCCCAGATCCGGGATGGCCCGGCTGGCCGCCGCGCTTGCGGCCACTGCCCTTGCGTCGTTCGGGCGGCTTAAACCCCTGGCCATCACTGGAGGGAGGCTTGGAAGAATTGCGGGAGCTGCGGCCGATCCGCTCGCGCAGATGGGCCAGTTCGGTCGCCAGGGCGGTGAGCTGGATGCGGAGCTGCTCGATCTCCTGTTGCTGCCTCTGGCACTGACTGACCAGCTCAAGAAATCCAGCCTTCACTCCCACCGGGGTGGCGGCCCAATCGGCTTCTGAAATCCCGGCCGGTGGGGTGGTCATCGCAAGGAGTCTCTTACTGAGATGCAACCAGGAATCAAGCCACCGTCAAGGGTTCAGCAAGCCCGATGTTCGTTGCGAGCTGTCCCGACTCCTGAACGGGTACCAATCCAGATCCATTGCGCCGCAGCTGGTCTCAAGCATGAGAAACCGCTAAAGTGGCCGTGAATCAGGCAATCCGTGATTGCCTTTACTCCTGATCGTTCCATATGTACCGGAGGCACAATAACGGTCAGATCTCAATCAAGGAGTTCCACCTGCCATTTGGCGGCACACTTGATCCCGAGAATCGCTGGGTTCAACTGGAGGGGCTGATCCCATGGGATGAGCTGGAAGAAACCTATGCCCCTCAATTCAGCGCCACAATTGGCGCTCCAGCCAAATCAGTGAGAATGGCCTTTGGTGCTCTCTACATCAAACAGAAGTTAGGGCTCACCGACGAAGAGACAGTCCATCAGATCAGAGAGAACGCCTATATTCAGTTCTTTCTCGGCTTGTATCCGTTCAGGGGCCGTGACGCAGCCGCGCAGCATTCACCGCCCTTGATCGCTGATCACCAAGCGACCACAGACACCACGATCGATGACGGCCGGCTCAGGGATTCGGCAACAGCGATGGCATCTCACCGCCGCGATGATGGGCGATCAAGGCCTGCTCCAGGAACTGCCAGATATCACGGCCCTGTTGCCGCAGGCTGGTGGTGACCGTGAGCAACCTGCTGCGGCAGATTGCACCCTGGCGGGATTGGACGCCATGGCTGATCTTGCGCTGAATCACCGAATGGCGCAGGGCACGCTCGGCTGCGTTGTTGGTGGGCTCGATCCCTTCAATCTCCAGGAAGGTCCAGAGGCCATCGCTCACTTGCAGCAACTGATGGCAGGTACGCACCGTCTTGGCCCACGGCGTTCGCTCGCCGCGCTGGCAGCCCAGCTCCACAACCCGCTGCAGCGTGCCCACAAACGCCTGGCGGATCGGCCGACAGCCCTGCTGCAACGTGGACCAGTCGATCGTTCCGTCTTTGTAGCGGTGCCACTGGGCAAACAGCTGCTGCTGCAGGCCCAGCAGCTCCGCTCCAATCTCACCGCTGGCGCCCTGACGGTCAGCGATGGCAGTGAGATCGCGGATCACGTGCGCCCAGCACAGCTGGCGCTGCTCCAGCGGGAGATGGTTGTAGGCGGAGAAGCGATCGCTCACCACAATTCCGCCAAAGGCATTCCCGAGCAGGTCGATCGCGGCGGCAGCCGAGCGGCTCAGGCTCTGCAAGAACACTGTCACCCCCATGGCGGTCACCATGACCCACTCCCAGCCGCGCCGGCCATCGGGGTTGCCCCCATCGGCATTACCGGTGGGGGCACCGGTTTCATCGACATAGACCACCGACTGCTGACGGGCAAACGCAAGGGCCTCCTGCATGGGCTGCTCCAGTGCTGCACTCAAGCGCTGGCGGATAGTGGCCATCGCTCCCCGGCTGATCTGTACCCCCAGCAGCTGATCCAGCAGCGCCTGGGTCTTGCTGAAACTCAACGGGAAGGCACTACCCAGCAGACCCACCAGAGCACTGAGCCGGGGACCGTAATGGCTTACTTCCACCTCCGCCGGTAACGAGGCACAGGTGCTGGTGGAACAGCAGGGGCAGACCAGGCGGTGCAGCCGGTGCTCGATCACCAGAGGCGTGATCGGTGGAATCTCGATCACCTGGTGCCTCAAGGGCTCGGGATCCTGACCCTGTAGCAACGTGCCGCAGCGGCGGCAGGCCTGGGGGTGGTGCTCGACCACCTCATCCACCCGCTCGATCGGCAGCAGCTCCGGCCCAGATCCGGGATGGCCCGGCTGGCCGCCGCGCTTGCGGCCACTGCCCTTGCGTCGTTCGGGCGGCCTAAACCCCTGGCCATCACTGGAGGGAGGCTTGGAAGAATTGCGGGAGCTGCGGCCGATCCGCTCGCGCAGATGGGCCAGTTCGGTCGCCAGGGCGGTGAGCTGGACGCGGAGCTGCACCATCTCCTCCTGTTGAGCCAGAATGAACTCCCTGGCACCAGCTGGCCACGACAACCAGTCCACCTCGGAAATGCCAGCAGGAGGGGCGCCCATCTCAAGCAGTCTCTGCCTGAGATGCAAACGGGAATCAGGACGCCGTCAAGGGTTCAGCAGAGACGATGTTCGCCGCGTGCTGTCCCGACCCCTGAATGCTTACCTCGGCTTTGCGGGCTACACAGCTAAGGCACCGTTTGATGCCTCGATGATGGTGCACTTTCGCAAGCGTTTTTCTGACGAGGATCTGCGCCGTATCAACGAGCTGGTGGTGCAGCGCGGCAAAGAGATCCTTCTGGAAGCACTTGCTCAGGCAGCAGACGATGACGACCATGATGATCGTGATTCCAGTGGAGGAGGCGCTCAGCTAGAACTTGATGCGTTGATCAAGCCTGCTGACTGGCCAGAAGGAAAGAATTGGGGCACTCTCACGATTGATGCCAGTTGCACTCCAGCCGACATCACCTATCCCAGAGACCTCAAGCTCCTCAACGAGGCTCGCACAACGACCGAGCGAGTCATTGATGATCTGTGCAGTCAGTCATCGGGATTCAGGAGACATCGACCTCGCTACGACCGTGGCCTTGCTCGTGCTCATTTCCTGAGAGTGGCGAAGCAAAAACGACCACGTCGCCGCAAAGTGAAGGCTGCCATTAAACATCAGCTTGGCTATGTGCGGCAGAATCTCAAGGCCATTGATGCTCTGATCGGCTGCGGGGCAAGGCTTTCCGAGCTTAAGAGGCATTGGTGGCAGAAGTTGTTGGCCTGCAGCGAGTTGGAGCGGCAACAGGGCCTTCTGCTCGCCTCTCAGACCAACAGCATTCCAGACCGCCTGGTGAATCTTGTGCAGACCCATATCCGCCCAATGGTGCGAGGCAAAGCACGTGCTGCGGTGGAGTTTGGAGCCAAAATCAGTGTTTCGGTTCAAAACGGCTTTCCGTTCTTGCACCGCATAAGCTGGAACCCCTACAACGAAGGAGAAGACCTTATCGCTCAGGCGGAAAAATACAAGCTGGATACAGGATCTTACCCAGAGCGAATCTGCGCCGACCGGATTTATATCACGGCCAAGAATAGGCATTTCTGCACGAGGAACGGTATTCGCCTCTCCGGCAAGCGATTGGGTCGCCCGCCCAAGGATCCTGATGTCACCACTGCACACAAGCACCAGCTCCGATCTGATCAAGCTCGACGCAATGAAGTGGAAGGCGTCTTTGGCTCTGGAAAGCGCAAGTATTCCCTGGATCTGATCATGGCTCGTCTACCAGCTGGTGCCGAATCCTCCATCTCGATGGCCTTTGTCGTGATGTGCGCGGAAAAGGTCTTGAGGCTGCTGCGCCTCTTTTTTGTCCTTCTTTTTGGGTGGATCTACAGCTTTTTTATGGCCTGGTCAGCGATCAGAGCGCCTGAGGGCATCTGCAAGCCATGCTTTTGAGATCTGGCCGACTTGATGTCACCGCGCTTGCCAGCCTGATTAACGCGAAGCAAACGGACGAATCCGGCGCCGATGGGCCGAGAATCTTTTTCAGGAGTCCCGACATAGACCACCGACTGCTGACGGGCAAACGCAAGGGCCTCCTGCATGGGCTGCTCCAGTGCTGCACTCAAGCGCTGGCGGATAGTGGCCATCGCTCCCCGGCTGATCTGTACCCCCAGCAGCTGATCCAGCAGCGCCTGGGTCTTGCTGAAACTCAACGGGAAGGCACTACCCAGCAGACCCACCAGAGCACTGAGCCGGGGACCGTAATGGCTTACTTCCACCTCCGCCGGTAACGAGGCACAGGTGCTGGTGGAACAGCAGGGGCAGACCAGGCGGTGCAGCCGGTGCTCGATCACCAGAGGCGTGATCGGTGGAATCTCGATCACCTGGTGCCTCAAGGGCTCGGGATCCTGACCCTGTAGCAACGTGCCGCAGCGGCGGCAGGCCTGGGGGTGGTGCTCGACCACCTCATCCACCCGCTCGATCGGCAGCAGCTCCGGCCCAGATCCGGGATGGCCCGGCTGGCCGCCGCGCTTGCGGCCACTGCCCTTGCGTCGTTCGGGCGGCCTAAACCCCTGTGTCCCGTGTCAATCAGGTTGATGGCTTGTGCCAATCAGGTTGACCGGTGAGCCGGTTGAATTTTGCTGCGGCACCAGGCCTGAAATCCTGATGGGGCCTCGATCGTGCCCATGGCTGTCGTGGCGCGTCTGAGGTGGGTGCCTTTTATTGGACAGTTCCGGCCCCTGACATCGTTAACCCAGGACGGGTGGAACATGGTTCGGCCTCAGTGTAGACCGCGTGGGGAGTTTTGCCTCCAAGGGAACTGTGAGGTCTTACATGGCAATACCGCCACAGGAAGCGGGCCAGGCTGATTTCAGCGTCCCAGCCATCGCTGTATGCCCGTAGGTAGACCTCCTCGTACTTGACAGTCCTCCACAGCCGTTCAACAAGGATGTTGTCGTAGCACCGCTTTCTGCCGGACCAGCTGATCTGGATCCGCTCCCCTTTGAGTCTGGCCACAAAGTCAGCGGACGTGAACTGACAGCCTTGATCGGAGTGGAAGATCTCTGGCCTACGGCCGCCTCCCAAGGCCATCTCCAGGGCCTCCAGACAGAACTTCGTGTCAAGGCTGTTGGAGAGCCTCCAGCTGAGCACATGCCTGGAATGGAGATCCATGATCGCCACCAGATAGAGGAACCCTTTCTGCAGAGGGATGTAGGTGATGTCGGTCGCCCAGACCTGATCCACCGACGTGACCTGCGTGAGGTCCACCAGGCAGGGGAACCGCACGGACGGATCACCTGGAACCGTCGTCCGGGGCTTCTGGTAGATCGCCCGTAATCCCATGCGCCGCATGAGGTTTCGCACTCGATCTCGGCTGATCGGGATACCATCTTGGGCCAGATAGTCCACCATCCGGCGGCTGCCGCTGCAGGGATCCTCCAGGTAGAGAGCATCGATCCTGGCCATGATCCGCAGCGTCGATACACGGACCGGTGTCGGCCGGTAGTACAGCGTGGATCGAGGCAGCCCCAGCAGCGCACACTGCCTGCTGATGCTGAGCTCGGGGTGGTCGTGATCGACCAGCTTGCGCAGTTCACGGGCATCAGAGCAGTTGAGACTTTTTTTTGAGCCACTCCAGCTCCATCTGCAGCCGTCCGATCTGCTGGAACAGCTCCGCCTCCTTGGCCTGCCCCTCCTCCTTGTCCTTGGTCTTCTTGCCTCGGGTGAAGAGCTCGCTGGCACCGTCCAGGAGCTGCCGCTTCCACTGGCTCACCTGGATCGGGTGGATGGCGTGGTCGGCGGCGATCTCCTGGATCGTCTTGCGGCCACTGATCGCCTCCATGGCGACCCTGGCCTTGAACTCGGGGCTGTGGGTGCGGCGCTTGCTCATCGGTGGGAGCCCCTTTCAGGGGCGGTACCCCGCCTCAGAGGTTAACGATGGGGCCTGTCCAGAAAAGCCAGACCACCTCAATCTGCTGGAACAGCTCCGCCTCCTTGGCCTGCCCCTCCTCCTTGTCCTTGGTCTTCTTGCCTCGGGTGAAGAGCTCGCTGGCACCGTCCAGGAGCTGCCGCTTCCACTGGCTCACCTGGATCGGGTGGATGGCGTGGTCGGCGGCGATCTCCTGGATCGTCTTGCGGCCACTGATCGCCTCCATGGCGACCCTGGCCTTGAACTCGGGGCTGTGGGTGCGGCGCTTGCTCATCGGTGGGAGCCCCTTTCAGGGGCGGTACCCCGCCTCAGAGGTTAACGATGGGGCCTGTCCAGAAAAGCCAGACCACCTCAGTCAATCAAGTTGTGGTTCTGGCCTCAATCTCATGGCGAGAGGGCCAGTTTTCGTGTCGCCGCCTTGGTTTTGCCGGGCTGGGCCGGTGTTGCCGTTGATCGTGGCGGCCATGACGTCCGCGTCAATTACGTTGGCGGGTTGCTGGAATCCTTGGAAACCCTTGCGGCAGCTGCCTTCTGCCGGTAGCTCTCGCCCTTGATCCCGATGATGTGGCAGTGGTGCACCAACCGGTCCACCGCGGCCACGGTCATCGATCCGCTCGGGAAGATGTCGTCCCACTCCCGGAACGGCTGGTTGCTGGTCACCAGCAGGGATTTCCGCTCGTAGCGGTGGCAGATCAGCTCAAACAGCACCGAGGTCTCCAGTTCGCTGCGGCGCACGTAGGAGATGTCGTCGATCACCAGCAGGGCATAGCGATCGAGCTTCTGGAGCATCGCCGGCAGGTCGTAGGCCGCCTTGGCCTTCTGCAGCAGCTGCACCAGCGTGGTGGCCGGGAAGAAGCGGCAGGCCTGGTCCTGCGCCGCCATCGCCATCGTGATGGCAATGGCCAGGTGGGTCTTGCCCACACCGCTGGGACCAAACAGCAGCAGGTTCTCCGCCTGCAGGAGCCAGGTGGTCTGCCGCGTCAGGCCTTGGAGCTCCTGCCAGTGGTGGGGCTCGAGGTGCTGGTGGTCAAAGCCATCGAGACCTTTCTGCCACGGGAGATGGGCACCGCGCAGCAGGCGTTGCTGGCGGGCAATCTGCCGTTGTTCCAGTTCCTGCTCACAGAGGGCGTAGAGGAACTGGCCCGGGCTCCAGCCCTGGGCATCAGCCTGATCGGCCAGCGGCTGCCAGTGACTGCGGAAGCGCGCCAGTTTCAGCTGTTTGAGCAGGAGCGGCAGCGCCGCTTCCACCGCCGCAGAGCGCGGGCATGGGGACGAGGTGGTCATAGGTAGCCAGCAGGTGTTGGGGGATGGCGGGATCGGGGAGGCTCTGGCAACGGGGAGGAACGCGGAATCGCTGCTGCAGAGCCGACAGCGAAAGGGTCTGGCGGCGTTGGGCCTGCTCCAGGAAGGCGAGCACCAGCGCATAGGAGGCCACCCGCACCGCCACATACAGGGCCTCGACCATCAGCCGGGCAGCGGCGTCACGGTCACCGCCGACCAGGAGTTGCTGCCAGAAGTCCCACCAGCGGGAATCAGGGAAGAGGTAGCGCTGGTAGCGGCAATGGAGCAGGGCCCGGGGCTTGGCCCGCAGGGCATCGATCAGGTGCTCCAGATCGATGCACCAGGCCCGCTTGCCACCAGAGGCGCCATAGAGGCGGGGGAGCTGGCAGACCCAGTCGCTGCCCAGGAACACCACCAGCCGGTCGTGGTGCAGCCGCACCATGACCTGGCGGCCGATCAGGGTGGGCGGCACTGAGTAGATCACCTGCCGCACCTCGATCGTGCTGGTGCTGCGCACCCGCACTGTGAGCAGCTCGTAGTCGGCAAAGCGGAAGGCCGGCAGGGGCCCCAGGTGCTCCAGCTCCTGCTCGTAACGCTGCTGCCGGGGGGCGTTGAGGGCACAGAACACCTCAGCGAGCAGCTGGGCGTATTCGGCGGGCTCCTCGAAATCGCAGCTGCCCCGCAGGATCAGCTTCTGCTCCAGCCGACGTTTCACATGGCCATGGGGAGCCTCGATGATGCCGTTCTCGTGAGCCACGCCGCGGTTATTGCGGCTGGCACTGAGGCCGTAGTGGGCGCAGAGCGCCTGGTGGCGGGGGGTGATGTCGAGGGCGTAGCTGCCATCCCGATTGCGGCTGGCGGCCGACAGTCGATCGGTGCGCAGCTCCTTGGGCACCCCACCGCAGGCGGCCAGGGCGTTCTGCAGCCCTTCTGAAAGGGCGACAAAGCTCTCGCCACCATGGATGAGTTGCCCATAAGCCCAGCCGCTCCAGGCCAGGCGGTAGTGGAACAGCAGGTGGGGAAATGGTTCGCCGCGCAGGGTGATCGCCACCCGTTTCAGCCGGGTGAAATCGCAGAAGCCGATCTCTCCAGGCTGGTAGGCCAGCGGGAACATCACCTCCGGCGCTGGACCGTGCAAGGCCTTCCACTGCTGCACCCGCCGCTGCAGGGTGCGTTTGAGCGAACTCCAGTCTTGATCTGGCTTCTGCTCCTGCAGGTGCTCCAGCAGGGTGGTGGGCGTCAGGGCTGGATGGCGCTCCAGAAGCGGCAGCAACAGGGGCTCCCAGACCTCAGCCAATGGATCGGGCCGCCGCCGGCCACGGGGCTTGGCGGCTTTGGGTTGGAGGCGGCCAGCATCAATGCGGTGGGCACTGCTCACCGAAATGCCCGCCGCTGCGGCAGCCACCTCCTGGCGGCTGCCGGCTCGTCGTTTGGACATGTACAGCGCAATCTGTTGAGCGGTGAGGGGAGCAGGCATGAGCCGGTGCCCTGCGCATGGCAACCGGATTCAGCAGAGCCCCTCAGGAGCGGTCAACCTGTTTGGCGCGCCCCTCAACCAGATTGTCGCCGGATACCCCTGGCCATCACTGGAGGGAGGCTTGGAAGAATTGCGGGAGCTGCGGCCGATCCGCTCGCGCAGATGGGCCAGTTCGGTCGCCAGGGCGGTGAGCTGGACGCGGAGCTGCACCATCTCCTCCTGTTGAGCCAGGATGAACTCCCTGGCACCAGCTGGCCACGACAACCAGTCCACCTCGGAAATGCCAGCAGGAGGGGCGCCCATCTCAAGCAGTCTCTGCCTGAGATGCAAACGGGAATCAGGACGCCGTCAAGGGTTCAGCAGAGACGATGTTCGCCGCGTGCTGTCCCGACCCCTGAATGCTTACCTAGGGACTCCTGAAAAAGATTCTCGGCCCATCGGCGCCGGATTCGTCCGTTTGCTTCGCGTTAATCAGGCTGGCAAGCGCGGTGACATCAAGTCGGCCAGATCTCAAAAGCATGGCTTGCAGATGCCCTCAGGCGCTCTGATCGCTGACCAGGCCATAAAAAAGCTGTAGATCCACCCAAAAAGAAGGACAAAAAAGAGGCGCAGCAGCCTCAAGACCTTTTCCGCGCACATCACGACAAAGGCCATCGAGATGGAGGATTCGGCACCAGCTGGTAGACGAGCCATGATCAGATCCAGGGAATACTTGCGCTTTCCAGAGCCAAAGACGCCTTCCACTTCATTGCGTCGAGCTTGATCAGATCGGAGCTGGTGCTTGTGTGCAGTGGTGACATCAGGATCCTTGGGCGGGCGACCCAATCGCTTGCCGGAGAGGCGAATACCGTTCCTCGTGCAGAAATGCCTATTCTTGGCCGTGATATAAATCCGGTCGGCGCAGATTCGCTCTGGGTAAGATCCTGTATCCAGCTTGTATTTTTCCGCCTGAGCGATAAGGTCTTCTCCTTCGTTGTAGGGGTTCCAGCTTGTGCGGTGCAAGAACGGAAAGCCGTTTTGAACCGAAACACTGATTTTGGCTCCAAACTCCACCGCAGCACGTGCTTTGCCTCGCACCATTGGGCGGATATGGGTCTGCACAAGATTCACCAGGCGGTCTGGAATGCTGTTGGTCTGAGAGGCGAGCAGAAGGCCCTGTTGCCGCTCCAACTCGCTGCAGGCCAACAACTTCTGCCACCAATGCCTCTTAAGCTCGGAAAGCCTTGCCCCGCAGCCGATCAGAGCATCAATGGCCTTGAGATTCTGCCGCACATAGCCAAGCTGATGTTTAATGGCAGCCTTCACTTTGCGGCGACGTGGTCGTTTTTGCTTCGCCACTCTCAGGAAATGAGCACGAGCAAGGCCACGGTCGTAGCGAGGTCGATGTCTCCTGAATCCCGATGACTGACTGCACAGATCATCAATGACTCGCTCGGTCGTTGTGCGAGCCTCGTTGAGGAGCTTGAGGTCTCTGGGATAGGTGATGTCGGCTGGAGTGCAACTGGCATCAATCGTGAGAGTGCCCCAATTCTTTCCTTCTGGCCAGTCAGCAGGCTTGATCAACGCATCAAGTTCTAGCTGAGCGCCTCCTCCACTGGAATCACGATCATCATGGTCGTCATCGTCTGCTGCCTGAGCAAGTGCTTCCAGAAGGATCTCTTTGCCGCGCTGCACCACCAGCTCGTTGATACGGCGCAGATCCTCGTCAGAAAAACGCTTGCGAAAGTGCACCATCATCGAGGCATCAAACGGTGCCTTAGCTGTGTAGCCCGCAAAGCCGAGAAAGAACTGAATATAGGCGTTCTCTCTGATCTGATGGACTGTCTCTTCGTCGGTGAGCCCTAACTTCTGTTTGATGTAGAGAGCACCAAAGGCCATTCTCACTGATTTGGCTGGAGCGCCAATTGTGGCGCTGAATTGAGGGGCATAGGTTTCTTCCAGCTCATCCCATGGGATCAGCCCCTCCAGTTGAACCCAGCGATTCTCGGGATCAAGTGTGCCGCCAAATGGCAGGTGGAACTCCTTGATTGAGATCTGACCGTTATTGTGCCTCCGGTACATATGGAACGATCAGGAGTAAAGGCAATCACGGATTGCCTGATTCACGGCCACTTTAGCGGTTTCTCATGCTTGAGACCAGCTGCGGCGCAATGGATCTGGATTTTTCAGGAGTCCCTACCTAGGGACTCCTGAAAAAGATTCTCGGCCCATCGGCGCCGGATTCGTCCGTTTGCTTCGCGTTAATCAGGCTGGCAAGCGCGGTGACATCAAGTCGGCCAGATCTCAAAAGCATGGCTTGCAGATGCCCTCAGGCGCTCTGATCGCTGACCAGGCCATAAAAAAGCTGTAGATCCACCCAAAAAGAAGGACAAAAAAGAGGCGCAGCAGCCTCAAGACCTTTTCCGCGCACATCACGACAAAGGCCATCGAGATGGAGGATTCGGCACCAGCTGGTAGACGAGCCATGATCAGATCCAGGGAATACTTGCGCTTTCCAGAGCCAAAGACGCCTTCCACTTCATTGCGTCGAGCTTGATCAGATCGGAGCTGGTGCTTGTGTGCAGTGGTGACATCAGGATCCTTGGGCGGGCGACCCAATCGCTTGCCGGAGAGGCGAATACCGTTCCTCGTGCAGAAATGCCTATTCTTGGCCGTGATATAAATCCGGTCGGCGCAGATTCGCTCTGGGTAAGATCCTGTATCCAGCTTGTATTTTTCCGCCTGAGCGATAAGGTCTTCTCCTTCGTTGTAGGGGTTCCAGCTTATGCGGTGCAAGAACGGAAAGCCGTTTTGAACCGAAACACTGATTTTGGCTCCAAACTCCACCGCAGCACGTGCTTTGCCTCGCACCATTGGGCGGATATGGGTCTGCACAAGATTCACCAGGCGGTCTGGAATGCTGTTGGTCTGAGAGGCGAGCAGAAGGCCCTGTTGCCGCTCCAACTCGCTGCAGGCCAACAACTTCTGCCACCAATGCCTCTTAAGCTCGGAAAGCCTTGCCCCGCAGCCGATCAGAGCATCAATGGCCTTGAGATTCTGCCGCACATAGCCAAGCTGATGTTTAATGGCAGCCTTCACTTTGCGGCGACGTGGTCGTTTTTGCTTCGCCACTCTCAGGAAATGAGCACGAGCAAGGCCACGGTCGTAGCGAGGTCGATGTCTCCTGAATCCCGATGACTGACTGCACAGATCATCAATGACTCGCTCGGTCGTTGTGCGAGCCTCGTTGAGGAGCTTGAGGTCTCTGGGATAGGTGATGTCGGCTGGAGTGCAACTGGCATCAATCGTGAGAGTGCCCCAATTCTTTCCTTCTGGCCAGTCAGCAGGCTTGATCAACGCATCAAGTTCTAGCTGAGCGCCTCCTCCACTGGAATCACGATCATCATGGTCGTCATCGTCTGCTGCCTGAGCAAGTGCTTCCAGAAGGATCTCTTTGCCGCGCTGCACCACCAGCTCGTTGATACGGCGCAGATCCTCGTCAGAAAAACGCTTGCGAAAGTGCACCATCATCGAGGCATCAAACGGTGCCTTAGCTGTGTAGCCCGCAAAGCCGAGAAAGAACTGAATATAGGCGTTCTCTCTGATCTGATGGACTGTCTCTTCGTCGGTGAGCCCTAACTTCTGTTTGATGTAGAGAGCACCAAAGGCCATTCTCACTGATTTGGCTGGAGCGCCAATTGTGGCGCTGAATTGAGGGGCATAGGTTTCTTCCAGCTCATCCCATGGGATCAGCCCCTCCAGTTGAACCCAGCGATTCTCGGGATCAAGTGTGCCGCCAAATGGCAGGTGGAACTCCTTGATTGAGATCTGACCGTTATTGTGCCTCCGGTACATATGGAACGATCAGGAGTAAAGGCAATCACGGATTGCCTGATTCACGGCCACTTTAGCGGTTTCTCATGCTTGAGACCAGCTGCGGCGCAATGGATCTGGATTTTTCAGGAGTTCCTACGTCAGGACTGCTTGACACAGACTGACTCATGACACACGAACGACACAACTGCGAAACCCGTTGCAACAGAACGGGTCTCGTAGTTGTGTCAGTCAGCCAGGTTCGGCTCTTTACGGCTTGGCCTCGAACTCTCTTTCCCAGGAAGACCTAATTATATCGGATGTCGGTCGCTGAGAAAAGTAGCGCCGCAGTCAGTTTACCTTCTTCAGAAGTCCCAGCTTATACAAATTCGGCAATGAAGTCTTCGGACAAGACTGAGGATCCACCAAAGGTAAGAGTGGACGTACTCTCCACTCCATCGACAATAGAAGAGAATGTTGCAACATTGCCAGTGAGAGAAACAAGGATATCGTCGTCGACAACAATGCGATCTAACGAGGAGAAGTCAAGGACAAGGTCGGAGGACCCGTCTAATTGATCAACCGTGTAGTAGATGAGGTCTTGACCTTCACCAGTGATAAATGTGTCGCTGCCGGTACCTCCACATATCAGATCGTCACCATTGCCTGTATCAATGAAATCGTCATTGGCACCAGCACGGATAAAGTCATTGCCGGAGCTGCCTATGATTTCATCAGCACCGGCGCCAGAGCTGAAATAGACTCCATTAATTGCAATAGTGAATCCAGTCGGCGCATTGGAAGAAATGGTGCCTCCGCCTGCTGTAGAGGCGTAAGGATCCAGGGGGATTAATGAAGCCTCGATTAGGCTAAAGCTAATATAAACATTGGACTGAGTAGCAAATCCACCAGCGGTTTCAACTATACGCTGTATGCCATTATTAAAGCTCTCAGGGCAAACTAGAATAGGCTGTTCGTCAGCAGTAGGAGTAGGCGTGACAAGAAGGCGTGGTATACCGTCAACATAGATGATGTCTAAGCTATCACTTTCGGATGGCGTGACCCCGGCAGCGCACTCGATCATAGGTTGAGGTTTTGGTGATTCAGGATCAGGCTTCGGATGTGCAATAGGGTTGCGTGGTTGAGGTGTGATGGGCTCGGGAGATTGAGGTGGAATAGGATCGGGTACTTGAGGTGGAATAGGATCGGGTAATTGAGGTGAGACCCCTAAGCTGGAAAGCGGATGCTGTTCTCCATCCTCATCAATAAGTGAAACCAAGTAGCCACCAGGATCGTGCGTAAGCATAAACTGAACCGATACTTGGTTATTGGTCGTTTTGTCGTTATCGAATACAGGGGCATCTGCTTCAGAACCAGCATCGTTGATCTTGATCAATTGGCTCAGAGTTGAAGACGATCCGATTGAAGAATCAGCGGTCTCTCGGCGGTAAACAAGAAGTTCGGCAGAAGGAGCTGAAATGAGCCGGTTGGAAGAATCGATCGATTGATGAATTGGTTCCTGGGAAAGAGTTACGGCTTCATGCGATGTTGGCTTGTTTTTATCAGGTTGTTGAGTTGTCTCGGAATTAGACGAACTAGATATAGGAGTGGTGGAATCCGAGCTAGTGCTTGAACCTGATTTGGTACTAGAGACTGTTGGCGAGGCGCCTTTAACAGAATCTGAACCAGGGTCAGACCGGAAGCTGAGCTGGGCTGCACTTGGTTCCTGGGAGAGAGTTACGGCTTGGTGCGATATTGGCTTGGTTTCATTAGGTTGTTGAATTGTCTCGGAGTTAATTGAGCTAGATATAGGAGTGGTTGAATCCGAGCTAGTGCTTGAACCTGATATGGTACTAGAGACTGTTGGCGAGGCGCCTTTAACAGAATCTGAACCAGGGTCAGACCGGAAGCTGAGCTGGGCTGCACTTGGTTCCTGGGAGAGAGTTACGGCTTGGTGCGATATTGGCTTGGTTTCATTAGGTTGTTGAATTGTCTCGGAGTTAATTGAGCTAGATATAGGAGTGGTTAGATCCGAGCTAGCGCTTAAACCTGATGTGGTACTAGAGACTAATTCTTCTAGTGTGCTATTAACAGGCTCTGAACTGATGTCTGTACGGAAGCTGAGCAGGGCCGACTTAGTTCCTGCTAGAGATTCAAGTCTAAATCCACTGATTAAATCACCAGCATTTTCCTCACCGCTTTGGCTGCTCAGCACCAGGTGCAGCTCCCGTTGGCCGACGTCGGCAACCTCTTCTACCTCAAGGCTGATGCCAACATTGCGTAGCTGCTCAAGCCGCTGTTGATTAAAGGGAACGCTAATCAGTTTGGATATGTCACCAGGCTCAAAGACGATGTACCCCGCCACAGGGTTATAGTCGAGGCCTGTTTCGGCCGTGGCGTTGGCTGTGCTTGAGGCGTAGGTTACGACCTGGCGGCTACTGGCTTCGGTGCGAGAAAGCTCAAAGCGTGTTTCTCCACTGCCTACATTAGTTTTGAATGCTGTAAGGGTAAATCCATTACCAAATAGCTGAGTTGAGGCAATCGCGGACGATAGTGGTGCAGATAGAGTCGATAAGTTGGCTAAACCAGCTAAGTCCGACTCAACTGTGGAAGGCAGATCAGCCTCTGCGAGAACAACATTTCTAGTGAGCCAGCTGTCATCGCCAAGCTCAGGATTCAGCACATACACCAGAGTAGGACTGTCCAAGAACAGATTCTCTGAGGATGTGATGTAGGCGTTCCATAACGCTCCACCAAAATTCGTGTCGAAGCTAGCGTCGCGCGAGAAGGTGAAGTAATGATCGCTGTAGAGCTTGATTTTATCAGAACTGTCTGGTGTAAGGAACAGCATGCGATCATCGTTGAAGGCGTTGACCGCTTTAGGGTCAAAGGATAGAATATTGCTGCCATAATCAAACGAACTGATCAGTTCAATATTCTGTAGTTTGGTGCCTGGAAGATATTCACGAACAGGTAAACCATCAAGGCGGAAGTCGTATCTTTGATCGACATCGCCTTGCAGCAGCAGAGTATCGATCCCGGGGCCGGCATCAATGCGGAAGAAGTCGTTGCCAGTAATGGCGATCGTATCGCCCCCAGCGCCGGTATAGACGACATCAGCGCCCCCGTTGGTGATGACGGTGTCATCGCCGGCCAGGCTGTAAATCACATCAGCGAGAGGGCTGCCAATCAGTGTGTCAGGACCATTGGTTCCAATTTGAGAAGCGATGTCAAGGAAATCGCCGCCAAAGAGAACGTATTGATTGTCGACGGCCAGCGACGGGTCAGACGGATCCGAGAGCAGGATATCGGAGAAGCCATCACCATTGACATCGAGATTGCCATCGAGCGAGTAACCAGCTAAGGAATAGCCACTCTGATTAATCTGATTGTCGCCAAAGGCTGGTTGCGTGCTGTTGTAGGCAATGGAGACCGCAGCCGACATGGCACCCGGATAAGTACCGTTGACTTGATTGGTGACATACAGTGTATTGCCATCGATGCTTGGCGTTACCGCCTGTGGTGCATTGCCGATGTTATTGGCTAGTGTGACAGCGTTTTTGAAGTAACCACCGGCATACGAACTAGAAGTCAACCCTAAATTGCCCGCCTCTTGTAGTGTTATGGGTAAGGTGTGAGTTGTTCCGGCAGTGATCAACGAACCACTGTTGAGTTCAACCGGCTGATCAGGCGATAGATGATCAATATTCAGTGCGACCGGGAAGAAATAGGCATCAGTCGAACTGGTTGACCAGGGTGTATAGGTGAGATAGAGGTTGGCCTGATCTGTGGTGATGGATGGAGTATTGATTCCTGTTGTCGTGCTATCCCAGAGCGTCCAGTCTGCAGATGCCGATGTGTTGTTAGCACTGGCACCCTGAGCAGTTGGAGCAAAGGCGAGAAGCAGACTACCATTTTCGACGTTATTACCACCACCTTTGGAATAACCGCGGAAAGCCAGAACAGTGCGACCCTGATAGGTGGTGGCTGCGATGGGGGAGGTGACGATCACGGCACCAGCGTTGTCCCAACCCTCGTTGGGTGGTGTTGTACTAAGGCCGGTATCAATATTGATGGTGCTGCTGGAGCCCGTGTAGGCATTATTCTGCGCGAGTGTGCTTCCCCAGGCATCGGGGCTGGTTGGATCATGGCTGTATAAATAGCGGATGTTAAGGTCCTCATCATTATTGCCCGCGTATCCGGCCGGAAAATAGATGGCTAAGCGCTCACCTTCGCTGACCAGTGTTGGTGTCAGCAGCGTGTATTCTGAGCTTGTATTCTGGTTAGACTTGAGTAAATAACTGGTCCAGTTGCTGGTTTCGTATAGGTCCTTAGGCCCGTTGGAATCATTAAGATCTGCATAGGCAATCCAGATGTTGTTCGCGCTTCCATAGCCTTCTTTTGTGTTGTTTGAGGTGGGAATAGCGACAAACAACTTGCCGTTGTGAATGGCAGCACCAGGTGTCAGCGGGGCGATTGACTCGGATGGGAACGTTCCACCTGCGAGACTTTTAATCTGAGTGAGGTCGATTTGTTCATAGCTGACATTATTCGGATCAAGGCTATTCTGACTAATGCCCAGATTTAAAAGGTTGCTAAGACTGGAATTTAAAGACTTTGTTGTAACTGTGTACAGATTTCCTAGCTCATCTCGGGCGATTGTGGGGGCCGGATTTCCTAAGCCGCCTTCCGACAGGTTTGTGTTAATGAGATTCTCAACCGAGTCAATATCAATCGGTGCTTGATATTTCAGGATCGGCGAGAACCAATTCTGCAGGGATTGATACTCGTCGCTATAGGATGATGTTGTGACATCGTAGAGTTCGATTGAGTTATAGGGATTGAGGGCTGCTTTAAGGTTGCTAAGATTAAAGGTGTTGGTTGTTTGATCGACATTGAAGAGAGCACCATCAATGAGTGCTGAATAGATGGCAGCTGGCTTGCCATCGCTCTGGGCTTGGTAAGACGGCCCCTGTGGTGTCAGGGCGATCAGGATATCGTCGACACCATTGCCATTGACATCACCAGCCGCGCGAAGACTCCACAGAGAAAAGACGGGCGCTTGCGGTGCTGATGCAATCCAGAGTGACTCGTTGGCATCGAAGTAATCCTCATAACCGTCCCCATTGAGATCGCCAAAGGAGGTGGTGGTATTGAAGGCTGGATCGCCTGATAGGGGGCCTGCTGCTGTGGACGTCCAGCCAGCAGTGTCGGAGGTAAGAGCGTTGGAGAAGAGTTGTTGAGCGCTGGCGATGGGATCAGCGGCATTGGCCGATGCCAGCCATGCGTCTGGATCAGTGAATGATCCGCTAATGGTGTAAGCCTGACCGCCGCTCGATGCGCTGAGGCTCAGGCTGCCTGAGCCGGTGAGCGCTGCGGAAATCGTGCTTGTCTGCGTGGTTCCAGGCAGTACAGGTGCGAGCTGAACCGTTTGCTCAGCAGCTACTGGGTTGTTGTTGATCAGCCAACCGTCCGGAGTGGCAGCACCATTGATCAGGCGCAGACCTGACGACGATGTGGTGGTGTTGCTGGCAGTAATGATATCGAGATCTGGATTGCTGACGATGAGGTCATCATTGCCATCACCATCGATGTCACCAACGGCGGTGAGGGTCGATGGTGCTGATGTGTTGCTTTGGCTGATCAGCCAACCACCTGCTCCATCTGGGAGCTGAATGGTGGAGTTGATCCAGCTGGAACTGTCGGGCTCATGGAGAGCGGGGACCACATTGATCTGTACTGCATCGGAGTTGGCATCAATGCTGGAGAGCAGCAGATTTCCATCCACCACGACAGGAACGCTGGCCAGGTCTGTGCGAATTCCACCATTCATGGAATCGATCCGACTGGTTTGCCAGAGCAGATCCGTATCGGTGCTGACGACGCCATCGGCACTGAGGTTCACGCCATCGGCTAATGCACCATCCAGTGAGAAGAAATCAAGTCTTTGCAGATTGATGGACTGATCGTTGTTGGTGTAGGTGAGGGCGAGGCCTGTATCGGTGGTCGTGAGGCCTGGTGCCGTGGTGGGATTGATCGCAGGCTCGGTTTCTGTGGCCGAGAAGCTGGAGGCAAGGGTGAGGCTGCTGGCGGAGAAACTCAGGATGTACAGGTTGATGGTGCCGTTGTTGTTCAGCGCTACGACTGGATCGCCCCCTAGTAGCGTGGCCACCGGAGCGGCGGTGGCGGTGATGGAGTTGAAGCCAACGGTGCCATCGCCGGCCACACTGCGCTGGAGCAGTTGCTTAGGTTTAGTCCAGCTATCACTGGTTTCGTAGCGGTCAGCAACGCTGACCTCGATGTCATTGCTGGAGCTGTTGATCCCAGCCAGCAGTAGCCCGAGGCTTGAGCTGCTGTCAGCTTGGAGGATGGACACCAGGTTGCTGCCGGAGCTGATCAGCGCTGTGCTGTTGGTGTCGATTGTCTCCCAGTTGCTACCGTCCAGGGCAAGGGTCTGCAGTTGCAAGAGATCCGGAGATGCGCTGCTGCTGTAACTGAGCAGGAGCCCATCGCCTGTTTGGGTGAGACCGAGTCCGCTGCTTTGACCTGGATCGGTGAAGGCCTGCGCTGACCAGCTGGAGCTGGTGGCGGGGCTCAAACTGGTGGCTAGATAGATCTCAGTACTGGGACTGTTGACCGTGCCGCCCTGGTAAGCGATCACGGTTTGCCCGTTTTGGCTGATGACAGCAAGAGGACCTGAGGCGGTTTGAGAAGCCACACCACTGTTGTATTCAACGTTGATCTGCTCAGACCAGCCAGAAGGAAGGGATGGATTGCTGCTGGCGGTTCTCAACAGATCACTGGTGTTATTGTTCGCGATGTAATAAACGGCGAGCTGTTCGCTGCCGTTGATGGTTTCGTTGACAAGTGATGCCTGCTGCGCCGATTGAGTACCGCCGTTGGTTGGGATCACATATTGAGTAGCCCAACTGTTGCTGGCGGCATCGTTGAGGCTGGTGATATTGATCTCGTTATTGCCATCACCGAGATAGGAGAGGTAGAGCGTGCCATCAAAGGCTGTCAGTGATGGTGGTTTAGCGCTGGTCATGCCTGTGGGCAGGGCCTGCCAGTCCGCCCAGGATGTTCCTCCATCAGTACTGGAACTCCAGTAGATGAGGTTGTCGCTGTTTCCTTGCACCGCCATGTAGAGGGTGTCCTCCAGCTGAGCGAGGGCCGGTGCTGCCGTTGAGGAACCGCCGTCGACACCACTCCATGGCGTGTAGCTGCTTGATGTGATGTCTGGGCTGGTGGACACCGCTGAATACAGGGTGTTGGAGACCTCGCCGTCGCTGGAGCTGGAATCAATCCACAACAAGGCCAGCGCATCACCTTGATTCAAGAAAGCAGGAGCTAAATTGCTGCTAAAGGTGCTGCTGTCTGATTGGGCGGAGGCGATGGTCGCCGGTGAACTCCAGTTGGTCAGCGTTGCGCTGTCTGGATCAAAACTGCTGATCTGCAGCGCTCCGCCGGGGTCTGTGAAGCCCAGGTAGAGGTTTTGCTCAAAGAAACCCAGAGCCGGGGCGGTGTTGGTGGCAAAGCCGGGTTCCAGAGTGCTGAGGTTGGCCCAGTTGCTCCAGCTGCTGCCGCCATCGTTGCTCTGGGCAAACCAGATCGAGGTGTCGCCGGCTCCAGTGCCTTTGACTGCGGCATAGAGGGTGTTGCCTACGGCGATGACGGAGGGGCTGGCGTTGGAGAGGCCATCGCTGATCTGCTGGCCTGGGAGGGTCGTCAGCGGTGCATTGCTGTCTGGATCAACCGGGCTGAGGAAGCCGAAACCCGAACCGATGGGAAGTTGATCGGAGTTGCGGCCGTAGAGGATGCCAGTGGTGCTGCCAGCGCCCTGGTTGCCCTCTGCAGCGGTGCTGAGATTGTCGCTCAGGAAGAGCGCAAGATCAGCGAGGCCGTCGCCGTTGATATCACCAGCTGGGAGAACTTGCGTATCCGGTGAGACGGTGAAGTTATAGTGGTTGTAGAGGTAGTCGGCGAGGATTTCCTGAGTGTTGGCACCGAGTTCAATGCGCACATTGTTGATGAACTCACCCGGCTGGATGGAGATGAAATCGCCGTAGCCATCACCATTGAAATCACCGATCGAGCGAAGTGAGCCAGCGGTGGTCGTGGCGAGTCCATCCAGCAAGTAGCCCGTGTTGCTGGCAAGCTTGCTGAGCTGCAGATTATTGATTGCTTCGAGATAGGGGTGGCCCCATGCCAAATAGGCACTGGCATTTGGGCCGGATCCTAGCAGAATGTCGTTGATTCCATCACCGTTGATATCACCACCTCCAAAGGTGCCCTGTCCGGTGTATCCGAGTGCACCGTTTCCGAGTGCACTAAAGATGGAGATACTCAGATCTGTACCATCGGCTCGTTTTAACTGACCGATGGATCCGGAAGCCACGCTGCCGATGGCGGGATTGGCGTTGTTAGAAGATGGGAAGACTTGATCGTTGCCAAACAGCACATAGCCATTGCCGGCGCCGCTGGAGGCGTTGTAGGCCTGAATCAGGAGGTCGCTGTAGCCGTCTTCATTGACATCACCAAGATCAACCAGGCCGTTACCAAAGTTGTCAGAGATATCTGCACCATAGAGGGTCAGGCCACTGGCCAGGTGCGCGAGGTATTGATAACCCTGCTCCAGATTGATGGACTGGACCCATGTGGGAGCGCTTGTGCTATCAGAGAAAAAGCTTTGGTTGGTGTCAACAAAATAGACCGCACCGGAGCCTCCAGTTTGTGGAGCTCCGATCGCAAGGATCGAATTATTGTTGGTGTTGTGAAAGTCGATAAAGCTCAGACTGGATCCAAAGCCTGAATCTCCCAGGGTGTTCCAGGGCAGAGCCCCATAAAAGGTTGCGCCTCCGTTCTTGGTGTCGGCGACGACTTCGGCTGTAATCGCCTTGTTCAGAGCAGCCAGGTCATCGCTGCTGCCGAACAGATAGACTGCACCAACTGCTCCAGTTTGAATCGCCTGGTTGTTGGCGTAAGTCGCATCGCCGATATGATCCACCTGCAGGGCCTTGAGGTTCTGCATATACGTGGATTGCTCTGCCGACAGTGAGGAGCTACTGGCGACGTCAATCAGACCGGCGTTGTTAACGCCCTGATTACTGGAAACGGTGTAGTTGTTGTCTTCGGATGGAAGCTCAATCTTGATCAGTGCACCATCGCCATAGAAATCTTTCGTTCTTTTCTTCCCAGCTGCCGCCTCCTGCACAGCCTCTGTGCCGCTGTAGAGCAGGGATGCCTGCACGCCGGGGGCAGAGATGGCGATCCCGCCTGCGCCATTGACAGCAATTGATGTGGCGAACTGGCTTCCCCAGTACGTCGTCGTTGTGTTGTCTGAGCCGGTCGCACCGGGGGTGATGGTGATGGTGCTTCCCCACGAACCGAGAATCGGGTTGCTGAGAGGCTGGGCCTCACCGGTATCCCAGCCATTGGGTTCGGTGGACGTGGTGCTGTAGCTGTAGAGTGCACCAATCGGTACCAACGATGCAACTGAACCGCTGCTATCGATCGATGTGAGATAGTTTGGCGCACCGATCCACAGCGTTGCGCCATCAAAGGCCAACGCAGACCCGAAGTTCGCCACACTGATGTCGTCGCTGCTGCTCGCCGGAGGCTGAGCTGGCGTCAGAACAGTCACGTAATCCCCGACCTCACTGGGGTTGGACAGATCAATCGTTGTGGCCGCACCAGTACTGGTGAGGGAGGCCTCAATCCATTGACCATCGATGATGACGACGCGACCACCGTCATTGGCCTGAGGTGACGCGATGATCAGGTCACTCGTGCTGTCCTGATTGACGTCGGCAACCAGCATGGTCTGGCCGAAGTTCTGGCCCCAGCCGGCGGTGGGATCGGCCTTGATCAGCAGGCCCCCGCTGCTGCTGGGGCTGAAGGCATCACCAAGCAGGGGCAGATTGGGAGTTTCGGGAGAGAAGTTGCTGTTCGCGAGGGCGTTCAGCCAGGTAGTGGGTGCCTGCGCCGTGTTAGCGCTAGGTTTCCCACCTGCGGATTGCCCTGTGTATTGAATCCAGACGCGACCAGCGGGATCGCTGAGGGCATTGGTGGAGAAGGGCTGAGCGATCGCCAGCCAGCCATTCGTGTTGTTGTTGCTATCAATGAATGAACCGAACACCTGCGACTGCCCAAAGCTGTTGGCGGGAGTGAATTCTGCAGAACTACTGGCACCAGCGGCAGTATCAGCGCTCTTGAGCACCTCGCCGCTGTCGACATACTTGAGCTGCAATGGTGCTTGTTCGATCACCTGGGCCGTTGCGATGGCCTTGTTGCTGGCCTGCAGCTGGTTGAGGGCCGAGGAGCTGACCACCCCGGCTGACTGCATAGCAGCAATGCTGCTTGCAGTGCTATTGACGTCAACGTCGGTGGTTGTGCCCACCGTGATCGTGCTGGAGCCTTCAACAAAGCTGAAGGAATAGGTGGCGCTATAGCGATCCTTGAGCTGTTCGCCTGGTGCAGCCGGCAGAAGATCCTTAGGGATTACCAGGCTGAAGGCGGGGGCATTGCTCAGTATGGTGTAGTTTAGATTGTCTTTGTTGGCAAGTGGCTGCAATGACTGCAGGCTTTGATCGCCGATTAACACCTGATCGGCGGTTAGCGAAATCGTAACGGGTGACTGTGTGGTGTCGGTGAGATTCGACAATGTGACATTGACTTCGGTGAGTGTCTTGTTTGATGGAGTTGTGATGGTTTCCTGCCAACTGCCGCTGGTCCAACTGGACGTGGGCACGTTAATCACCAGACCGTCCTGAAACGATCCCCCGCTGTTGTAGCTGGGTATGCTGGGATCCACTGCCAGCAGGGGATCAAGGCTGCTGGCCTCAGTCCAGGTCTTCGTGCTGGCATCGTAACTGCTGGTATAGGTGGCCAGGGATGCAGCATTGGGGTTCACATTGCGGGCATCCCAATGTCTGGATATAGCCCCAGAAATGACACCTGGATCAGGCGTCTTGGTGGCGATCTCGGAGCCCAGGCTGGCAAGCAGGCTGAGGGCCTCCTGCGCGTTGGGAGCAGGCCAGTTTCCTGACAAATTGGCTGCGAAGGCCGCACTACTGAGGGCTTTGTCGTAGAAGGCGAGTTGATCAATCGCGCCCTTTGAATTATTAGCCAGCAACTGCGCTCGATCGTTGAGATTGATCAGCGGATAGGGATTGAAGACGTTCGCATCACTGGCCACCAACTGGTTATCCACATACAGGGACGCCGTGCCCATATTGGTGGGCAGTTGGGTAACGATACCGTTGGCTTCGTAGGTCTGATAGGTGGGCAGGAAAGACGCCACGATGTAGTGCCAGTTCCCATCGCGGAGATCGGCAGGCACCGTGCCAGCGACGTCAGAGGTGATTGCCGTTCCGGGGCCGACATCAAACACCAGCTGGCCGGAACCATTCACCGAGATAGCGGTGCCTCGGCTCAGGACGAAGTCGAGCTCATAGCCGGAGTAACTCTCGGTGGTTAAGGGGCTGGGCAGGTTGCCGGAGCTGGGCTGGGTGGAATCTGCACTGTCGGGCGCAAGCGAGAAATTAACCTTCGCTTCGCCGGTTGCCTCCTGAAATTCCCAGAGTGCTGTGAACATGGAAGAAAGACCTGTGCTGATCCCCTCTGTGACGGTGACCAGGCCCCTGTTCAACAGCGCTGTGCTGGTGTCGACTGCAATGTTGTTGAGGCTGGAATTGGGCAGGCCGGTGTTGCTGTCGATGGCATTGTTGAATTCCAGCTGTGTTGATGGCACACTGGCAATCGTGGTGGCATTGGCTCCATCGATTCCAATCAGTTCTGAAGCCCCGACATCGTAATTTTTTAGAAATTCGCTGACGCCATCAAGCGTTGAGCCACTGACCAGATTTTTGAGCAGCAGCGCGTTGTTGTACAGATTGCTGCCACCATTGCCATTCATGGCAGTCGTGTTAGCCCCAGTGGCGACGATGCCCCATTCCCAGCCAAAGAGGTCTGTGGCTGCGCCCTCAAGCGGTACATTCGCCAGACCCAATGCAGAAGCCTGCTGGTTGCTGATCCGGTCGACTACGAAGCTGGCATTCAGCAACCAGCCTTCCGGCAGTGTCGACGGTCCGATTGCCACATCAGTGGGTTGACCCAACGCCACTAGGCCGGCTCCGTTGGGGTTGTCGAGGGGGCTGTCGCTCAGCTTCGCCCAGAATTCGATCGTATAGGGACTGCTGGGGGCGCCGGGACTGGCCACCAGCGCTGAGTTCGTGATGGGAGAACTGAAACTCCTGTTCAGTTGGATACTACCGCTGCCGCTATTGAGATCAAAGTCACTGATGTCGATGATCGTGGTGTCAGCGGGAATCCCTGGACCGGTGATCCGATCACCCACCGCCAGATCGCCCTGGCTCACTCCAGTGACGCTGAGAGTGTTGCCGCTGATGCTGCCGCTGAAACTGCTCTGTGGGAGCTGGCTGGTGGCATCGATCGCCTGCAAATCCGTTGCGATCAGGTTCTGGCTCTGATTGATCCTGTAGGTGCCTGTTCCGTTGGTCTGATCAACCGTCTCTAAGGATTGGATCTTGGTGCCGGCAAGTACTCCTGGCCCCGCCAGCAAGTCACCTTCCTCTAACCGCCCGGCGGTCAAGGCATTGACGGTGAGGATGTCGCCGCTGATCGCGCCGGTGAATCTGGCGATGGCACTGCCTGCAGCCAAGCTGGCGGCTGGAATGTTGCTGGCGATTTGTCGAAACGCGCCAATTGTGGAGCCCAGCCCTGTGCTGAGAACACCGGTGCCATCGATGTTCTGAACCGCGCTTGCCTGGGATTTGGGCAGAGCACCGGCAATCGCCAGATTCAGTCCAGTTTCGGAGGCAAAGGTGTTGGTATATGTTGAGCTTTCTGTTCCGAGATTGATATCACTAACGCCGCTTTGCAGCTCACCGAACTGCAAATAGAGGTAAGGTTGATCGTTAAGAACGCTCTGGCGATAGGGGGTGCGTACCCCCTGACTCCAGGTGATGAGCGGACTCTCGGCGATACTGCCATCAGCTTGCAGCAGCTGCTGGGATGCGATGGAGATGTCTTCGATCGTCAGGCCAACATGTGCATCCTGATCCCAAGGGATGGTCTGAATCGTCGAATTGCCGTTGGCATCAGCGAACAGCGATTCCCACTGAAAGTTTGTGGCATCCGGATTGATCCAACCGGTTTTGATCACCGTTGGTAGAGGTTCAATCGCCTTCAGGATCGCAGGGCTGTCAGTGGATCCCAGCGTCAGGCTGCGGCTGAGGCTATAAGTCCCATCACTGTTGATAGCTGTGATTTTGGCTGGATCGCCGGTGCCGCTGCCAATGATTCGATCACCTACAGACAGCAGGACATCTGGGCTTTTGACGGTAAGGGTGGAGGCGTCAATCCACCCTTCAAAGCCACTGTCCTTGATTGCATCGATGGATGTTTCCGTCCAAACCAACAACGTGCCGAGGCCGCCTGGGGCATCTGCATTTGGCACATTGAATGCTTGAAGATGCTGGATGACCGCGTTCTCTGGTTTATAGAGAAGAGACGGAGATGGGGCCTCCCAACCCGTTGACCCACCGGCATAGATACGGTAATTAATCTGCTGATTGCCGTATAAGGCTTCCAGGAAGTTCTGGTAGTTAGTGACTCCATCCCCTTCTGCCGTAACGGGGATCACCTGATCAGTGGCCTCCACCCATGCTACAAGGGTGTTGCCAAGATACTTGTCGCCATTGGCGCCTTCAATCGTGATCGCAGTCGGGGTGCTGGCAGCGCTGAAAAAGGGGATGCTATTATTAGAGGAAGATTGATAGAGCTGCTCAAGACTTAGCTGATCTGGTGTAACCTCTGGCTTGGCGGTGTATCCAGATGGGGCCTGCTCATCCTTGACCCTGCCATTCAGATACACCACACTGGCTTCGTCAGAGTCGGTTTGGGTGATATATGTGACACGATTCTGCACCGGCCATGCGGCCATCGCGTCGATCAGAGGGAAATCATCGCGAAGCCCGTTGCTCAGGAATACGCCGCTATTGGGCACGCTTGGCTGGGCACTGAACTGCTCGTCGGCTACGAAATTGTTGAGGCTCAGTGTTTCAGGAGTTACGTCGTAACTCGGTGGCGGTGGCGCTGGCTGGCTCTCCGTGGTGAGGCTATTGACAACCGCATCGGGCAACGTCAGTCGCACAACAGGTTGACTTTTTCCGATATCTTCTTCGGCCACCAATAACGGTTGATCCAGGTCGACCCGCTGGATCACGCCACCACTCAGACTGACGGTGGCGGTAACTGAATTGGCCTGGCTGGTTTCTGAGGCGTCGGGATTGATGTCGGGATTGAGGAGAGTAAGGGCGGTTGTGCTGGAGAAGCTGCTGTACAGCTGTACCGGGACATTTCTATAGGTGTAGAGGCTGTTTTGGGTGGCGCTTGGCGCGGTAATCTCCCCGGTAAGCGGATCGAATTCGGGATAGATCAAGTTGTCTGACTGATCCGCGGGGTTTACTGATACGCTGGAGACCCGCACAATTGTCTGAATCTTCAGTGTGGGCGGGTTAGTGCTGCTCGGTTTCAGTGTGATCAGGGGCAGATCAGCAAGAATGTTTCCCGAACTGCTGCCAGGGTCCGGAGGCGAGGCGATGCCGGTGGAGTACACATCGAGAAGTAGCGCATAGATGCCACTGTTCGTCTGTGTTTCAGGTAGCCCCAGATACGATCCGCCTGAACTGATATGGAAACTGCTTGCCTGGATACTGCCATTGAGGACCGAGAAGCTAGCCTTGGCTGCCGTCTGGTCATCCCCATCGGCTGTAACACCAATGATTGGTACATTGGTATATGTGCCATCGTTCAGGCCGGAGCCAGGATTGTAAAGGCTCAGTGCATTGCTACCCGTTGTTTCCGGCGGGTTGATGGCTCCAATGGCAGTCGGATTTAGCGTTAACAGCTGCAGGTTGCTGGCTTGCCGGCCTAACAGCGGCTGGCTGTTCGCGCCAGTCGATGTTGAAGCTGAAAAATATGAATTACTGCCATACTGCGGCGAATAGAGGAAGGGATAAGCATCCCCATCGGAGGCACTGGTGTTGCTAACTAAGGAGCCGTTGGCGGAGGCGGTGGTACCAGTTGCCGGAGCGGGAAGCGAAGCCAGTGGATCTTTGCGGACATCTGGTGTGGTATCGGAGCTGGTGGTACCGTCTATTGTTGAAGCTGGCAGAGACTGGGTATTCTGATCCGCCACCTCCGTATCTTGCTTTTTTACTGGCCCGATATCCTTGGTGAGATAATAGCTAAAAACAGGGACGTAAGCGCCAAAAGGCAGAGCGACTCCGATGTTGGCGAAGAATTGTTCGGTGCCAGATTCTTTGCCTAGAAAAAAACTATCTATAAAACTATAGTTAACTTTGTTGCCGATCTGGCCTTTAATGCCTGCAAGGCCCAAATACTTACCTGCGAGCGACAAACGGGTGGTAACACTAAAGCTGGTTCCTATCTCCAGTTGCGAATCCTCAAAACCCAAGAACTCGGGGGCTGCGAGAGTTGCGGCAACAGGCCCCACTACCGCCAAAGTAATTCCCAAAGCAGCATTAACCTTCTCTAGTACTTCGGGATTACCTCCTTCTCTACCAATGTATCCGAATGGATCAGTATTGTCATATTTGGCGTCGACTCCTTTTGCAAAGGGCACCCCTATTTGTTCATCTTCAGCGACCAGGCCCAAGAGTCCAATGTCGCCCAGCCAGTTGGGTAATGGCGCCCCGTCTGTGGCGCTGAGAAGCTGCTGAAATTCAAATCCGACACCCAAGCCAAAATCTAGCGTCCATGTGCTTTCCATAGCAGTTTGCCATATTTTAGTGTAATTATAATCAAAACCAATGGACTCTACTGATATCATTGAGTCAAGAGATGGTCTGTAAGGATATTTGTACTTGTAGGTCGTGCTGACACTTCCGCTATATGCATTTTCACTGGTTGACTTACTTGCTTCGCCTGTAAGCGCTGTGAGTTCTTTTAATAATGCCTTCTGATTGCCTTTTCCGGTCTCGTATGCGAATTTGACTGTACTCTTGACGGTGGGTAGACCGCTAACATTGTAAAAGCCAAATCCGCCCTTCCAGACCTTCTCTTCTCTGACTATATCGAGTCTAATATCTTCTTGGCGTAGGTTACTTTTGGCTTGCCATCGTACAAAGCTTTGCCCAAGTAGCGCCCCCGCACGAAATACTCCTCCTTCGTCAGCAGCGCCAGGAACCTGGTAAGCTAACCCACCCTTCCATCCACCTTCCGACTCACTGTTTTGCTGTGCCTGCACCGGAGCAGCTGAGAGGGATAGCGGCGCCGGTGGTGGCGTTGTGATTAACTGCTGTCGCGACAGCTCTATGTTGCCCGAGAAGGCCAACGGAGCCCTAGCTGTCTGGACCTGTGGCACAACCGCACTGAGAGCGACGTCGTTGAGCTGAGGCACGCCACTGGCATTAGGAGTGATCGTGTATTCCGTGACATACAGATCGCTGTCGGGTCGCTCAGCGCTGGACGCGGCCTCCAGTTCCGCCTCGACCTGATCAGCCGGAATGTTCTTTAATTTATCGAGCAGGGCATCCACCGATGTGGCGGCCCTCTGCTTCTGCACTACCAGTGAGAAGCCGTTGCTCGTTCCTTCCGTTAGCGCAAAGGACTGGTCCTCCACCTGATCGTCGGTGAGCTGGACCGGCGTCGACCAGACAAGCTGGCCATCACTGCCCCACTGCCCCAGGCTCGCGAAAATCTCGGAACTGCTGCCCTCACCCACCCGGTAGGCCAGCACGATGCCCGGTTTGTGTCCGATTATGGTATCGACGTCTGAACTATTGGTGATTGGCCAGAGGTCGCTCAGCACGAGCGCCTGTAGCTTCTCGCCACCCACGGCGCCCGGTACTGCCTGCCCCTTCTCCCAGCGCTGGGCCTCGGCGTTCCACTGGCACTGCCAGATCAAGCCGTTATCCGCCAGAAAAGCGTAGGCGAGACCGTTGGCGTCGTTGACGACCTGGATCGAACTGGAGTACGGCACAGCGATCAGCTATCACGTTCTTTCATCTTCGCAGCCAGAACCGCATCCCGTTACCCCCATTCGTAGGGGTTTTCAGAACTCATCCGTTTTCTGCCTTCTGCGCAGCTGAACACCGCTCAGCCAGGCCAGAGCTGCCGTGGCCGCGATGGCGAGCCCGGTCAGCACTGTTGTCCCTATCGAAAGCTGCCCGCTGATCGCTTCTGCGCCTCGCGCTCCTGCCTGCACCATCACCGCAAAGCGCAACACCAACACCGTGGAGGCCAGGCTGTAGCCGCGCCATCCTGTGGCAGAGAGGGCACAACAGGCGCTCACCAGAGCCATTGGCAACAGCGCCAGCCGTAGCAGCAGCACCGAGCGCCACGACAGGCGCGCATCCACCAAGCTCAGCATCCACTGCCTGCGGCGCTTTCTCTGGATGCGGTGCACGATCCAGGCTCTGCACCAATGCCGGCAGAGGTTCCAGTTGATCGCAAGACCGATCGCCTGAGCGGCCACCACCACCACCAGGCCGATCGCCCCACCAAACATCGCACCCGCCGCCACAACCGCAGCACCCATCGGCAGGCCCAGACCCACACCGCCAGCCAAGAGCAGTGCATAGAGCAGCGGCTGCGTGGCCAGATCAGCAGCCATCACTTCTAATCGGTGTCGTGCTGCAACAAGCCCAGCTCAAGCGCACGGCGCACCACCTGAGTACGGTTCCTGGCGTGGAATTTGGCCATCAGAGATCCCACATAATCGCGCACGGTCGATTCGGCCAATCCGATCTGCTCGGCGATCTGCCTATTGGTCTGCCCCTGAGCTAATTCCCTCAGCGTGCAGCGCTCACGGCTCGTTAGCCGCGGGATCACCTGGTTGCTGGTGGCCTGGAGCATGGGCAGAATCGCTGGATCCAAATAACGACTGCCGCGACTCAGCGCCAGGAGTCCGTTGATCAGAACGCCGCTGCCGAAGCTATGGGTATGGATCACGGCGTCGACCTGATCCACGGGATAGCAGTTGGCCCGCAACCAGTGCAGATCCTCCACCAACAGCACGATCGCCGGAGGCATGGGCAGTTGCCGCAGCTGCGCCACAAGGGCCTCACCGTGATCGGACGCAATGGAATCCACCATCAGCAACAGGCAGCGCTGACTCTTGGAACTCACCAGACTGAAGACCTCCTCGGCGTTGACGCAGGTGCCCAGCACCTGCTGTTCGCCCATACTCAATGTGCCCCTTGCCATCAAGTGCGCTTCTAACCAGGAGCCGGAAGCACCCACCAGTGGCCATCGCTGGAGGATCCGATTCACCGTGTGCATACGGTGACGGAAACCTGGATCGGCTGGAAGGAACCGCGGCCTCTTCTCCGTCACGCGTCGGTCGCTCCTTTGTTTACGGCGCTGTGTAGGGAAAGTCGGCTCCCTCAGCCAGCCAGAAAGGCTGATGCGCTCGGTCGTAGATGAACCAGGGTTCAGAACGGTTGAACGTCTCTGTTGTGGTCTGGGTGAGCACCCAGTGGCAGAACCGAGCCGCCAGATCAGCAGGTATCAGATTGGCGCGATTGCCCCGGAAGAACGACGCGAGAGGGAAATCCGCAGGATCCGGTTCACGCAGGCTGGCTTGCATGCCGGTATCCACCTCACCGGGAATCAATTCAGCCACCTCAAGTTCTGGTCTTAGATCATGCCGCAGACTTTCGGTAACTGCATGCAACGCGTGCTTGCTTATGCAGTAAGCGCCAAGGCCTGGAAACGTGGCCTGCGCTGATCGACTCGAGATATTAAGTATTCTACCGCCTGATGGCATGTGGGGTGCGATCACGGCGGCCAGTTGTGCCGGCGCCACGGCCATCAGGCACAGGGCTCGCAGCAGATCAGACGCGGACTGGTGGATCAGAGCTCCTAACGGCTCAACAGCTCCAGCCCCATTCACCAGAGCTGCCACCGGCCGGCCATCGATGGCATCTTTCAGCCTCTCGATAGCCTTGCTCAGCCCTGCCTCATCGCTGAGGTCCACAGCCAGTGCTGTGAGATTCTCAGCAGGGGTGCAAGCTTGTCGCGATAGTGTGACTACCTCGTATCCAGAGCTCAGCAACAGATTCACAAGCTCGCGACCGATGCCACGGCTGGCGCCGCTCACCACCACCATCCCTGCCGGTAGCTGATCAAGTCGATCCAAAGCCAATGGCACAGGGTGTAATTCATTCTATCATGAAGATGATAGCTTGTCATTGGCAATCCTCAACGAGACTGCCCTTGCCAATCATTCCCCCACGAGATGCACGGTCTGATTGGAACACCTTTGCAGCGGAGTCGATTCCCACAAAAACAGATTTCAGCCCTCTTGAGATCGTCTTGACTGATATCAAGACGACGTTTGGGGAAACGTGGTCAGCCCTGACTGGCTGGGCCGCGTCCCTTTGCGTGGTGTAAAACCCGAGGCCCGAATGCCCTGACTCAGAGGGTGAACAGGGTGGAATGACGGGCTGTCATTCCTGAGGCGCAGATGCACCTCGTTTTTCCACGATGAAATGAGGCGATTGACTTGTCAAGTCTCTCGTCTGATCGCGGCTGTGTTGTGAGCGGCAGGGGTCTTCTATGCAGCCCAGGGGTTACAGCGCCGGCCCCCGGGCGGCGATTGAGGCCGCTGCGCCCTGTGGGGGCGCTGCCACCTCAATCACCTGGGGCCTGCGTCTTGCACCTCTGCGGCGGCGGCGCTGAGCAGGGCCGGCAGATCCTCCAGCTCCGGGATGGCGGCCATGCTCTCGGCTGAGAACATGCGGCGTCCCTCCAGCTGCCAGTGCTCGTGCTGCTCCAGCAATACCGCGCCCACCAGGCGGGTGATCGACGCGTCGTTAGGGAAGATGCCGACCACCCTGGTGCGGCGCTTGATCTCCTCGTTGACCCGCTCCAGCAGGTTGGTGCTCCAGACCTTCTTCCAGTGAGGCTGCGGGAAGTGACGGAAGGCCAGCACGTCCTCTCTGGCCTCGTTCATGAGCTCGGTGGCCTTGGGGAAGCTCTCCGCCAGCGAGGCGGCCAGGTCATCCCAGCGGCTGAGGATCTCTCCGGCATCCTCCTGAGCGAACACCGAGCGCAGGGCGGCGGTGACCATGCCCTGGTGGGCTTTGGGGACGCGCTGGAGAAGGTTGCGGGCGAAGTGGACGCGGCAGCGCTGCCACACACAGCCCTGCAGCTGGCGCCTGATGGCCTTGGTGAGGCCCACGTGGGCGTCGCTGATCACCAGCTTGACGCCAGTGAGGCCGCGCTCCTACTGCTTCGCAGAAGCCTTCGGCTAGATCGAGGCAATGAACTCGCTCCAGAAGCCCTCGGTTTCGCTGCCTGTCACCTTGAGACCCAGCAACTCCCGGCGGCCGTCCGCGTTCACCCCCATGGCGACGACGACAGCCCGTGAGCAGACCTGCAGGGCCTTGCCCAGCCTGCCCTTGAGGTAGGTGGCATCCAGGTAGACGTAGGCGTAGCCGGACTCCTGCAGGGGCCGGCTCAGGAACGCCTGCACCTGCTGGTCGATCTCCTGGCAGATGCGACTGACCTGGGATTTGGAGATGCCGCTCTGCGATCCCAGGGCCCCCACCAGGGCATCGACCTTGCGGGTGGAGACGCCGCCGATGTAGGCCTCCATGATCACGGCATAGAGGGCCTGATCCACCCGGCGGCGGGGCTCAAGGATCGAGGGCAGGAAGCTGCCGGCCCGCAGTTTGGGGATCAGCAGGTCGATGTCGCCCACCTGGGTGGTGAGGCTGCGGGGCCGGTAGCCGTTGCGGTAGCCGAGCCGTTCCTCGCTGCGCTCATGGCGGTCGGCACCCAGAACGGCGGCAACCTCCAGCTCGATCAGCTGCTGCAGGCCGTGGCGGGCCAGCTCCGGGATCAGCTCGCCGGCACTGCTGCCATCCAGTAGCGGCGCCAGGTCAACTGCGGCACGATGGGTCTTGGGCGTGTGTCACGAGTCAGCAGGTGAAAGCCAAGGCTGATGAAACTGCATCGGGGATGGGAGTGTGGCCTCCCGGGATCGGCCTGCAGGGGCTGGTACCAAACCACCCCGTGCTGCTGCGTTCAAAAGACGTGGTGGTGAGCGACGGGGAAACGGCGGACTGGATCCGTCAGGTGTGCGACGAGAAGGTGAGCGCAAGCGAACCGTTGATGACGCGCCGATATCTATTTCAGACGCTGCCAAAACGGGAGGCGGCCCAAATCTCCTGGATCAGTGTGGACAGTAAGCATTCAGGGGTCGGGACAGCACGCGGCGAACATCGTCTCTGCTGAACCCTTGACGGCGTCCTGATTCCCGTTTGCATCTCAGGCAGAGACTGCTTGAGATGGGCGCCCCTCCTGCTGGCATTTCCGAGGTGGACTGGTTGTCGTGGCCAGCTGGTGCCAGGGAGTTCATTCTGGCTCAACAGGAGGAGATGGTGCAGCTCCGCGTCCAGCTCACCGCCCTGGCGACCGAACTGGCCCATCTGCGCGAGCGGATCGGCCGCAGCTCCCGCAATTCTTCCAAGCCTCCCTCCAGTGATGGCCAGGGGTTTAGGCCGCCCGAACGACGCAAGGGCAGTGGCCGCAAGCGCGGCGGCCAGCCGGGCCATCCCGGATCT
This sequence comes from Synechococcus sp. CBW1002, assembly GCF_015840915.1. NCBI lineage: Bacteria > Bacillati > Cyanobacteriota > Cyanophyceae > Synechococcales > Synechococcaceae > Synechococcus > Synechococcus sp. CBW1002. The sequence goes on from NZ_CP060398.1 coordinate 3,624,667, forward strand.
GGGCCGGAGCTGCTGCCGATCGAGCGGGTGGATGAGGTGGTCGAGCACCACCCCCAGGCCTGCCGCCGCTGCGGCACGTTGCTACAGGGTCAGGATCCCGAGCCCTTGAGGCACCAGGTGATCGAGATTCCACCGATCACGCCTCTGGTGATCGAGCACCGGCTGCACCGCCTGGTCTGCCCCTGCTGTTCCACCAGCACCTGTGCCTCGTTACCGGCGGAGGTGGAAGTAAGCCATTACGGTCCCCGGCTCAGTGCTCTGGTGGGTCTGCTGGGTAGTGCCTTCCCGTTGAGTTTCAGCAAGACCCAGGCGCTGCTGGATCAGCTGCTGGGGGTACAGATCAGCCGGGGAGCGATGGCCACTATCCGCCAGCGCTTGAGTGCAGCACTGGAGCAGCCCATGCAGGAGGCCCTTGCGTTTGCCCGTCAGCAGTCGGTGGTCTATGTCGATGAAACCGGTGCCCCCACCGGTAATGCCGATGGGGGCAACCCCGATGGCCGGCGCGGCTGGGAGTGGGTCATGGTGACCGCCATGGGGGTGACAGTGTTCTTGCAGAGCCTGAGCCGCTCGGCTGCCGCCGCGATCGACCTGCTCGGGAATGCCTTTGGCGGAATTGTGGTGAGCGATCGCTTCTCCGCCTACAACCATCTCCCGCTGGAGCAGCGCCAGCTGTGCTGGGCGCACGTGATCCGCGATCTCACTGCCATCGCTGACCGTCAGGGCGCCAGCGGTGAGATTGGAGCGGAGCTGCTGGGCCTGCAGCAGCAGCTGTTTGCCCAGTGGCACCGCTACAAAGACGGAACGATCGACTGGTCCACGTTGCAGCAGGGCTGTCGGCCGATCCGCCAGGCGTTTGTGGGCACGCTGCAGCGGGTTGTGGAGCTGGGCTGCCAGCGCGGCGAGCGAACGCCGTGGGCCAAGACGGTGCGTACCTGCCATCAGTTGCTGCAAGTGAGCGATGGCCTCTGGACCTTCCTGGAGATTGAAGGGATCGAGCCCACCAACAACGCAGCCGAGCGTGCCCTGCGCCATTCGGTGATTCAGCGCAAGATCAGCCATGGCGTCCAATCCCGCCAGGGTGCAATCTGCCGCAGCAGGTTGCTCACGGTCACCACCAGCCTGCGGCAACAGGGCCGTGATATCTGGCAGTTCCTGGAGCAGGCCTTGATCGCCCATCATCGCGGCGGTGAGATGCCATCGCTGTTGCCGAATCCCTGAGCCGGCCGTCATCGATCGTGGTGTCTGTGGTCGCTTGGTGATCAGCGATCAAGGGCGGTGAATGCTGCGCGGCTGCGTCACGGCCCCTGAACGGATACTGTGGACAGAGCCTGTCTATGGACCACACGGCAGCCGGCGTATAGACGGCACGAGCTCATCGCAGGCCCTGATGCGGAACGTGAGAACCTGCCATGGAATGCCAAGGGAACATCCCAAGTGGTCACCACCATGAGGGTCAATACCGATGTCTGTGGCAGGGGCGGAGCAACCCGTAGTAGCGATGATGGGTCTGTAACGGACTCGGAGCCAAGGGGTTGCATCATCCCGTTTGGAGTCTCCCATCAACTGCCTACGGCAGGAGGAATGGGATGACAACAGACAAGCCGCTACCGATTACCAAGGTGATGGTCTGGAAGGCCTATCAACAGGTGAAACGGAACGGACAGGCGGCCGGTGTGGATGGCCAAAGCCTGGACGACTTCAACAAGGATCTGGAGAATAATCTCTACAAACTCTGGAATCGGATGGCATCAGGAAGTTATCTTCCGCCACCAGTTCGGCGTGTGGAGATTCCCAAATCCGGTGGAGGCGTCAGGCCGCTGGGTATCCCGACGGTTGCTGATCGCATCGCACAGATGGTGGTCAAGCAGGTGCTGGAGCCAGAGCTGGAGCTGATCTTTGATCAGGATTCCTACGGCTACAGACCGGGCAAGTCAGCGCATCAGGCAGTAGAGGTCTGCCGTCAGCGCTGCTGGAGGTCCAACTGGGTTCTCGATCTCGACATCAAGGGGTTTTTCGATGCTATCGATCACGACCTGTTGATGCGCGCGATCAAGGCCCATACCTCCGAGCGCTGGGTGGTGCTCTACCTGCAACGATGGCTGCAGGCACCGGTTCTGTTGCCGGATGGCACGCTCCATCCCAGGGACCGGGGCACACCGCAAGGTGGTGTCATCAGTCCACTGCTGGCCAATCTGTTCCTGCACTATGCGTTTGATGTGTGGATGCGCCGGAGCCACCCGGCCATTGCCTTTGAGCGCTATGCAGATGATGTGATCTGTCATTGCCACAGCGAGAAGGAAGCTCGGCGGTTGCTGGAGGCATTGCAGGATCGCTTTGCGTCCTGTGGCCTCCAGCTTCATCCCCAGAAGACCCAGGTGGTCTACTGCAGGGATAGCAACCGCCGGGCACCGCTTGCTGATGTCACGTTCACGTTTCTTGGTTTCGCGTTTCGGCCACGTGTGTCTCGCAATTCTCGCGGAGTCATCTACACAGGCTTTTTGCCGGCAGTGAGTCCGCAGGCTCTCCAGCGTATGCGGGAGAGGATTAGGTCGATAGGGCTTCCATCGCTCGTGTATCTGTCGCTTGAGGAGATCGCTAAAGTGCTGAATCCAGTGATTCGTGGCTGGATTCAGTACTACGGTCGTTTCTATAGGACAGAACTGATCAGGAAGTTGTATCGCTACCTGGATGACAGAATTGCAGCCTGGTTACGGCAGAAGTACAAAAGGCTGCGGGGTCGTCGGCTCCAAAGCTGGCGAGTACTTGCCAGGATCAGGTCTGGACATCGTGATCTGTTCGCGCACTGGCGTCGAGTCAGTGAAGTGGCATGTGGATGATGGGAGCCGTATGACGCGAGAGTGTCACGTACGGTTCTGTGAGCACCTCGGGGGGAAGTTCCCCGGGGTGACTCGACATGGTTCGTCTGGTTGAGGTGGTTCTCGAACCAGGGAAACGGGCCTGCCCACCCCTTGCAACGCCAGGCGTCTGAGGTGTGCTCGCTCAGCCCCGGCTACGCAGGGGCTGCTCCTCCTGAGTTACACCACTCCACGGGACGCTGCTCATCGCCAGATCTGCAGCCAGTTCCAGGGCAAGCGCAAGATCCCTTTCTTGGCGACGGATCACGAGATCAGCCACAGCCGACAGATCACCTGGAGTCTGCGTGCCAAGGCGGCCCCAGAGCACATCGCTCAGTCCTGGATCGGCACCAGCTGGATCGTCGAGGTGGTGGCCACCTGAACCCGTGACGGCAAGCCCTTTCATGCCACGCATCTGTTTCTCACCAGCCTGCGCACAACCCCAGAATCCCTGCTGCAACTGGTGCGAGACCGCTGGAGCATTGAGTGCTGGCACTGGATCCGTGACACCCAGCTCCATGAAGATGCCCACCGCTACCGGGGCAATGGTGCTGGCGTGATGGCCGCGGGCCAGCCATCCCCGAACCCATGGTGAGACTTTGAATCAGCCCTGGGACGGCTCGGGACTCCCACCAATCGCTGAACCTCATGCCGTCTGGGACGGCCAGGGACGTATCGGACATGGTGCCGGGTCGTCTCGGGTTGGGCTGTGGCTGTCGCCCCGTAGCGGCGATTGCCAGCGGCATCATCCAATTGGGTGAGGGTCGATCACCGTTCCGGGTGATTGTCCCGCCAGCCAGACCGCAGGCGCATCCTTGAACAGCTGCAGATCGCGCAGCATTGCGGCGGCGCGGCTCTGTTCGGCTTCCACCTCCCCACGGTCTGGGCTGCCACTAGCCGTCACCCATGTTTGCTGCAGGGCTTCAACGTATTGCTCCAGGGGTATCGCCCCACCGTCGTGGCGGTAGCAGTCGCGTTCGCTGGGGTGCTCGGTCAGGGAGAACCCAAGCGCCGCCCGACTGGCCTCATGGCAGGTGGTGGCGATCTCCAGTAGGCGATCGAGGCTGAGCTCACAGTCCTCCGGCTCCAGGTGCGTCGGCGGGCCGGTGATGGCATACCGCTCTGGGTGACGCTGCGCCTGTTTCTTGCACCGTTCGCTGCAGGTGCGGGCGGTCTTGCGTTTCACCTGAAACAGCTCACCGCAGACTCGGCAGCGTCCCGTGCGGCTGGCCAGTTCGGTCGATCGTTGCCGCCGCTGCTGCCGCTTGCGTTCGGCGATCTGATCGACCGCGACCGCATCACAGGCGGCGCTGCATTGCTGCCTGCCGCCGAACAGTCGCGTGGTGAGGAACAGCCCATCGCAGGCGCGGCAACGGCTGAGGCGATTCAATCCGTCAGGCAGCTGCAGGTGCTCGCAGGTCTGGCGCCCCAGGTCGATGCACAGGGCACTGCTACCGCTGCGAGCAGCCCTGCCACCGCTCGTTCGCAGGCGATCGTGCGAGTAGTCGGGGGGCAGCCCGAGGCGTTTCTCCATGGCGTTGAGATCCGACCACCACTGCTGTGCGGCGGGGTCGCCGTACTCGGGTTGCGGGTTGCGCTGCCGCCATTCGCGGAGCTTCTGCCCCTGGCGGTCGATGTAGTCCCAGTGATTGGCGAGTTGCTGCGCGGTGTCGCCCGGCAGCTCTCCTGTAGGAAGCCGATCCATGGTGTCCCCGTAAGTGGTCCTCATGGAGCGCCGTCCCCGTTGGGACAGCTTACCGGGACAGTTCCATCGGCGCCCAGCGGGCCGGGCCGCCGGAGCCCAGGCTCCCGGAATCGGGAACCCCCCCCACGCACACGGCACCTGCCGCCGTGGCAGCGGGCTGCTTCCGCCGGCGGCTGCCGGGGGAAGCAGAACCTCCTGGCAGCCGTCGGCAGTGGGATGCCCCCCGCGCCGGGGGGCGCCGGAAGCAATACCTCCTGACGGAAGTAGCAGAAACCGCGCCGGGCTGGCTATTCCGATACCTTCATGCTACGGGATAACCCTTCCAGGGCAGATCTAATCTCACCTTCCAGCACCTCATTCAGCTTGGATTGTTGAACCGGGTCGATGACTCCCATGATTCCAGAGATTCGCCCCAGGATCCTTGCCGGAATTGATTCCATCGCGTCACGCATCTGCCGACACGCGACGAACCATAGCTCTTCTACTTCATCAATAGGCACCAAGCTTCCGCGCCTTTCTTGTAGTTCTAGTTCCGCCATTTCTGCTAGCGCTGCTTCCTTCCTTGCTTGCGACACTGCCCTAGGGGCCCAGTCGACATCCGCCACCACCGGGTCGCCGCTGATATTCACCTGCCGCCCCTGATGGCTGAGCACCGATGCGGCCCATTCGCGGTCGGCAATCTCCGGGTCGATTAGCACTCGCTGTCCATGTCTCTTTACACCCTGGCGGATTTTGCCTTGTGAAAGAGCTTGCTTCACCGTCGTATAGGCGCAAGCAAGGCCACGCTCCCGGCGATAGGAGCAATAGTCAGTAATCGAGAGAGTGTGTGCCATGCCAGCACTCTACCGGCGCCGTTTTCAGTCGGGCAGTGCCTGACCGGCGGGGTGCTGCTGATGCAAATGCGGCGAAAGTTTCCGGGGTGACTCGGCCAAAAGCACTGGTATCACTGGCTTCTGGGGTAGAACGTAGACATAATACAATGGTGCTATGTGCGGGGTCTAGCTATGCTTGAAAATCTGAGGCTGGCCGTTTCCCGGGGCCTCGCGGCGTCGCACCTATAGGGGGTGGTATAAAGGACCCGCTCTTTCTTTGGGCCATGGGAATAACGACCGGCAACAGCGCTTGCTGTATCCACGCCATCATCAACAGGGCGGCAACTCATCACCAGAGCAGGCAGTGTGATCATCATCGTGATACTATCCCCGCCAGTCTGCGCCACCATGGGCGACTGACTGACTCTGTATCTGTACTGGCCAGTGGCTGCAGCTCCCAGATAGTCCAGCAGCCACGTTTAGCTAATGCCTCATAGGTGTTGGCAGTGTGAACATATTGTTTGCGGTCAATATCGGCCCATCTTGCACCCTTAGCGGCGCGTGCCTTCAGGGCGTTGATCATCTCATCGTGGGTGTTCATTGCGGGGTTTGGTATGGGGTGGAGTTAACGGTGGTGGTTCAGTGTCTTCTTCTGGGAGGCGTGGTAATACGCATGGCAAACAAAATGCGATTCCACAAGGATATAGATAATCGTATTTCGCACTTTCTCTGGCTATTTGTTATATAGACGGCGATATTCGGCGGCGATGGTGGCCGGCGGGAGGTGATGCACGAAACCGGCAACAGTGCCCGGCGGGCCGCAGTCCAGGCGCTGTCGCCATTGCCGGAGCGTCAGCTTCAGGGGCCCCTGAGGTGGCGGTGGTGACTGGTCCATCAGGCGGCCCCGTAGGCGATGGCGGGCGGTCAGGCGTGCCACGGTCCCGCGCAGACACCGCTGCTCGCCTCAGAGAAGTAGGTGGCGCACTCCTGGATCCAGTGCGGGGCGTGCTTGCCTCCCAGCTCCGGGCGTTCCCCTACTACCAGCTTGAGAGCGAAGCAGGAGGCGGGGTTCTTCGCGTGTTGCCGTGAGTGGCTGATGACGCGGACCCACCTGGGGCCAACATTCGGGTCGGGGATCAGCACGGCACCGCCGCAGATCAGCTCGTAACCGTCATCACTAACGAAGGTGGCGAAGGCCAGCACGGGCAGGCAGTCGTCTATCCACACGAAGGTTTCGCCCGTGTCATCGGCCTCGATCAGGTCAGCCCAGTAGAGCCAGGCGGGCAGGTGGGCAGGTACGACGGTCTGCAGTTGGCGCGGATCAGGGCTCAGCGCAGCGAAGGCCTCGCCGTCGGTGTAGCGCTTGCAAATGGTGTCCATCACGGTCTCAGTGGTCATCAGGGTCTCGATCGAAGGGTTAGGGGTGCTACTGGCTTGGGGCCGGCGCAGCGGCGGGCCGGGGGTTGGCGGCGGTTTTTTTCGTCACTGGCGGTTTTGCTCAGGGCTGCTCAGGGCTGTCCCCCGTTTTGCTCAGGGCTGGCTTTTCCCCCAGACCGCTTGCGGCGCAGTGGGTCTGGGGGTGTTGGGCACTTTGCTCAGGGCTGTTTTTGACCTTCGCCTACACAGCGCAGTGATGCACATGGTTTTTCCTATAGGGAGGGAGATACAAACAGCCCTGAGCAGAATTGGCCGGACAGGGCCAGACCCGTTGCAGCACAAGCCGTTTTGCCGTTTGGACAGCCCTGCTCAGGCCCTGAGCAGGCCCTGAGCAGGTCCTGAGCAGGTCCTGAGCAGGGCCCTCATGGCTGCACCTCCGGGCGGCGGGCGGCGGGCAGTGCTGCGATGGCCTCCAGCCCGCCGTCACTCATGCCGCGCGGGTTGAACACGTCGCGTTTGAACTCCAGGGCATGGGGCAGCCAGAGCCCCGGCCTCAACGTGAACCCGGCATCAAACCGCGGCAGGTTCAACCTCTCGGCCTGGGTGCGGCCAGCGGCGCGGGCCTCGTCGGTGCTCTCGCGGTGGCGCTCCAGGCAACGGGCAGGGCCAAGGGTGCGCCGCAGCTGGCTGATGAAGTTGGTTCGCTGCATCCCGGTGGGGACGTTGCTGTAGCGACACCAGCCCATGTAGGACTCATACAAATCCAGCCAGTCCTGCTGCCTCACTTCGGTATCGGGCCCCAGGGGGCTCGGCATCAGGCAGGCATCGGCCCACTGGCTAACGGTGTCTGACGTGGCTGCGACAGCTGCTGCAGCGGCCCGTAGCAGCCCCTCCGGGTCATTCCTGGCCAGCACCTCCAGCACCTCAGCCAGCGGCATTGACAGGGCCCAACTGGCAGCCTCAGCGCGGATCGCGTGATGCCTTGGCGTGTCACCTTCCAGCGCTGCCTTCAAGGAGGGGTCCGGGTCGCCGTGACGGGGCAGGGTTTCCAGAGTGAGCACGCGCCGTTGGAAACCTTCGCGGCCATCCCTGAACTGCAACGGGACCACGCTGGCCAGGATGCAGCGCGCAAACATCCGCCGTGGCTTTTCGCCTTCGGGACCATTCAGCCGGCGGGTGGTCTGCGGCTGGTTTTCGACCAGTTCGTAGAACAGGTTGCAGGTAGCACCACGCGCCACGGTGACCGGGCAATCGGGGAACACCAGCAAGCGCCGCCCGATCGCGTACTGGTAGAGCTTTTCGGGCCCCGCCAGTTCGGACGGATGCCCTAGTATGCCGTCCCGGAAATAACAGCTAGAATCGAGAGTGTCACCCGAGGTGCCTTGTGGCGCTTGGTCGTCCGATGCCTCCGCTGGTCCTCAGCGAGGACGAGGTTCAGCAGTTGCGGGCCCTTGCAAATTCCCGGTCGTTGCCGCATTCGATCGTGCAGCGCGCTCAGATCGTGCTGGCCTGCGGTGCCGGCGAGACCAACACCGCCATCGCCAAACGGATGGGGCTGACGGGGATGACCGTTGGCAAGTGGCGCAAGCGGTACCGGGAGCTGGGCCTGGAGGGCCTGCATGACGAGCTGCGGCCGGGTAGGCCTCGCACCTACGAGGACGACACGGTGGCGGAGGTGATCAACCGGGCACTGCAGACCAAGCCCACCGATGGCAGCACCCAGTGGTCTGCGCGCTCCCTCGCGGCTGCCACCGGCATCTCCAAAACCACCGTTCACCGCTGGCTGCAGACTTTCTCGGTCCAGCCCCACCGGCAGAAGTCGTTCAAGCTCTCCACCGACCCGTTCTTTGTGGAGAAGGTCCGCGACATCGTCGGCCTGTACCTGAACCCTCCGGATAAGGCGATGGTGCTCTGCGTCGACGAGAAGACGCAGATCCAGGCACTGGACCGCACCCAGCCGCTGTTGCCCATGGGCCTGGGTTACGTGGAGGGCGTCACCCACGACTACATCCGCCACGGCACCACCACGCTGTTCGCTGCTCTGGATGTGGCAACAGGCGAGGTGATCACCCAATGCAAGCCCCGCCATAGGCATCAGGAGTTCCTGGGGTTCCTGCGCCAGATCGAGAAGTCGGTCCCCGAGGAGCTTGATGTCCACTTGATCGTCGACAACTACTGCACCCACAAGCACGCCAAGGTGAGGGCCTGGCTGGCGCAGCGGCCCCGCTTCCACGTGCACTACACACCGACCTACGCCTCCTGGATCAACCAGGTGGAGCGTTGGTTTGGGATCATCACCCAGCGGGCGATCCGACGCGGCAGCTTCTCCAGCGTCAAGGAGTTGATCTCCAAGATCGAGCAATTCGTGGCGGCCTACAACAAGACCAAGGCGCCGTTCAACTGGACGGCCACAGCGGATTCAATCCTGGAGAAGCTCCAGCGACTTTGCTCGCAGATCTCCGGGACGGCACACTAGGAGCCTGTCGCGCATAGATCACCGCCCGCACTCTCCACAGACGCCCCTGAATCTGCCCAGATCCCAGTGACTGCAATGGATCTGCTCGATAGAATGGGGCATGGCCAAGTCCAAAACCTTCCGCCCCTGGCAGCCTGAGCAGATCACCCTGTTGCCACCGTCGCCCAGGGAGTGGCTCTCGGATGATCACCAGGTTTATTTCCTGCTGGATCTGGTCGATGAGCTGGATCTCTCGGCCATCCTCATCCCTGCCCAAAGCAAGGATCCTCGCGGGGAGAAAGGGTTTGATCCGCGAATGATGACGCTGTTGCTGCTCTACGCCTACTGCGTGGGCACCGTCTCCTCCCGCAAGATCGAGCGTGCCTGCTACGAGGATCTTGCGTTCCGCGTGCTGACCGGTAATCAGCAACCTGATCACAGCCGTATCAGTGAATTCCGGCGCCGCAACCTTGATGCCCTCAAAGGCCTGTTCATTCAGATCCTGCGGCTGTGCCAGAAGGCCGGGATGGTGAGCCTGGGCCATGTAGCCCTCGATGGCACCAAGGTGCAGGCCAGTGCCTCCAAACACAAGACACTCCTATGGACTGTCAAGCCCCCGGACGCTCCGGCTGAGCGCCATCGAGGTGGCAGTGCTGACCAGCTCAGCCACGATGGCCGTGAACCAGCGCTGGCCACGCCGTGGAACCCGTCACCACCTCCAGCGAGCTGCTGCTGTGGGAGGCCATCGACCAGGTCCGTAGGGCAGAGGACGGTCCTGATCTCTCCCTCGATGAGCTGGCTGAGTGTGTGATGGCCGCCCTGGGTTCATCGCTGTCGCTGCAGCAGATCTGCAGAGCGGCTGATGGCTTGCTGCACCTGGCCGACGATCCCAGCCAAGGGAGCGCCGCACGGCAGGTTCCTGTGGTCGATGTGCAGGCCGTGCAGGAGAGGGCGCTGAATCTCTTGGATTGGCAGGAGCTGGAGGATGGCGACGATCGCAGCGACAACCAGAAGCTGATCGACAACGCCACCGATCCCGACACCGTGCTCGTGCGCGATCCCTCCGCCACTCCGGAGCTGCAGGAGATCGGCATCCTCGAGCTCCTGCAGCGCTATCCCTGTCGCGGCAACGATGCCCGCTGGAGCCCCGACGATGCCATCGCCTTCCTGGAGACAAAGGCCCGCTGGCTGGATGCGGCACTGGAGACCTGGGAGGCCGATGGCGAGGCCATGGCCGACGACAGCGACGTGAGCGAGGCCAAAGCCGTCGTGCTGGTCGTGCCGGAGAAGCCTGGCCAGGCGTTGCTGTCCGAGGTGCTCGACGTGCTGATCCCCGTGGAGGAGTGAACCACCGGCCGGCTCTCGTTCTGGCAGATCCGTTGCCTGCCGCCCCACGGCAGGCAACGGATCTGCCAGGAGCCTGGGCTACTGGAGCAATCCTGCTGGCGATCAGGCCGTTGCGGTGCGAACGGCGGGACCGCCGCGCAGGATGCCGAACACCTCGCGGGCGACGAACCGCTTGAGGCAGCGGATGATCTCCTTCATCGAGCGTCCTTCTGCCGTGCGTCGTTCGACGTACTCCCGGGTCTGCTGATGCCGCTGCAGCCGGCAGATCACGATGCGGTGCAGGGCGCAGTTGGCCTGGCGGTTGCCGCTGCGGTTCAGCCGGTGCCGCACCACCTTGCCCGAACTGGCGGGCAGTGGATTGACGCCACAGAGGGCAGCGAATGACGCCTCGGATTTCATCCGTTCCTGGTTGTCGCCAACTGCCACAACGAGGGTGGCACTGATGTCCACACCCACGCCGTAGGTGTTCCGCAGCTCGGGGCACAGCTGCATGGTCAGTCGATCCAGCTGCGTGACGGTTTCCTTGAGCTCCTCATCCAGCTGCTGGATGCGGCGCGCCAGGATGCGCAGGGTCATCTTGGCGGCCGCCTGAGGGGTGGTGATCTCGCCAGAACGCAGGCCTGTGCAGCTTTCGAGCAGCTCCTTTCTCTTGAGCCGCTGCAGCCGTTCCCGCAACGCTGCCGGCGCCGTCACCACGATGGCGTGCAGCTGATTGAGGGCTGCGGTGCGGTTCGCGGTGGCCGAATCCTTGGCCACCTTGAGCATGCGGATCATCTCCACCAAAGCGTCGCCCGCCTTGGGGATGACGCTGGCCGTTCCGGCGATACAGGCCCGTGCTGCGGCCTCCGCATCGATGGTGTCGTCCTTACCGATGCGCCGCCGCGTGGAGCGATCCGGCCGGTTCACTTCTACCACTGCCATCCCTGCGGCCTGCAGGGCGCGGCAGAGCCCGGCGCCGTAGCAACCGGTTCCCTCCACGGCGAATACCGGGTTGGAGCCGAATGCTGCGGCCCAGCGGATCAGCTCCTGGTAGCCACTGCGTTTGGCATCCAGCTTGAGGCTGCCCAGCCAGCCGCCATTGGCGCCCAGGGCCACCGCCATGTGCGTGAGTTTGTGGGTGTCAATGCCGACCACCACATCGTGGCCAGTGCTGATCTCGGGGGCATGTGCTGTCGCTGCGCTCATGACTGCTGGGGACGGGAGGGGGTGCAACCAACCGGGCAGACGGACAGGCCATTGACGGGACGGGAACGTCGGACTCCTATGAGGTCACGGGACTTCCCGGCTGGTTGCCCCACCGCACGGACCGACAGGTCTTGTGAAAGACACCACCCCAAACTGGAGAAGGTCCGCCATGAGCAGGGTCAGGCCCGCGCTGGTGGGGTCCCGAAATCATCAATGGCCATGAGCCACCAGCGGATGCTCAGGGCTGAGAAGGAACTGGAGAAAGAGATCAACGCCTTGGTGCGCAAGGCCGAAATCCTGGATGCCCAGGAGGATCGCCGGTACGGCAAGGACAAACGCGGCAGTGATCTGCCCGATGCGTTGCGGCACAAGCAGAGCCGCCTGGCCAGGATCCGCCAGGCACGCAAGGAGATGGAAGCGGAAACCGCTGCTGCCGCTGCACGGCAGCGATGGGAGGAAGCAGAGAAAGCCAGCGCCAAAGCGGCGGCTGCGCGCGAGGCCGATGCACCAGCAACGGAACAGGCCGAGCTGACCAGAAAAGCTGAGGCAGCAGCTGCCAAAGCCAAAGCGGCGAGGGAGCAGGCCATCGAGACCGCCGAAAACGCCGGACTGGAGCCGCCGGATCTGCAGCCGCTTGCGGCTGATGCGATGCCCAGGCGTGGCCTGGCCAGGAAGGCCGACGGCACACCAACCAAGAAGACCCAGCGCAATTTCACTGACCCCGAGAGCCATCTGATGCAGTCAGGCGGCTCCTATCTGCAGGGCTACAACTGCCAGTTGGCGGTCGACAGCGACCACCAGGTGATCGTGGCGGTGGGTGTGAGCAACCAGCCCCCAGATGTCGAGCACCTGACTCCCATGCTGGGGCGCATCGTTGACAGCGCTGGTGCGCTGCCGGATGTGATGACGATGGACGCGGGCTACTGGAGCGAGGCCAACGCCAAGGCCTGCGCTGATCAGGGCATCGACGCCTACATCGCCACCGGCCGCCTGCCCCATGGCAAGCCACCACCGCCGAAACGCGGACCGCTGCCCAAAGATGCCGATGAGAAAACCCGGATGGCCCGCAAGCTCAGAAGCAAGAAGGGGTCAAAGATCTACGCCCAGCGCAAAGCGATCGTGGAACCGGTGAACGGTCAGATCAAGGAAGCCAGAGGCCTGCGGCGCTTCCTGCTGCGAGGCCTGCAGAAGGTCGACGGCGAATGGCACCTGATCGCTGCGACACACAACCTGCTCAAGCTTTTCCGCTACAGACGATCACAGCAGCCGGGGCTGGCGGCAGCGACAGGCTGAAGGGGAATGCCCCTGTCTGGCCAAGTTGGTCAGAGACGAATCAGCACCATCGCGATGGTCAACAGGACGAGAAGCCTGCGGCACCGGATAGATCCGGTCTGCGGACGCAGTGTTCGCTGCACTCGCCTGGCCGGGCGGTATGGGCGACAAACTCCTAGGGAGGACTGCAGATCAGTTGGCAGCAGACCCAGCAGGAAGGCCAGCAGGGTGCCTTTCCCGGTGCCGGTATGGCCGAGCAGGTGGAAGGCCTGCCCGTAGGGGATTGATGGGTCGATCAGCCAGCGGATCAGCGCCCGGACGATCGACCCGGCACCTTCGGGGTAGCAGGTGGTGAGCAGCCGCCGCAGCTCGGGCGGGCAGGCTGCGCCGGCCTTGTAATCAGCGGCGATCCCATAGGTGGCGCCGTGGTCGGGATCGTGGGGCTCAAGCGTCCCGGTGGCCAGGTTGTAGGTGCCATTGCGGAACACCACCACGGGCGGTGGTGTCGCGCTGCTGAGGGGCCCCTGGCCGGCTAGCACCTTGAGGGACGCCACGGTGTCGCGCACATGGCGGATCGACCCGTAGGGGTAGGTGGGGCCCTTGTTGGCGGCCATCTTGCAAACCCGGCGCAGCAGCCCCTGAGCACGGGTTTCGTAGATGTCATCACCCTCCCGCTGCCAGTAACCGGCAGCAGCGTCGTAACGGAACAACGTCCGCGCGACGGATGCCAGCCGGCCCTGAGCTTCGGCATAGAGCGCATCAGCGCCTTGCAGATCGATGGGGCGACCATCGTCAAGCTGCTCTCCATCCGGCGGCGCAGCGGCAGCCTCCAGCCCCGGCGGATCGGTCGTAATGGCGGCCAGCAGTTGCTCAGCGGTGGCGCCTTCTGCGATCCAGTCGGCTACATCAAGGCCACCGGTGGCAGGGCATGAGCCGTTCCATTAGGTGCGGCTGATCGGGCCAGCACAACAACCACCGGGCGCCGGGATGGGCGACAGCAATCTGGCGGGCATGTTCGATCCCCTTGCGGTCACGATCTGGGACGATCACCAGCCGATCGGGCGGGAACAAACCGCCATCGCGGGCGGGGTTGAACTTGCCAGCGCCGCCGATGCTGGTCACTGCCGGCAGACCCAGCGACCGCAGCGCATCGACGCACGGCTCACCCTCGACCCAGAACACCGCCTCAGCGCCGGCTTCCAGGGCCTCCAGGGCCTCGCGGTAGCCGTAAGGCATGACCAGGGCCTGCAGATCGCGGGGGGCCTTGCCGGCCACCAGGGCCTGTTGATAGATCTTCCGTTTTCCGCTGCCGTCGTCGTTGCGCTTGACGGTGATCAGCGGGGTGCCATCGCGGTCGCAGTAGGTCCATGCCCGTGTGGCCTTGGGCCTGATCGACTTGCGGGGCTCCAGGGGGCGATCCAGCCGGAACTGGCCCCAGCCGGCGGAATCACCCAAATATGCCCAGATCTGCCCGTCGTGACCGGGGCCGTGGCTGCCCTTGCGGTCTGCCCAGCTCGGCGGCTGGTGGGTGGTCCCGCGCCAGCAGAGCACCAGGCCGTTGGCGTTGGTGGAGCACTTCGCATCCTTGACGCGACCGCAGACCGGGCAGGGGTTGCGACGGCTGAAACGGGTGAGCGGACCCCGCCCCGACCCCGCGCCGGGGGTGCGCTCAACGCGGGTCTGCGTGAGCTCCGGGCAGAAATCCAGCAGAGGCATCCAGTCCTGATCCAGAGCCTCCTTGCTTGGATAATTCTTGCGATCAGAATCGATGTCCACCACATCCGTGGACGGGATGATGACGAGTTCGATCGGCTGTCCCAGTCGCTCGGCGACATCAAGCCGTTTCAACACCTCAGACTCATCAGCCGGCTGGCTCTGACTTGTCAATCTCGGCTCGCCATCAGCCAGCCAGAAACTCGGGTTCTTGCCGTCAAATGCAGGGAGAAGCTGCCCGTTGTTGTCACGCTGAACCTCCCTTTGACCGGTTGTGCTGTTCTGCTTGGCCACCGGGTAGGACTCGGCAGGAAGCGCCACTGGAATCACCGTCTGCAGGCTGAGCCCCAGCCGGGACAGATAGCCGACCGCTTCCCTCAGTGCTGTGTAGTTGCAGGGGGTCATGGGCGAACCTCCTGATCGGAGGAGCCCCAGGACGCACCACTTTGTTGTTGAACAGCCCAGCAGATAGCAGTCGCAGCAATCTCCGGAGACGCCATAATCAGTTCAGCAAGAACTCAGGGCCGCGGCGAACTTCGCTGCGGCCTTTTTATTTGACCTCCTGCACGGCCTGCCTGGATGCCCTGGAACCGTGCAGACCGTGCAAGTCCTGGACATCTGCACGGTCTGCACGGTTCAGCAGCGCTTAATCGCTGAACCCAGGGGCTCAAATGGTGTTGCGAGAATCCAACTGCCATGAGCCCATCTCTGACAGCTGCGGATGACATCAAGCAGCAACTCAATCTCATCTGTGCTCAGCTGAATGTGATCCAAGCGAAGCTGGAGCTGAAGCCCAGGCTCAGCAGCAGCCCCTGGCTGCCCCTGTCCGAAGCCGCCATGGCCCTGCATTTCCCAAGCACCCGTGCCCTGCGCATGGCCATCGACCGCGGTCGCATCCCTCCTCAGTTCGTGAGCGCCACCACCGGCGACACCGGCAAGCGCAGGACGCTGTACGTGGATGTGGAGGGCTTCGCCTCACATCTGCGCAACAAGTGAGGCCATCGAGGCGCTGTCAAACCAGCGCTGGTAGAGCGTGGTGTGAACCATCAGGGAATGCCCGAGGCTCTTGGCCGCCAGGGACGGGCTGATCTGCGGGTTGTGAATCGCCCGCACCGCCCAGGCATGGCGCAGGTCATAGGCCTGAAAGGGTGCCCCGAACCGCCGCAGCGCCACACCCAGCTGTGCTCCCACCGTGCGGTGGTCCCGATCGAGGTTGATGCCGGGCAGGCGCCTGCGTTCAAGCGACCAGCGATCGATCCAGGCTTTCGGGAGTGGCAGCCCCTGGCGGGCTCCGGTTTTTCCTCCCTCAATCGCCACGAGGCCATTGGGCTGGACCTGAGCCTTCATCAGTGCCTCATGGGGGCGAGTGCCATAGGTGGCGCACACACCGGCAACCCACTGCCAATCGGCGGGCAACGCATCAATCACCTCAAGAATCACCGCATCCGTGGGCAGCTCACGCGGGGCCGCATCCTTCTGTGGGGTGTACCCCTTGCCGAGATCCTTGAGCTTTTGGACGGCTTCCGGGCCCAGATCGATCGCACGGGCCACTGCCACGGTGGCGATTGAAGCCCGACGCCGGTTGCGGCTCCCCACCTCCTTGCTCTCGACCAAAGCGGTCAGCACCTTCAGATCGATCTTCTCCAGAGACAGCAGTGGCTTGAGGGGCGAGGCGTAGTCGGTGGCCCAGGAGACCGGGGCACTCACCCCACGCCTTCGCTGCTGGATCCACCATTGCTCGGTGCGGCGGATCGCCTGAACGCCGCTGATCCCGTCTTCGGCCTCCCCACCCTTCTTCCCGCCTCCACTTTTCTGGGAGTCATCGAACCACCGCTCAAAGGGGAAGGGGTCCAGCCCCATGCGGTGGAGCTCGATATCCCGGCCGAGCTCCTCGGCCAGCTTGCGGGCTTGCTCCAACCCCGCGGGGTAGGTAATCGGGGTGCTGATGCGCTGCTGCTTCCAGGAGCCGTCGGGCAGCGGCATCGTGCTTCTGAGCCGCAGGCGCTTGCCGGAGGGAGCGACCTCAATCGCCACCGCGCAGCCCAAGTCCCTGAGGGCCCGGTTGACACGGGTCAGATACGGGTCCTTGGAGGGCATGGCGACCGTGCCTAAAACCGTGCCTAGTTTGACCCTTTTTGGGCTTTTTCGTGCCTAAATCGTGCCTAGCCCCAAAACCGCTTCGACCATCAGCGCCTTGCCAGAATCCAGTTGCGACAAGCTTTTTCAACGATGGGGGCAGGGGGACTTGAACCCCCACAGTGTCGCCACCTGCGGATTTTAAGTCCGCTGCGTCTACCGATTCCGCCATGCCCCCGGCGCAGCCATCCTAAATTCGCCGCAGTGGTGCTCCGATTGGTCATGCCCGGCTTCCTCACGGCAGACAACCTGCTCGGGCTTGGAGCGTTTGTTGCCCTCGCGGGTGCCTACCTGGTGGTGGTGCCCCTGGCCCTCTACTGGTGGATGGTGAAGCGCTGGTATGTGATGGGCAAGATTGAGCGCTTCGGCGTCTACGGCCTGGTGTTTCTCTTTTTCCCCGGCCTGATCCTGTTCTCTCCCTTCATCAACCTGCGCATGGCAGGCCAGGGAGACGCGGGCTCATGAGCCGCGCTCAGGCGATCCTGCTGGGTCTGCTGGTCTTCGGGCTTGGCGGGATTGGCTATGGCATTTTCACCGCCACTGGTTACGAGGGCTTCAGTGCCGGCATCGCCTCTTCGGTGCTGCTGGTGCTGGTGGTGGTGGGCTGGACAGCCACCTACCTGCTGCGGGTGGTGACTGGAAAAATGACCTATATGGAGCAGCGTCGCACCTACCGCGAGGCCTACGACGCCCACACGATCGAGCAGCTGCAGGCCAAATTCGATTCCCTCAGCCCCGAGGAGCAAGAGAAGCTCCTGGCTGAGGTGGGCCAGCTCCAGGCCGACGCCGACATGTGACCCCATAGGCTCGCTTCCGACGCCCCTTCGGATCGGCTGATGAGCCCCTCTGCCGCGACACCTTCCGCCTGCAGCGCTGCTACGGCCATCGACCAGCGGTTCGCCTCCCTCGCTGAGCAGGGACGCTGCGCCCTGATGCCGTTCCTGATGGCCGGCGATCCCGATCTGGCCACCACCGCTGCGACGCTGCTGACACTTCAGGAGAACGGCGCCGATCTGATTGAGCTGGGAATCCCCTACAGCGATCCCCTGGCCGATGGCCCGGTGATTCAGGCCGCCGCCAGCCGCGCCCTGCGGGCCGGAACCACGCCGGCATCAGTGCTGGAGCTGCTGGATGGTCTGCGCGGTGCGCTCAGCACGCCGGTGGTGTTGTTCACCTACAGCAATCCCCTGCTCAACCGGGGCATGGAGACCTTCTGCAAGGAGGCCGCCAGCGCCGGTGCCGCCGGCCTGGTGGTTCCCGATCTGCCTCTGGAGGAAGCCGAAAAGCTCTCGCCGATCGCCGCCGCCGAAGGGCTCGACCTGGTGCTGCTGGTGGCCCCCACCACTCCAGCCGACAGGATGGCCCGCATCCATGCCGCCAGCCGAGGGTTCACCTATCTGGTCAGTGTCACCGGCGTGACGGGGGTGCGGACCAGCCTGCAGAGCCGCGTCGGCAGCCTGGTGCAGCAGCTCAAGACCAGCGACGGCACCCCCGTGGCCGTGGGCTTCGGCATCTCCGGACCTGAGCAGGCCCGCCAGGTGCGTGACTGGGGCGCCAACGGAGCCATCGTGGGCAGCGCTCTGGTCAAGGTGATGGCCGAAGCCCATGCCGCCGGAGAGGATGTCGCCGCTGCTGCCGGCCGGTTCTGCTCGACTCTGCGTCTGGGGCTGGACGCCTGAGTCTTGCTGGGGAGGAGCTCAGGCGAGGCCTAGGGGGTTGGCCATGTCGACGGCTGCAAGCCCGGCTGCACCGATTGGCTGAGGGGAAGGGACGTCCGGCTGGTCGTTGGCTTGAACCTGCAGGGCAGGACCGCAACCTGCCGGAAGCAAAGCCAACAACCCAGCAACCACCAGGAGGAATGGGGTTGCAACGGAACGGCCTTGGAGCCGCTGGAGGGTTCGTTGGAGGGCCATCACCCACATGCCGTTGCCTCCATGATGGCTTTCATGCCGTCAAATGCACCAGGAAAGTCCACGAGTCCAGGTGCTCCGGCCGCCTCCCGCTGGTTCGGCGCCGTGGCCGGCGACTACGCCCGCTACCGGCTCACCTACCCGGAGCCCTTCTTCGCCCGCTTCGCGGCGCGTTGTCCCCAGCGTGATCGGGTCTGGGACTGCGGCTGCGGCAGCGGCCAGGCCTCCCTGGCCCTGGCCCGCCACTTCAGCGAGGTGATCGCCACCGATGCCAGTGCCGAGCAACTGGCAGCGGCCGCAGCGCAGGAGCGGGTGCACTACCGCTGCGCTTCCGCGACAGCCAGTGGCCTGGAGCCCGCCAGCGTTTCAGGGGTGATGGTGGCCGCGGCGGTGCACTGGTTCGCCGGACCCGCCTTCGACGCCGAGCTGCGTCGCGTGGCACGACCGGGTGCCGCCATGGCCTGGATCGGCTACCTGCCCGTGCACATGCCCTCCGCGGCACTGCGCGCCTGGTTTGAGACGTTCTACAGCGACACCCTGGCGCCCTGGTGGCCTCCCGAGCGACGGCTGGTCGACAACGCTTACCAGGATCTCACCTTTCCCGCAGAGGAATGGCCCTTCCCCGACGATCTGGCGATTGAGCGTCACTGGGACCTGGCCACCTTCCTCGGCCATCTGGGCACCTGGTCGGCCGTACAGCGGGCTCGGGAGCAGGGGGTCGATCCCCTGGTGGAAGCGGAGAGGGACCTGCGGGCGCTCTGGCCGCGGAATGGTGCGGCACCCATCGATCTCACCTGGCCATTCATGGGCCGCTGGGGCCGGATTGGATCAGTGCCTTGATGCCCTGCCTGAGGCGCCGCAGTGCCTCCTCCAGCTCCGCCGCATTGAGCATGCCGTAGCTGAGCCGCAGCACACAGCCGTGCCTCTGATCCACCAGCCCGAAGCTCGCGCCATCCACGCTGGCCAGTCGCTGCTCCAGCACCAGCCGCCGCATCAGATCCCGCGAACCCAGGGTGCCGCCAGGCGCATCGATGCGCAGCAGGGCATAAAAGGCCCCATCCGGCTGGGCCAGCAGGGCACAGGGCAGGCTTTCAGCCGCCTCATTCAGGGCGTTCACCAGCTGGCGGCGACGCTCCCCCAGGGCCGCGATGCGCGATGCACACCAGGCTGGGCCAGCCTCCAGGGCAGCCAGGGCAGCCCGCTGATTGAGCAGAGGCGGACAGATCATCACCGTGTCCTGCACCTTGGCCACAGCGGCCATCAGCTGCTGGGGCAACGCCGCATAACCGATCCGCCAGCCCGCCATGCCATAGGCCTTGGAGAGGGAATACAGCGAAATGGTGTGGGCACCACTGCCCGCCAGGGAGCCCGGGCTCCAGTGGGGTTCGGCGCCATGCACGAACAGTTCGTAGGCCTCGTCGTTGATGTGGAACAGGCCGTGGCGCTCGCACAGGGCATTGATCGCCGCCAGCACCGATGCGGGAATCACCAGGCCGCTGGGATTGTTGGGGGAGATCGTCACAATCGCGCGGCTGCGCGGTGTGATCGCCCTGGCCAGAATCTCCGGGTCCGGAATCCAGCCGGCCTCCACCGGCACCGGCACGCCGCCAGCCAGCTGGATCGCCATGGCGTGGTTGAAGTAATAGGGAACCGGCAGCAACACCTCACTGCCGGGATCACAGATCACCTGTGCCACAGCGTTGAAGGCCATGTTGCTGCCGGCCGTGACCAGCAGGGCGCTGCCCTCCAGATCCAGCTGGTTCTGGTGCCGCAGCTTCGTGCCGATCGCCGCCAGCAGCTCCGGCTCGCCGGCCATGGCACCGTAGCGATGCAGGGCGGCGCTGCAGCCGCCTGGCTGGCTGGCAGCGGCGTCGAGAGCCTGCCGAACGGCGACATCCACCCCGGGCGGCGGAGCCCAGTGCACCATCCCCTGGGCCAGGGAGAGGGTGCCGGGGGTCTGGCGGGTCAGGGCCGCCACCTCCGGAATCACAGGGCTGGCCACCGCCTCCAGCCGGGCGGCGGCTGGTGGCACGGCTGACGCGCGCTCAGACCACCCTGCCGAGCTGCTTCCTGCTGTGACGGATTGCTGTCCCATGGGCCTTACTGTCGGACCGCACCGACCGATTGGTGATGGCGAAGTTTGTGCTCTGGGGCACCTACTGCGACAACGCTCTCGAAAAACGCACGCCCTACCGCCAGGAGCACCTGGCGGGTCTGCAGCGCCTCAAAGAGGCTGGAACCCTGGTCACCCTTGGACCCACCGAAGCCAGCACCCACGTGTTCGGAATCTTCGAGGCCGGATCTCTGCAGGAGGTTGAAGACCTGGTCAAGTCCGACGTCTACTGGCGCAACGGCATCTGGACAGCCGTTGCGGTCTATCCCTGGATCCAGGCGTTCTGAGGTGCCAGGCCCTGGATCAGGTGTCCCGAGGCTGTCTGGGCCAGTCAGCCTGGGCCTGCTGCCACACATAGGCCGCCACCACGGACACACCCTCATCCCCAAGCACGTCGGCATAGCCGCCCATCTGACCCACGCCTGCTCTGGCGATGGCGGCAACGGCGTCGGCATCAGCGATGCCATTGCGTTGCAGGGCCGCCAGTTTGAGGGTCTTACCGCGACGAATGATGTTGCCTCCCTGCAGGTGACAACCGGCGCAATGATTCTCGAACAGCTGTGCACCGCTTGACTGGGAAGCACTGACCTGGGCAGTGCTGACCTGGGCAGTGCTGACCTGTTCAGACCTGGGCTCGGCTTCAGCCAGAGCCAGCGCGGCTCCGGGCTGGACGATCAGCAGCGAAGCGACCAGCCCAAGCACCAGCAGCCATGGGATGACCAGGCCACCCCATGAACACTTGCGCTGCACTGTCACTCGTCCTCATCCTCAAGCATCTCTTCCATGGCACCGACGGGCAGCAGACGGATCTGTTTACGACCCAGCTTGATCTCGAACTGCTCACCGGGCTCCAGCTCGAGCAGGGCGGTGTAGGCCTTGCCGATCAGCAGGTTGCCATTGCCCTGAACCGTGGCGATGTAGCTGAGCTTGCGTCCACCTTTGCCAACCTTGCCGCCACCACCGAACGCCACGCCCTTGGCTTCGAGCAGGGCCTCGTAGAAGGCGGTGAAATTCAGTCGATCGCCTCCATCCTTCTTGGACGACACATAGCCGCATTCCCGGACGATCTCCGACTTGCTGGCATCACCGAGTTCCTTGACCTTGGCCAGTAGTTCCGTTCCGATGAGCATGGAATGTCTTCGCTAGCAATTGACCGACCCCCGTAACGTACACCAGCATTAGCTGTTGTCGTGACACCAACCCATGCCACCACAAGTTTCATGACCCTCATCCGTCCGCTGGTTGCCGAGGATCTGAACCAGCTGATTGACCTCTATCACGACGCCGTAATCTCCCAGACTCAGGGTCTCTACAGCAGCACACAGATCGAGGCCTGGGCCACCAACGCTGCTCGCGGCGATGCGGTGCGTTCCGCCCTCTGCAACGGCTACGGCCTCGCCAGTTGCGTAGCAGACGATTCCCAGCGGATCGAAGCCTTCGCTGTACTCGATCCGATCGATCGACTCTCTCTGCTCTATTGCCGCGGCCGTTCATCCCGCCAGGGGCGCGCCACGGCCCTGGTGCTCCAGCTGGAAGCCCATGCCCGCCGTCAGCATTGCGCGCAGTTGCGCACCGAGGCCAGCCAGCTGTCACGGCCCCTGCTGACGCGACTCGGCTGGGAGGTGCAGGAGGAGGAGGAGGTGCTCTTCGGCGGAGCGACGTTTCTGCGCTGGCGGATGATCAAGTCGCTCCGTTGATCCGTGCTCCTGCCATGGCCGAAGCCCAGCTGCAGCAGTTCCTCGAGAAGGTTCGAGCGCTCCAGGCCTTCGTGGCCCTCAGCGAAGCGGATCCGGCGCTGCGCCAGGCCCTGCGCGACTGCAACCACCACCATCAGGTGGTGAGTCTGGCGCAAAGCCGTGGTTTTGAGATCGGTCGCCGCTGGGGAGAACAGGAGAACCCTACCGCCGGTGATGACAACCTGCTGGCTGGTTCCTGTCCAGCCGCTGGAACCGAAGAGACCCGCCTGCTGCTTGAGGCGCCAGGCCTGCGTCTGGAGCGGATCCATTCCTGCGACTTCGCCAATCCCGACCACTTCTGGTACGACCAGGAGGAGCACGAATGGGTGCTCTTGCTACGCGGCAGCGCCACACTGCGCTTTGCTGATGAACCCGAGGCGCGGCAAATGACAGCCGGAGACAGCCTCTGGATCAGAGCTCATCGAGCCCATCGTCTGGAACGGACGGATCCGGCTCCCGGTTCCGTATGGCTGGCCCTGTTCTCGAAGGCGGCTTGCGCAGACTGAGGCTGCGCACCAGCCAGAAGGCAGCGGCCAGAGAGAGCACCGCGATTCCCAGACCCACAAGCAGCTGCGGCTTGTTCTCCGCACCGGGTGGCAGCACAATCACCTTCCGGGCAACGGCGGTGATCGCGGTGAGAAGCACCAGCTCAATCTGCACCACGTGGCGCCGCAGATAGGAGGTGATGTTCTGCAGCACCTCCAGGGCGATCAGGAGATTGAGCAGATCGCCCAGCACTGCGGTGAGGTCGTCCCCCATCCAGCGGCTGTTGGAGGTGAACAGCGAACCGATCACGACCGCGACCAGTTGGAAGGTGGCGGCGGCAATCACCACGCAGAGCACAAGGGCAAGCAGCTTGGCCAGCTGCTGCTCCCCTCGATCAATCAGATGCAGGAAGCCACCATCATCGGTGACACGCCGAAACCAGGGCCTCGTTTTCATCTGCACGGCTGCATGCGCATCGCTGTCGACTCTGGGTCAGTCAGTTCGGGAAAGGATCCATTTGGGGCCTTGCCGGCGTGTCGCTGGGGGAATTCTCCAGCTTGGTGTCACAGGTGATCGAACCATCCTCGGCGGTGACGCAGTTCTCAGGTTTCACCTTGGTGGAGGGGCCGACCGAGCTGCCAGGGCCCAGCAGAAACCTCTGGCTCTGGGCTCTGCCAGGGTCGGCACAGAGCAGAGCCAGGCTGGTGGAAGCCGTGATCAAGGCCAGCCCGGCGAGGAGGGAGCTGCTGGTGCGGCGCGAGGTCGTCATGTCAGAGGTGGCAAGTGGATCGTCGGACTGGACGGGAGAAATGGGCTGGTTGGCCACACTTTGCCTGTTGGCTGTCAGGGCTGACGATCGCCGCGGATCTCCTGCAACAACAGATCCAGTTCACCCAGCTGATCGTCGAGGGCCGAATGACCCACCGCTGCCTGAGGATCCACCCCCTGATCCTCCTGCTGCCAGAGCTCCTCGATGCCGCAGAGCCGCTCCGCCAGGCCCGTCAATCCATCGGTGTGGTGGATCTGTTCAAGCGCGTCCACCAGCACCGGCATCCGAATCGAAGCGGCCCGCAGTGCCCGCCTCAGATCGGCCTGGTTGCGGCCGGCATGGCGAAGCCAGTCTTTGAGGAAAGACTGGAGATCTTCGCGCTGATCGGTACTCAGGGACGGCATCAGCGGCCGGGGGGGAACCAGCGATCCAGTCTGCGCTGCGCCCGGCGCTTGATGTCGGGGGTGAGATGGCGTGTGCAGAGCCCCAGAAGGGCCGTGATCGCGACCAGATCGTCGCTGAAGCCAGCCGCCGGGATGAAATCGGGGATCAGGTCGATCGGCACCAGCAGATAGGTGAGAGCCGCCAGCACGGTGAACCGCACCTGGGCGGGAGTGGAGGCATCAAGCAGCAGCTCAAGGCACTCCAGGGCCGGCCGTGCCACCAGCCGCCCGGCGCGGCGCAGCAGGCGCAGCAGCACGGCCTCATCGACCACCCGGCTTTCGAGCACCTCAGCTTCCACCTCCAGTCCTGGGGGATCGGGATCGAAACCTTCAGCGGCGAAGGAGGAAGGCCGTGCCGAAGATGCCGCGGAGCTGGAAGTCATGGCGCCGGTCGCGCAGGACTTTCATTCTGCTTCCACCAGACCGCTCTCGATGCCGGCTTTCCGCAGCTTGCGCAGGGCCCGCTGAACCACCTGTCGGCAATATTCGCGGCTGCAGGCCAGTTGACGGGCCACCTCCGCCAGGGTGCGCCATTCATTGCTGCCGTCCAGCCCGAACCGCAACAGCACCACGGTGCGCTCCTTGGGTGTGAGGCTGGCCCGCTCCAGCAGTGCCCACACCGAGGCACTGCGTTCGGCCAGCTCTGCCCGCTCCATCGGCGGCATTTCGTTGCTGGGCAGAACGTCCACCAGTTCGGAGGGATCCGCCTTCGACTTCACCACCCCCTGCAGGCTCACGGTGACACTGCGCAACTCGCAGCCCAGCAGATCCTCGACGTCACCCAAGGGCAACTGCATCATCCGGGCCAGATCACTGGCGGCGGGGGGTAGTCCATTGGCCTGGAGATAGCGGGCCTTGGCGGCCCGCAGCCTGGTGAGCTTCTCGTTCACATTGACGGGGATCCGAATCGTGCGGCTCTGGGTGGACAGGGCACGGTTCAGTCCCTGACGAATCCACCAGTAAGCATAAGTACTGAAGCGATGTCCGCGGGTGGGATCGAATTTCTCGACGGCGCGGGTGAGCCCCAGGGTGCCTTCCTGGATCAGATCGAGCAGATCCAGCCCCTTGCCCTGGTAGCGCTTGGCCAGATTCACGACCAACCGCAGGTTCGCGGTGATCATCTGGTCCTTGGCGCGCTCACCCAGACGCATGGTGCGCCGCTCGAGATCGCTGTACTCGCAGGCGGGGCCACTGCCGCCAGCGTCGTGGCAGCGCTCCTGTAGCCCCACCATGGCCTGCACCTTTCGCCCGAGGGTGAGCTCCTGCTCGGGAGTGAGAAGTTGATGCCGACCGATTTCACCGAGATAGGCGCTGAGCGATGTCGCCATTACAACCACTACCGAGACTGAATTGAACCTAGGCTGATTTGATCAGGGGACACGAGCCAGATGAATGACAACCAACGTTTCGACTCTCTTCGTAACCTTTGACTGATTACATATTCTCTTCCAGTTCCTACACTTTCATCTGATTACAATTGCAGCCCCTGGGGCGTATCGCCTGGATCGGCGGATGCGGTGGGCCCCAGCCGAGAGGTTGGTTCTGAGATGCGCGTTGTCATCAGAAGAGGATTGCCCTGAACAACGGTCTGTCCCGGGCAGCGGCCCGGGCAGCGGTCTGTCCAGAGCAGCGGTGGCCGTCCGCTGAGGCCGGAGTGCCTTGGCTACCGTCGCTGCCAACGCTCCACCCCATCGATGCCAGGCTTCGCTGCCCTGCCCACCCCGGTGCTCTCCAGCGCCGGCGTGGCCTACGTGCATTACCTCAGCTTCATGCTCTGCTTCGGGGCCCTGGTGCTGGAGCGGCGGCTGATCCGCCCCAACCCCAGCAAGCAGGACGCCACGCTGATGGTGATCACTGACGTGGTCTACGGCCTGGCAGCCCTGGCCCTGCTGGGGAGCGGCATCCTGCGCGTGCTCCACTTCGGCCAGGGCAGCGCCTTCTACACCGAGAATCCCCTGTTCTGGTGGAAGGTGGGCCTTTACCTGTCGGTGGGGGGCCTGTCGCTCTATCCCACGATCACCTACATCCTCTGGGCCATTCCGTTGCGCAAGGGTGAAGCTCCGCAGGTGAGCGAGGCCCTGGCCAAGCGTCTGGGCTGGATCCTCAACATCGAGCTGGCCGGATTCGCCGCCATCCCCCTGTTGGCCACGTTGATGGCTCGCGGCGTTGGACTGCCTGGAGGAGCCGGGTGAGGACTGGCCGCACCGGGCGGATCCTGATCGCCAGTGCGGCTTCAGGGTCAGCCTTTGCAGTCTTGCTGTTTGGCGCGATGGCGCCACCTCCGGCCGCAAGGTCAGTTTCCCCGGTTCCCAGGGCTCCGCTGGCACCCCCCACAGTCTCGGATCAACCCAATTGCCCAGTGCCCGAGGCGGTCCTTGCGGCAGTTCCACCAGAGACGCCGATCACCCAAGACTCGATCGCCAGGACACCGACTACCAGGCCATCGAGCGGCACGGCACCGTCAGCAGCCAGTCCCGAGGGTTTCGAGGATTACCGCCACCGGCTCCAACCTGGCCCCTGGGGCTGGATTCACCGCTCTCCCTGGTGCATCTGGATCGAACCGATCGGGGACGAGGCCTCCCTCTGGGATCTCCGCTGGAGCGAGGCGGTGGAGGCGGCCCTGACCCGCTGGCAGGAGCTGCTGGTGATCGAGCGGGTGGAGGATCCCGCCGCCGCCCAGATTCAGGTGCTGCGGCGCCGACCGCCGCTGCGGCTTCTGGAGGGAGAGCAGCGGGCCAGCCATGGGCGCGCTGAGCTGCTGGGGGCGCGCTGGGTACGGCACAACGGTGCCTGGCAGCTGGAGCCCCGCCTGCAGGTGCTGCTCTCTCCGAACCAACGGCAGCTGGGCATCGAAGCCACCGCCCTGCATGAACTGGGCCATGCTTTCGGGTTGTGGGGCCACAGCGACCAGCCTGCTGATGTGATGGCAGCTGTGCCAGGGGCAACCCCAGTGCTGGAGATCGGTCCCCGCGACCGCGCCACCCTCAGCTGGCTGCAGCAGCAGCCCAGTGTTTTCGCCCCCGACTCAGGCGGCCCGGCCCTGCAGCCTCCGGCCGGCAGCCAGGGCGAGCAGGAAGCCCAATAGCTGCACGATCACCACGCAGGGTCCGGAGGGAAGGTTGAGGAACGCTGAGGCCAGCACGCCCACCACGGCGCCGCCGCTGCCGAGGGCGGCGGCCAGCAGCACATAGCCACCGAAGTGGCGGCTCACCAGCCGCGCGGCGCAGGCCGGAATCACCACGAAGGCACTGATCAGCAGCACCCCCACCGCCTTGATCGACACCGCCACCACCACCGCCAGCACGACCACGAAGAGCAGGCGCTGCCGCTGAGCCTCCACCCCGCGGGAGAGGGCAAGGGACTCATCGAGGCTGAGCAGGATCTGGCTGCTGCGGGTCGCCCACAGGTAAGTGCCGACCCCCAGCAGCAACAGAGTGACCAGCAGCAGATCAAGCCCGTCCACCCCCAGGATGTCGCCGAAGAGCAGCTGCTGCAGCCCGCCCTGGTACCCGGGCAGCAGGCTCAGGGCCACCACCGCGATCGCCAGGGAGGAGGAGTAGATGATGTTGAGCAGGGCGTCGGTGGGCAGCTGGCTGCGCTCCACCAGGTGATTGACCAGCAGGGCGAACAGCACCGCGAAGGGAATCAGCACCAGGGTGGGATTCAGTCCCAGGGCCACGCCCAGGCTGATGCCGAGCAGGGCCGAGTGGCCCAGGGCATCACTGAAGAAGGAGAGCTGGCGCAGCACCGCGAAACTGCCCAGCACGCCTCCGAGGGCGCCGGTGAGGGCACCCGCCAGCAGTGCCCGCTGCAGAAAGGGCAGGGCGAGCAGCTCCGGAAACGAGACCGCGTCACCCACCGGCGCCATGGTGGTGGTGATAGGGCAGATAGTCGCGGCCATAGAGCCGCTCCAGCTGGGCCTGACTCAGGGCATGATCGGGGCTGCCGGAGCAGCGCAGGCTGCGGTTGAGGCAGAGCACCCCATCACAGGTGCGGCGCACCATGTCGAGGTCGTGGGAGACCTGCAGGATCGTCCAGCCCTCGCTGCGCCGCAGGCTGAACAGGAGCTGCTGGAAGGCCTCCGAGGCCTGGGGATCGAGGCCCGCCTGGGCTTCATCGAGCACCAGCAGCCGGCGGGGGCGAACCACGCAGAAGGCCAGCAGCACCCGTTTGAGCTGCCCGCCGGAGAGGTCACTGATCCGCTGCTCAGCGAAGCCCTCGCAGCCCGTCTTGGCCAGGGCGGAGCGGATGGCATCACGGCGTCGCCCCTCGCCTCTCCAGGGCAGGCGCAGTCTGGTGCCATCCCAACCGAGACCCACGAATTCCGTCACGGTGAGCGGGATGGGTCCGGTCAGGGCCAGCCGCTGCGGCAGATAGGCGATCTGCTCGCGCACGCTGACGGGAAGGCGGCCCCGGCCATCCAGGCGTTCGCCCAGCAGCCGGACCTGGCCGCCCTGATGGGGAAGCAGACCGAGGATGGCCTGCACCAGGGTGCTCTTGCCGGCGCCATTGGGGCCCACCAGCGCGGTATCGGATTCAGCGGCGAGCGAGAAGCTGACGTTCTCCACCGCGGTGGTACCCCGCCGCCGCACCGTGAGGCCGCTGACTTCGAGAATCATTTCCGCCATCGCTTCAACCTAGCGATCCGCGGGAGCGCCCACCCCGGCGGACCGGGCCGCCGACCCTCCCAGCGCGGCGGCCACCGCGGCACCGTTCGCCTCCATGGTGCGCAGATAGCGGGCGGCGGACGGTTCGCTGCTCTCCTCACCCCGCTCCAACGGATCGAAGCGCAGGATCGGCAGACCCAGATCACGGGAGAGGGCCACCAGGGCCCGGTTGTTCTGCTGGGGCTCGGCCAGCAGGCCCCGCAGACCCTCCCGGCGAGCGATGCGACCGGCCTGCTCGAGGGCGGCGATGGAGGGACTCTCCCCGGGCAGGCTGACAAGCACGGCCCGCTGGAGTCCGTAGCGCACCGCGAAGTAAGGCAGCAGATCATGGAAGGTCACCACGGTGCGGCCCCGATAGGGAGTCAGCTGGCGATCCAGCGTCTGGTGGAGAGCGGTGAGTTGTCGCGAGAAGGCCTCCGCTCGCTCGTCGTAACCCTTGCGGCAGCTGGGGTCGGCGGCGATCAGCCCATCGCGGATGGTGCCCACCTGCTGACGGGCCCGCAGGGGGTCGAGCCACACATGGGGATTCACATCCCCATGGCTGTCTGAATGGTCGTGGTCACCGCCATGCCCATGGCCATCGTCGTGGTCCGCCGGCAGGGGAGTGACACCGCGGCTGGCCTCGATCACCCGCAGATCAGAACGGCCGGCACCGTCGATCAGGGGCAGCAGGAAGTCATCCAGGCCGAGGCCGTTGCGCACCAGCACCCTGGCCCGGGCGAGACGGGCCATCTCGGCCGGTCGCACCTGCAGGTCATGGGGATCGGTGGTGGAGGGGAAGAGGGGCTCCACCGTGGCGCAGTCGCCGGCCACGGCCCGGGTCAGCAACGTGATCGGCAGCACCGTGGTGACCACCACCGGCCGAGGTGGCATCGCCCCGGATTCGGCCCTCCCGGTTTCAGCGGTCGGCGGGGATGCGGGCCCACCGACGGGGGCAGTGCATCCGGCCAGAAGCAGCAGTGCCACCCCCGGCAGGACGCCCAGGCACGCGGGAAGCAGGGAGGCCATGGCAACGCCAGAAGCATGAGAATCATTCTCCCAGGTGATTGGGCCGATCCTGCCGGGGGGATGGTTGGCTGGTGGCCTGTCCGTGACGCCCCCGGCGATGACCCAGCAGCCGATCGTGATCCTCGGTGGCTTCCTGATCACCGCCGAGGCCTACGAACCCCTGCGGCTCTGGCTCCAGGACCAGACTTCCCAGCCGGTGCTGCTGGTGCCCGCCAGCCGGTTCGACTGGCTGCTCACCTCCTTCCCCTTCGGCTGGGTGCGGCTGCTCGATCGGGTCGCCGTCCTGGTGGCCGAACAGGCCGCCCGTTCCTCCACGGGCCGCGTCACCCTGATCGGCCACAGCTCCGGTGGGGTGATGCTGCGCCTCTTCCTGGCGGATCAACCCTTTGAAGGTCGCACCTACAACGGCAAAGCCCGAGCCGACACCCTGGTGATGCTCGGCAGTCCCCACACCGCGCGGCGGGCCACGCCGCTGCGCCAACGGGTCGACCGGGAGCTGCCCGGTTGCCCCTTCGCCGATCAGGTGCGCTACGTCTCGGTGGCGGGGGACCTCCCACCCGCTGCCTTCAGCCCCACCGCCCGCCGCCTCGCTCCGTCCTCCTACCGCAACATCTGCGGCGATGCCGACGCCCCTGGCGATGGTCTTGTGCCCGTGACTTCGGCCCTGCTGGCTGGATCCGAGGCGATCACCCTGGCCGGGGTGGCCCATGGTGGCGCCTTCGGACCGCGGTGGTACGGCACACCGGAAGTGGCGGCGCAGTGGTGGCCAGCAGTGGTGGCAGGGTTGGGCGAGGGTGCAGGCCCAGGCAATGGCTGCCCTGACTAGCCGCGGCGGGGGGCACCACGGCGGGCGGCCAACACCTCCTGCACCTGCCGCCAGCTCACCCCGTGGTGGGCCAGCGCCACCTGCAGGTGAAAGAGCAGATCCGCCGCCTCGCCGGCGATCGCAGGGCCGTCGTCGTCCTTGCAGGCCATCACGAACTCAGCGCTCTCCTCACCGATCTTCTTGAGGATGCGGTTATCGCCCCCCTCCAGCAGCTTGTTGGTGTAGCTGCCCGGTTCCGGCTGGTCGCGGCGGCCCTCGATCACCCGCATCAGTTCGGTGCAGGCGTCGGCAGGGGGAGGCGGGGCCTCCGCTCCACCGGCGGTGGCCAGCGGGCCCTGGTCGTAGAAGCAGCTGCGCGCTCCGGTGTGGCAGGCCACGTCACCGATCTGCTCGATGGTCAGCAGCAGCACGTCGGCATCGCAGTCGTAGCGGAGGCCCCGCAGCCGCTGGAAGTGACCGCTGGTGGCGCCCTTGTGCCAGAGCTCCTGCCGGGAGCGGCTCCAGTAATGCACCTCGCCGCTGGAGAGGGTGCGCTCGATCGCCACCCGGTTCATCCAGGCCACCATCAGCACGGCCCCATCGAGCCAGTCCTGGGCGATCGCCGGGATCAGGCCAGCGTCGTTGAAGCGCAGCGGGGGCAACGACTGAAGGCTTCCCTCCAGGGGTTCGGTCATGGTCATCGGGACCCGCAGGTCAGTCGGAAGCGGAACCACAGCCAGTTTCGCCTTCCGACGCCCACGGATTCCGCCCACTCCCGCCGATAGCTCCCGCAGAGCCCTGCAGCGCCCCGACCGGCCGCAGGACACAGCAGACTTGCC
This sequence comes from Synechococcus sp. CBW1002, assembly GCF_015840915.1. Classification (NCBI taxonomy): domain Bacteria; kingdom Bacillati; phylum Cyanobacteriota; class Cyanophyceae; order Synechococcales; family Synechococcaceae; genus Synechococcus; species Synechococcus sp. CBW1002. Next base: position 3,656,300 of record NZ_CP060398.1, read on the forward strand.
GCCGGTCCGCCGAGCCCCTTGAGTCACACCTGTTCCAAGACCTTCAGCGGCTATCCCTGCTGCCATCGCCAGTGGCGCCACAGCGGCCACTGCCGTTTCGTGCACGGCTACAGCCGCTCCTTCACCGTCTGGTTTCGGGCTCTCCAGCTGGACCAGCACGGCTTCGTGGTGGACTTCTCAGCCCTCAGCGGCCTGGAGCAGCGCCTCGCCGACCAGTTCGACCACACCTTCCTGGTGAATGCCGACGACCCGCTCCTGCCGGACTGGCAACGCCTGCACGCCGGCGGCGCCCTCGATCTGCGGGTGATGGACAACGTGGGCATGGAGGCCAGCGCCGAGCTGGTGTGGGGCTGGGCCAACACCCTGCTGCGGGAGCAGGAGGGGGGGCGTGCCTGCTGCTGGAAGGTGGAGGCCCGTGAAAACGAGAAGAACGCCGCCTGCTACGAGGCCACCCCCACCTGGTTCCGGACGGAGGTGGCCGGATGAACGCGGCCCGGCTGGCCACGGCCTGGGCCCTGTTCCAGGGGCTGCTGATCGAGGCCATGCCCTTCCTGTTGCTGGGGGTGCTGATCTCGTCGGTGGCCCGCTGGCTGGCCCCCGGCGGCCGCTGGCTGCGGCAGCTCCCCCACCATCCCCTGGGCGGTCCCCTTACCGGGGCTGCCCTCGGTTTCGCCCTACCGGCCTGTGAGTGCGGCAATGTGCCGGTGGCCCGCCGCCTGCTGGCCGGTGGGGCGCCCCTGGGCACAGCCCTGGGCTTCCTGTTTGCCGCGCCGGTGCTGAACCCGATCGTGCTGGCCGGCACCTGGGCCGCTTTCCCCAACAAGCCCTGGCTGCTGCTGGCCCGGCCCCTGGGAGCCGTGCTGGTGGCCCTGGCTCTGGCGAGCCTGTTGGCGCTGCTGCCGGAATCCCGCCTGCTGCAGCCGGATCTGCTGGCCGAACGGCGTCTGCATCAGCCCCTGGCCAGCGTGAACCTGCTGGAGCGCAGCACGGGGGTGCTGGGGGGCAATGCCGCCATGGTGCCGGCGGCCGTCAACCCGCCGCGGCCACCCTGGTCTGAGGTGCTGCGCCACGGCAGCCAGGAGTTCCTCGATCTGGCGGTGCTGCTGGTGCTGGGCTGCGTCATGGCGGCCCTGGTCCAGACCCTGGTGCCGCGGGAGTGGCTGCTGGCGGTGGGCGGCGCCCCCACCCTGTCGATCGTGGCGTTGATGCTGCTCAGCCTGATCGTTTCGGTCTGCTCGAGCGTGGATGCCTTCCTCGCCCTGAGCTTCGCGGCCCAGGTCACCCCCGGGGCGCTGCTGGCCTTCCTTCTGCTCGGGCCGGTGATCGACCTCAAGCTGGTCGGTCTGCTGGGGTTGCTGTTGCGTCCCGTGGGCCTGGCCCTCACCGCCGCCGGTGCGAGCCTGACGGTGCTGCTGATTGGGCAATGGGTGAACCTGTGGCGCGGCTGAACCCTCCCCATCGCCCCGGCTGGGGGGATCTGCCCCGACGGGCCGCCCTCTGGCGGGGCCTGGGACTGGGCCTGTGGGGGCTGGTGCTGCTGCAGAGTGCCGCCAGCGACCGGCTCGCCCTGCTGCTGCGCGAGGTGTTCCATCCGCTGGTCTGGCTGGCCGGGGCTTTGCTGCTGCTGCTGGGAGTCCTGCAGATGGCCCAGGCCTGGCGCCAGGGAAGCAAGGCCGGGGCCCCTGGAGCGGATCGGCTGCGCCGTAACCAACTACCGGGGCTACTGGGCACTGCGGTGCTCGCCCTGCTGGTGCTGGCCGTGCCGCCGAACCCCTCCTTTGCGGATCTGGCGGGCCAGCGCCCCCGCGACACCACCAGCGAGGAGGGCCTCAGCTTCGTGTTGCCCCCGGCCCAGCGCAGCCTCACCGACTGGGTCCGGCTGCTGCGCAGCCAGCCCGATCCCCGCCTGTTCGTCGGTGATCCGGTGCGCATCAGCGGCTTCGTGCTGCCGATGGAGGGGGAACCTCCGCAGCTGGCCCGCCTGCTCGTGCGCTGTTGCCTGGCCGATGCCACCCCCGTGGGAATGCCGGTCCGCTGGCCGACAACCTCGCCCCTGCCTCGGGCCGACCAGTGGCTTGCCCTCGAGGGGCGCATGGCCCTGGAAAGCAAGCCCGGCGGCGAGCGTCTGGTGGTGGTGCCCACCCAGATTCGAGAGATCCCACGGCCGGCCCGGCCCCTGGAGCCATGAGGCAGCTGCTGCTCGCCCTCGGGGTCCCGGCAGTTTTGGCGTTGGTGCAGCAGCAATGGCTGTTGCGCCAGCCTCCAAGGCTGGAGGCCCTCGAACCGGCGCCCGCCAGCTCCGGCCCTGCGGCCCTGCGCAGCCGCTTCAGCCGGCCGATGGACAGCGCCAGCATCGCCAGGTCCAGTCAGCTGCAGCCGCCCCTGGAGCACCGCTGGCTGGGGGAGGGCGATGGTCTGATGCTGAGTCTTTCAGCGGGGCAACGTCTGAGCGAGCCCCTGCGCCTGGAGCTGGAGGGGCGCGATCGGCGCGGGCTGGCCCTGCGGCCTGGCGCCTGGTGGTGGGATCCGCGGCCGCGGGTGCTGGCCGTGGTGCCGGTGCCGGGGGGCGAACAGCTGCAGCTGCGGGAGCGGGACGGTCGCTGGCATCCCCTCTCGCCGGTGTGGCACCGGATCCTGCAGGTCCAGCCCACCGGCGGCGGCCGGTCGCTGGCTCTGGTGAGCCGTTCGCCGGAGGGGGAGCACCGGGTCTGGCGCCTGCCCCTGCGGCAACGCAACCTCGCCCCATTGGCCCAGGGACTGGGCCCCGTCCAGGCGGGCCGCCTGGAACCTCTGCTGCCCGAAAGCCTCACGTTTGCCCACCTCAGCGGCAACCAGCGCGGCGATCTGCTGGTCCAGTCCACCATGGGCATGCCGGGAGAATCGGTGCTGCGCCTCTGGTCAGCTGGGGGCGACTCACGCCTGCTCGATCTGGAGGCCTCCGGGGGGGTGCAGCTGCTGCCGGAGGGGGGAGCGGCGGTGGTGCCCCTGCCTGAGGGACTGGCCCTGGTGGATCTGCCCCCCCGGGTTGCCCGGCGCCAGGTCCTGCCGGGCAGCCGGGATCTGAGCAGCTTCTGCCCCCAGGCCGGCAGGGCCCTGCTGGTGCGCCACTGGCCCGATTTCCGCCGATCGCTGGAGCTGGTGGAACCCGGCCAGGCACCGCGACAGCTCTGGGTGGGTTCGCAAGCCCTGATGGCCAGTGCCTGTGATCGGGGCGGCCAGCGGGTCTGGGTGCTGCTGCTGGACGCCACCGGGGCCCAACGCCTCACCTTGCTCTCCCTCGATCGGCAGGGCCGGCTGCTGCGCCGCCGCACCCTGACGGGCTGGGAACTGGAGCCCGGTACGGGGTTGCAGTACGACCCCAGCACCGACCGCCTGCTGGCGACGCTCCGGCCCGTCGCCGCGGCGGGCAGCACGACGGGTCCGAAGCAGACCGTGACGGCGGCGCGCGCCGTACTGATCGACGCCACTCGCCTGGAACTCGATCCTCTCGATCAGCCCGTGCTGCAGGCGCAATGGCTACCGGCGGGGTAGAACAAACCCCCCGTCGCCTGTCGCTTCGCGTTCCATGGGTCCGCCCCCCACCACTGATCGACTTCCGCCTCGCCAGCAGGGTCTGCTGAAGGAGCTCGGCCGGGCCGATGCGGAACTCTCCGGCCAGGAGCTCCACGCCCGCCTGCGGGGAGGTCCCCAGGCCATGGGGCTGGCCACGGTCTACCGGCACCTGCGTCAGCTGCAGCAGCGGGGGCTGGTGCGCTGCCGGCATCTGCCCACGGGCGAAGCCCTGTTCGCCCCCACCGAGCGGGACGAACACCACCTGACCTGCGTCGACTGCGGCACCTCCCTGGTGCTGCACCACTGCCCCGTCCATGGCCTGGCCCTGCCGGACGGTGACCTGGCCGGCTTCCAGCCCCTGTTCCACACCCTCGAATTCTTCGGGCTGTGCCGCGACTGCCGGCAGCGGCAGGAGACCGAAGCGGATCAGAAGCTGAAGGAGGTCTTCACCAGGCCGCCGAACTGATGAAAGCTGCGGCCGTCCGGGCTGTCCTGCCCGAGCGGGCGGCTGAGGTAGAAGAGCGCCGGCGTCACCGAAATGTTGTCGGTGAGCTGCATCTTGTACCACCACTCCCAGACGAAATTGCCGTCGCGGGGTGTGTCGCCACCCTCGAGGCTGGTGGCGAAGGTGGGCTGTCCCATAGCCATGCCGGCGGCATTGCCGCTGGCGAAGGCGTCGAGCCACTGCAGGCCCACGCTCCACGACTGGCTGGTGCGCACACTGCCCGCCGGGGCATCGTCGTAGCGGCTGCGATTGATGCCCCAGCCCGCGCTGATCGAGGGAATCCAGCCCGTCGTCTGCGGTTGCCAGTAGCCGCTCAGTCCGAAGGCATCGGTGCTGCCAGGCAACAGGTAGCTGTCGAGGGTGAAGGGGGTGCCGTAGACCACGAGGTCGTTGCCGTTCTGGATGCGTGACCAGATCGCGGCCACGCCCCAGGTCTCCTGGCCGTAGCCGATCTGCACCGTGCCGGTGCCCCCGGCGCCATCGGTGGCGATGCCGCCCTGAGCCGGATTGCCCTCCTGGCCATGGGCCGCCACGTAGCTGGCGCTGAGGCTCAGACCCCCGTCGCTCTGCCACCAGAGGCCGGCGCCGGCGCCGAGATTCTTGTTGTAGGCCGCCGGTGCCCCGTTCAGGGTGAGCACGTCCAGCACCGCAGAATCGGGGTAGACACTGGGCCAGAGGGCCAGCATGTCCTCCTGGCCCACCCGGGCGCCGATGGTGGCCGTAAGGCCGGAGCCGAGCGGCACCTGATAGAAGAGCCGATCGATCCCCACGACATTGGGACCGCCCTCCTCCTGGAAGGCGGTCTCCAGCTGGGAGAGGTTGGTCGGACCGGCACCGCCGAAGCTGTTGCTGTCACCTTCGAAGTTGCCGGCGCGCAGGGTGGTGCGCAGCAGGTCCTTGCCGGTGAAGGAGGTGTCGAAATTGAGCTGGACGTCGTAATTGAACGTGGTGGCACCGAAGCGGCGGCGGCTGTCCTCCACCAGCGCGGCGGCGCTGCCGCCAAAGGCATTGCCCCCCAGCACGAAGGTGGCCAGGCCGGAGAGTTTGGTGGTGGTGGAGAACTGGGTCGCCTCCAGCTCGCCCACCTTGGCTTCAAGGCCGTCGACGCGGCCGCGGAGGACGGCGAGCTCCTTCTCGAACTCCTTGATCAGGCGCTTGAGCTCGTCGGTCACCTCGGTGATCCGATCGAGGCAGGCGTTCAGCAGGGCCGCCGCTTCGTAGCGGCTCATGGCCTGGCCGCCCCTGTAGGTGCCGTTGGGATAGCCGGCGACGCACCCGTAGCGCTCGATCAGGTTGCTGAGAGCCTGGTAGGCCCAGTCCGTGGGGCGAACGTCGGAGAGCTGGTTGATGCTGGTGACCTGCTCCTGGCCCTCCAGGCCGGCGGCAGCGGCGTAACGGTTCATCCCCTCGAGATTCAGCTCCGTTGCCTCAGCGGCAAGGGGGCTGAGCAGCAGCGTTGCCGCCAGAGGGGCGAGGCAGGCACGGCGGCGAGCGGCGGCGGGGCTGACCATCGGATGCGTCACAAAGGCTGAAGGGGTTTGGGACATCGGTGGGATCAGGGGCGACAAAGCGGCGAGCGCCCTGCGCCAAGAGCGAGAATCATTCTCACCGTTGCAGCAGTTTGCTGGATCAACCGGATGCCTCAGTCGACGCTCCGCCCTGTTGGAGGAGTGTCCAAAGGGAGTCGCTCAGAGCGGCCTCTCTCAGAGGGCGGCCGTCCGTTGCCGCACCTCCTGAGCCGTGAGCACGGGGCGACTGGGCGGCACCGGATCGGGCCAGGCCGGCTTCAGGGCCGCGAAGGTGGACGCCAGCTTCCGCTCCAGGGCAGGGTCACTGGCTGCCAGTTGCGGCGCGATGCCGCTGAAGAGCTGCTCGGCGTAGAGAACAAATCCCCTGGAGTCCTGGTATTCCACCGTTTCAGCGATCCGGCCATCGGTGATGGCCGCCTCGTACTCGCTGGCGGCGGTGTTGAGCAACTCCCGAATCACCGTCGCCACAAAGGCCGGATCGCGGCGCTCCCAATCCGGCAGCACGGCGAGGGCCTGATCGATCGAGCGGCGGGCCTCTTCCACGGCTTGCGCGGTGGCCGGTGCCGTGGGAGCTGTACGGATCAGGTCTTGCAGCACCGTGAGCTTGCCTCGGAAGGGCACCGCACCCCGGCGGCTGAGTTCCGGCTCCAGGTCGCCGTAGAGCTCATCGGCGGGATGGGCCAGGTGGGGTTCAGCATCCGCAGCCCGGCCCCGCTGCATCAGCTCGCCGGCCACCAGCAGGTGCCCCTGCATCAGGCCCAGCACCGTGGCGTAGGTGAGCGGTGAGCCCGGATCCATGCGTTCGCCATGGCCAGTGTTGCCGTGCCCGGCTTCGCCCTCGCCTCCCTCGCCCCCCTCTCCACCTTCGTGGTGGCCTGCGCCAGGGGCAGGGGACGTGGCAGTGGCGCCGCCGCTCTCGGGCCCCGCCGCGCCGTCCTGATAGGGCAGACCGCAGCCCACAGCCAGACCCGCCGAAGCACCGAGGGCGAGAAACAGTTCAATGGCACGGCGCCCCTGACCCATGGAATCGGCAACAGCTGGATGGGGCGATCCTCCGCCGGCCTCGGCAAAGGGCAAAGCCTTCTGTCACGCTGAAGTGTGACGAACGTGACCTGGCCGCGTGATCAACCGTTGATCGGGCGCGGCACAACGTTGAAATGCCCCATGCAGCCGCGCTCGGCGATCTGATCCTGGTGGGGATGAAACATGTATAGGCCAGGGTAGCGATAGCTGAACTCCAGAATATGGCGCTCCGCCATACCCATGGTGATCACATCACTCAGCTCATCCGGAGTGGAGGAAAGACCGGAGCGATACACCTTGAAGAGATTGGCATGGAGGTGGAAGGTGAGCGGCCCATCCCACTCGACCATGTTAAGAACATAAAGTCGAATCAGAGCATCCTGATAGAGATCGATCGGATGATCCCGGTAGTAATTCGGGATGCCATTAAAGGCATACAGATCATTGCGCCCCTGGCCCTTCAGGTCATAGCCCCCCATCACCAGCACCAGTTCGTCGGCGGGCGGTCGTGGCGTGACAGGATCCACGATCAACAGGCCATACAACCCTTTACTCACATGACGGGTCACCGGGGCCACATGGCAGTGGTAGGGATGGATGCCGTGAGGTTCGGCATCAAATTCATAGACGGTGTTGCGCCCGTGGCGCACGGGTCGGATCCCATCCATCGCGGCCGGATGGATGCCATGAAAATGAAGGCTGTGGGAGGTGCTGTCCTGGTTGCGGAACACGATCCGCAAGCGATCGCCGGCATTGGCCCGCAGGGTCGGACCGGGCACCCGTCCATTCAGGGCCCAGGCCTTGAAGGTCACGGCCGGGTTGAGCGGCAGCAGGGTGGTGTCGGCCGTGAGATCAAATTCCCGCACAAGGCGGCCGTCTTCCCGGCGGACGGTACCGGTGTGGAACTCCCGCAGGACCGCCATCGGGTCGAAGGGAAGCGGCCTATCCCCTTCGCCGGCAGGGGACAGCGGTGGATGGCGTTGACCGGCGGGAGGCTGTCGCCCAACCCCGCCGGACCGCGGCAACAGCAGACCCCCCAGGCCCAGCCCCAGGGCTCCGGCCGCGAGGGGAAGGATCTGGCGCCGACTCCATCGCGTCGGTTGACTGGAGGAGGGCTGATTGGCAGGCAGCTGACCTGAAGAGAGCTGGCCGGAATCGGGTGGGCCTTGCATGCAGGCGGACAAAGAGGTCAGGTGACGGGGGCCTGGGAGCTGATCCTCTGCAGTGCCCACGTGAACGCAAGGCGATCAAGCTAAGCCGCCGTTACCGGGGTTCCGATGGAAGGTCCGGCAGGTCCGCCGACAGGCTTCTCACCTCTTGCCGCACCGCAGGGTCGTGGCCCAAGCCTCTCCGGCTCGATTCGCTGCAGCGGTGGATGACGTGGAGGCCTGGATCACGAAACATGTTTCCAGCGCCACAAGTCTATGGCCAGCGAGATGATTTGATGCATAATGAGCAAATTGTTGGAACACTTCGGGGGGGGGTCAGCAATAGGACCCTTTAGCATTGATATTCAATCCGTATCCAGCGGCTCCGCGGTTGATCAAGCCAGCCTTGATCCGCCGGGTCGATCCCGCCCGGAGCCCATGGAGCGTGCATCTGACAGCGAATCAACGATCACCGGAGTGATTCTGCGCCCGGAGGATTCCTCTGCCGGCCTCGAACCCTTTCTGCTGCTTCCCGGCGATGGTCTGCTGCTGATCAGGGGCCTTGACCCCCAAAGCCCTGGCATCGATAAGGCCTGCCTCACGATCCTCTACGCCGATCGCGAGGCCCATGCCTGTCTGGGAGAGGGTCTGAGCGCAGCGATCGGTGGCGCCCTCCTGCCGTTCTGGCCAGCCCTGGCCGAAGCGATCCAGCTGCACAGCCTGGTGATGACCCAGGAGGGTCCTCGTGATCTCTGGCTCCCCTGGCAGGAAACATCTCTGCTGGTGAGACTGTTTCGCACCGACGATGGCGTGGGGGTCGGACTGCTCGCCTTTGAGGAAGGCTTCGCTGGCCCCAGCCTGCTCCAGCCACAGCGTGGCTCCGAGGCCATCGCGCGCCAACGTGTGGAACTGTTTGAACGGTTGCTGCACGCGATCGGCGACGTGGTGCTGGTGACCACAGCTGAGCCCTTCGCAGCTCCTGGCCCCGTGATTCTTTATGCCAATGCCGCGCTGCTTTCCCAGACCGGATACTCCTACCAGGAAGTTCTGGGACGCAGTCCGCGGATGTTCCAGGGAGCCGGGACCAGTGCTCTGGTGCGGGCCGGCATGCGCACGGCCCTGGAAAACTGGCGGAGTTTCAACGCCGAAGTGCTCAATTACCGCAAGGACGGCAGCACCTACTGGGTGGACATAGCGATCTCCCCACTGCAGGACCCCAGCGGCTGGTTCACCCACTGGATTTCGGTTCAGCGGGACGTGACCTCACGCCATCACAACCTGCAGCATCTCAAGAACCAGGCCTACCAGGATCCGCTCACTGGCCTGCCCAATCGACGCTCCCTCGGCGACTACCTGCAGACCGCCCTTGATCGCCTGCACCGCCACGCCGGTCAGGCAGTGGTGATGTTCTGCGATCTCAACCGCTTCAAGGAAGTGAACGACACCTACGGCCACACTGTGGGTGACCGCCTGCTCGTGGCCATCACCAAGCGTCTTCAGGCCGCACTGCGCCCCGACGACGTGTTGGTGCGCTTTGCTGGAGACGAGTTCGTCGTTGTCCTGGAGCAATGCGGCAGTCGGCAGCAGGCGCTCGCCATGGCCCATCGGCTGAAGAAGCAGGTGGGCAACACCCTGCACGTTGACACCGCAGTGCTGCAACCACGCATCGGCATCGCCATGACCTCCGACCCTCTCACAGCTGCTGCTGACCTTCTGCATCAGGCGGATCTGGCCATGTATCGCGCCAAGCGACAGAAAGGGGACTCCGTGGAGATCTACGACCCAGTCCTGGATGATTGAAACCCTGAGAGCCGATCAACGTTGAGAAGTCAGTGGCGAAAACAATGGCGAAAATCCTGTCCAGACTGAAGCGGCAGAGGCCCCGAGCCGACAGTTCCCAGCTGCATTGATGACGTTCCCAATCGACTACGCCCTGCGACTGCGCAGCCTCTGGATCTGCTGGTTGCTGGCCATGCTCTTCCATGTCGAGCTGGGGCTGATGCCTCTGTTTCATGGCCAATCGCCGGAGATCGAGAGCCATGTGGATGCTGCCCAGCTGCCTCTGCTGTTCGGGGCGATGCTGGGATACTTCCTGTTGCCACTTCTAGCCGTGCTTCTGATCGCCTATGCGGCCAGTGATCCCCAGGGATCTCGGCGGTGGCGACCCTGGCGGCGCCTTCATTTCTGGTTCAGCATCGTCTACACCATCACCAACATTCCCCACCTGATCGCCGACATCGTCGTCCCGGATTCGCGCCTGGATCAAGTGGTGCTGATGGTCGTGTTGGTGCTGCTGGGGCTGGCGATCAACCTGGAGGGGTGGCGCTGGTGGCGGCAGGCCCTGCCGTCCTGATTCCAGCCGCAGCCACCAGCCTCCGCGCCCGCTTACCCTGAAGACAGGCTGTCCTCCCCCACCGCGCATGTCTCCCGCCCCAGGCCGTGTCGCCGCCAGCGAAGCCACAGCGCCCCTGCAGGATCCGGCGACCGTGGCAACGACGGAGCCGCTGCCCTCAGGCCTGCCAGTCACGATCCTGACCGGCTTCCTCGGCGCCGGCAAAACCACCTTGTTGAATCACATCCTCTCCAATCAGCAGGGGGTGAAGACGGCCGTTCTGGTGAACGAGTTCGGTGAAATCGGCATCGATAATGATCTCGTCGTCACCACCGGTGAAGACATGGTCGAGCTCAGCAACGGTTGCATCTGCTGCTCGATTAACGGTGAACTGCTCGAGGCCGTGTACCGCATCCTCGATCGTCCTGACCCCGTCGATTACCTGGTGGTTGAAACCACAGGTCTGGCCGATCCTCTGCCGGTGGCGATGACCTTCCTCGGCAGCGATCTGCGCGAGCAGACCCGCCTCGATTCGATCATCACCCTGGTGGATGCGGAGAACTTCGGCGAAGAGATTCTGGCCGGAGAAGTGGGTCGCGCCCAGATCGTCTACAGCGACATGCTGCTGCTGAACAAATGCGATCTGGTGGAGGAAGAGCGGCTCGCCGAGCTGGAACGGCAACTACGCACGATCAAGACCGATGCCCGGATTCTCAGATCGGTGAAGGGGGAAGTGCCACTGCCTCTGCTGCTCAGCGTGGGCCTGTTCGAAAGCGACAAAGTGGCGACCAGCCAGCAGGCGGAGCAGGAGCGGGCCGCCGCTGCGGCGGATCACGACGCCTGTGATCACGAACACGGCCATTGCGTGCACGATCACACCGAGCACGATCACAACCATCACAGTCATGCCGATCACGGCCACGGCGGGCATCACCATGATCACGGCGCCCACCCCGATCATCTGGCGATCGAAGGGTTCACCTCCCTGTCCTTCGCTGCCGATGGTCCATTTGCCCTGCGCAAGTTCCAGAATTTTCTCGACAACCAGCTGCCTGGCAGTGTGTTTCGTGCCAAAGGGATCCTCTGGTTCAACGAAAGTGAGCGGCGCCACGTGTTCCACCTGGCCGGCAAGCGCTTTTCCATCGATGACAGCGACTGGCCCAGTGATGAGCGCAAGAATCAGATCGTGCTGATTGGCCGCGATCTCGACCACACCCGCCTGCGTCAGCAACTCCAGGCCTGCGTGGCCAAACATGCCGGCAAGGGCTTCGCCTGAGATCGGCAGCCAGAGCGGCAGCGGCGGGGCTGACTCCCTGGCGCTCTCAGCACCACTGTCTCCATTGCTGCGATGCCCTGTGACAGCAGGCGAGATACTGGTTTCAGTCCTTTCTCTCGACGTGCTGTCCCTTGGCTGCCATCACCAGCCCTGATTTCTGCCGACACTGACCCTGCACTGACACATCTGCCGGCCCGATCCATGCAGGCCATGGATGCATGGATGGGACCAGCCTCCCTGAACACCACTCGCCCCTCCCCAACCGCGCTGGCGCGGACAGAGTCATCCATGCTTCTGCCCCCCTCAATCCGCCGATCCCTGCTGCCGGCCGCGGCGGCAGGCCTTGGCCTCAGCCTTCTCTCGGCCCTGCCCGCTTCCGCCCACGGCGTCGCCGATGCAGGCTTCGGCAGTGGCTTCACCCATCCCCTGCTCGGCTTGGACCATCTCCTGCTGTTGCTGGGAGTTGGGGCCGCAGCCTCCTGCATCGGCTCCGGTCTCCTGGTGTTCGCCCTGGTCGGCGCGGCAATCGGTGCTGTGATCGGCACTGGCGGCGCCCAGGTCCCACTGGCCGAAACCCTGGCGGCTCTTGCCGTTTCCGGTGTGGGTGCCTTGATCCTGCAGGTTCAGCGTCGTTCCAGGCCGCCCGCCCTGGCGCTGGTCGGAGGTCCAGTGGCCGTGGCCATCCATGCTCTGCTGCATGGCCAGGAGGCCAGCGGTGCCCTGACCTGGTGGCTGGGGGTGGGACTGGCCTCCAGCGCTGTGGTGGCTGGCTCCTTCCTGGCGGTCCGCCGTCTTCCGAAAGGCTGGACGGCGCGACTGGCCCTGCTGCTCACCCTGGCGGGCGGCGTGCTGGCCCTGGCGCCCCTGAGCTGAGATCCCAAGGCAGGAAAACCGCCATGTCGGCTACACCCACCCTGTTCAGCGTGGCTACGCTGAGCCGAACACGCACCGGATGCCATGGCTGAACTGCTTGTCTTCACCGGAGTGCTCGCACTGTTCGGTCTCGCCTTCTGGCTCACGGCAGACTCCGACGACGACAGTGGTGGCGGCGGTCTGATGCAGCCGGTGCTGGTTCCCATCCCGGTGCGCCGTCAACGCTGAATCCCGGCACGAACCATCCGTTTCTGCAGATCCCTCCGGCCCGGCGTGACCAATGTCACGTCGGGCCGCTTCATTTGTGTCGTGGTCTCTGCAGAACTGCTGCGTAGGGTCCGCCAACAACGTTCGGATCTTCAGCGCAGGTCCCTTTTTCCATGTCTCGCAGCAATCAACCCCGCCGTCCGGTTTCCGTCCCTGTGATCGCTGGGCTTGTGGCCCTGCTGGCCGTGGCGGCGGGGGCCGCCGTGGTCGTCCGTCGGATGGGCCGCACTCCGGTGCAGGAACTCGGGGTCTACTCCGGCCGTCACTACAACACCGACAAGGAGCTCTACCGCCGCTTCACCGAGCAGACCGGCATCCGGGTGCGCCTGCTGGAAGGCAAGGACGATGCCCTGATCGAACGGGTTCGCACCGAAGGAGCCAACAGTCCGGCCGATGTGCTGGTGCTTGTGGATGCTGCCCGCCTTGACAAGGCCGCGGGCATGGATCTGTTCCAGCCGGTGAGCTCCAAGCAGCTGGATCGCGATGTGCCCGCCAACCTCCGCGATCCGCAGGGCCGCTGGTTCGCACTCACCCGTCGAGTACGCATGGTCGTGGTGAATCCAGCCATGGTGGATCCAGCCACAATTCGCACCTATGCCGATCTGGCCAAGCCCGCCCTCCAAGGCAAACTCTGCCTGCGCAACAACCGCAGCGTCTACAACCAATCCCTGGTGGCCGATCAGCTGATTCAACGGGGTGAACCGGCCACGGTCAGCTGGATCAAGGGCATGGTGGCCAATGTCAGCCAACCCTTCTACACCTCCGACACCCCCCTGGCCCGGGCGGTGGCCAAAGGAGAGTGTGGCGTGGCCTTGGTGAACAGCTACTACGTGGGTCGCATGCTCGCCGGTCTCAGCGGCGAAGCGGATCAGTCCCTGGCCAAGCAGCTCAAGGTCGTGTTCCCCGACCCGGCTCATGTGAACGTCAGCGGGGCCGGCGTGACCCGGAACTCAACCCAGGCGGAGGCCGCCACCCGTCTGATCGAGTTCCTGGCGTCCCCCAGCGGCGGTGAGGGCTATGCCGAGGCCAATTTTGAATATCCGCTCAAGGGTTACGGCAGCAGTGCAATCCTCAAGGACTTCGGACCATTCCGAGATGATGGGGTCTCGGTGCAGCAGATGGGCGAGAAGAACCGAAAGGCCGTGGAGTTGATGCAGGCCAACGGCTGGTCATGATGGCTGGCGACTGAAAATTGCGTGGATTCTTTCTTGCCTGCCGTTGCTTCAGGCTCGGTGGCCCCCGAGACCGAGCTAGGTCCAGGTCCGCCATCGCCCGTCGATCACCTTGAGAGCAGACCACCGCGGCGATTGCTCCTCGGGCTGGCGGTCTGGCTGATCTGCCTCCTCGCCCTCGCCCCACTGATCGGCCTTGTCCAGTTCGCCTTCTCCGGCGCTGCCGCGCAGCCTCTGGATCTGGGGCCCGGCGGCCTGTTGCAGCTGGGTAACACCCTGACCCTGCTGCTGCTGGTCGGTGTGATCGGCGCCGTTCTCGGCACCACCACCGGATGGCTCACGGCCAGTTGCAGCTTCCCAGGACGGCGCTGGCTTGCCATTGCCCAACTGTTGCCCCTGGCTACTCCGGCCTACCTGCTGGCCGCCACCCTGGTGGATCTGGGCAGCCGCAACGGTTTGCGCGTGCATGGCCTGGCCTGGTCTGTGCTGGTGCTCACCTTGAGCACATACAGCTACGTCTTCCTGCTCGGCAGCGAGAGTTTTGCCGTGAGTGGACGCCGCCAGATCGAGGCGGCCCGCAGCCTTGGCGTGGGCCCCTGGGGCAGCTTTCGCCGGGTGGCCCTGCCAATGGCCCTGCCATCGATCGGGGCAGGCATCGCCCTGAGCGGCATGGAGGTCGTCAATGAGCTGGGAGCCGTGGAACTGCTCGGCGTTCCCACCCTCTCGGTGGGGATCCTGCAACGCTGGCAGAACGATGGTGATCCGCAGGGCGCCGTGGGGCTGGCCCTTGCCGCTCTGGTGATCGTGAGTGTGCTGGTCGGAGCCGAGCGGCAGCTCCGCCACCGCAGCCGTCGCTGGGGGATGGGCTCGCCGGGAGACCGGCTGCAGCCCTGGCCCCTGAGCGGCTGGCGGGCCGCTCTGGCCCAGGTGATCACCCTGTCGCCCCCCCTGCTGGCACTGGGATTTCCCCTGCTCTGGGCCGTGTCGAGCTGGGATCAGATGCACGGCGAATCGATCCAAGACCTGATCGCCCTGACCCTGCGCAGCTTCGCTCTGGCCCTGCTGGCGGCGCTGCTCACGGTCGCAGCTGGCCTGGTGCTGGCCATCTCCAAACGCTGGATTCCCCAGGTGCTGCTGCGCCGGATCACCTTTCTGGCCGGCATGGGCTACGCCGTGCCGGGGGCCGTGCTGGCCCTGGCCCTGATGCTGCTGGGCGGGCCCTGGGCCTTGAGTCCCCTGTTGCTGCTGGTCTGGGGCTATGCCGATCGCTTTCTGGCGGTGGCCAAGGGTGGACTGGATGCGGGGCTTGAGCGCATTCCCCCCAGTGTCGATGAGGCTGCCACCGGCCTGGGATGCAGTTGGCTCAAGGTGCTGCAGCGGGTCCACCTGCCGCTGCTGCGTGGTCCACTGCTGGTGGGAGCTCTGCTGGTGTTTGTCGACACCGTGAAGGAACTGCCTCTCACCTTCGCGTTACGCCCCTTCGATTTCGACACCCTCTCGGTGCGGGTGTATCAGTACGCCAGCGATGAACGGGTGGGGGCAGCCCTGGTACCGGCCCTGCTGATCCTGCTGCTCGGGCTGGCGGCAGCCATGGCCCTGGTCCCCACCCTGGAACGGCAGCGGGGTCCGCACTAATCGCGGCCGCAGCGGCACTGACCGCCTTTCCATTTGGAGCATTTCGACTTCTTGCAGCCTTTCTTCTTGGCGACACGCAGAGTCTTGACACGCGCAACCGGCTCCTGAGCCTGCAGGCGTGGGTCGTCACTGGGGCCGAGAGGCTGGGACATGGCAGGAAATGGTGGAAAGGAGAACGGGGAAAGGGCGGCAACCAGAACGTCTTGCAGGTCAGCTGGGTCAGGACAGCTTGATCATGACAAGCGGGTCATGACAGGCGGGTCATGACAACCGTCTTCTGACAACTGTGCTCTGACAGCCGTGACTCGACGACTGGATGTCTGATCGCCATCGTAGGAACGTTTCCGGAGCAATTCGCCGCCGGCCAGGCCTGGTCACCTCGCCACGTAACCAATGGCACAGGGTGGGGCATGGCCGGTCTTTGCCTGATCTGGGTACGCTGAGCTCCACTGCCAGCCAATGCATGGGACCAGCTGAGACCAGCCTCACCACCGCCGCTGAGGCGACCCTGCCAGCCATCGGCATCGGAGCCTTCCGCAGACCCGTGGCCCAGGCCATGGAACCCTCCTTGCTGGAAGCTCTGCAGGAGCATCTGATGCTGGAACTGCAGGCCAGCCTCTCCTACTGGGCCCTGGCGATCTGGTTCGGGGAGCGGGATCTGCGCGGCTTTTCCAACTACTTCAAGCTGGAATCCGAGAGTGAGCGCCAGCACGCGGCGCAGTTTGCCGATTATCTCGTCGCCCGCGGCCAGGCGGTCCCCCTGCGCGACATCCCAGCCCCCCGACAGGGATGGATCGGCCTCGAGGAGATCCTCACGGCCGTCTTCCAGATGGAAGCCGATCTCACCACATCGCTGCAACAGATCTATGCGATGGCTGAACGATCCGGCGATACGCGTACCACTGTCTTTCTCGACCCCCTGATTCAGGGCCAGATCACCTCCGAAAATGAGGTGGCCCATCTGCTGGGTCGGGTGCGGCTCAGCCAGAACCAACCGGCTGCCGTTCTACTGATCGATGGAGAACTGGCAGCGGGCCAGCACAGCCCAGCGCAGCTAGCCTGATCGGAGACCGCCTGAACAGATGGCGCCGAACCGGATCCAAGCTGGGGTCCGGTCTCAGGTACAGAGTGGACGACTGCAAAGTTCCAGCAGCAGAGCCAGGCTGATCGACTGCCTCAGGCCCTGGCGACGGAGCACCAGACCAGTGGTGCGCAGATCCTGCAGTCGTTGCAGCAGCAACGTTCGCTCCCGCTCCAGACGGAGGATCAGCCGCTGCTCCTGCGTGGAGCCGAGCGCTGCGATCACCTGACGGCAGCGCTGGCGCACGCCATCGGCTTCGCGGCAGAGGCTTGTGATCAGGCTGTCGCTGGTCCGGTCGCTTGCGGCTGTCCCCAGCTTGGTTGGGTTAGCTGATCTGGGTGACGTCATGATCAGGCAGCCGCCAGAGGTGCCGATTCCACCAGTTCTGGTGCCAGGCGCAGCACCGAGGCGCCACTGGGCACCTCAATCAACCTGGCCTGGCGGATGCGGGAGATCAGGCGCGTCGTGGTGACGCGGGTAGTGCCGATCAGTTCGCCAATGCGCTCGTGGGTGAGGCGGAAGGGCAGATCACACCAGTTGCCACAGCGCCGTCCGAGGCGCCGAACCAGCAGTGACAACAGAGCGTGCAGCCGCTGCTCGGCACTACTGAGATGGCGAATGCGCAGGAGTTGCAGGGTCCACTCATTCACCGGATCGAAACCGCTGCCGGCGGCCTCGGTGTCGGTGCGGAACACCAGGGGGGTGAGAGCTTCGACGCAGACCCCTTCGCTGCAGAGACGATCCGTGCAGAGCTGGTCGCCGGGCTGGAGGAAGGCGAGGGTCATGCCTTCGGTTTCCTCGCAGGGGCAGTAGACGCGGGCAATCCCCTCGAGCACCTCGATGCAGCTGCCTTCAGCGCGCAGACCGGGATCCAGCAGCACGGTCTGACCGATGGGGACCCTCACGCTGGAGGCCGGAGCGTCGGGCAGGAAACGAAAGCTCATGGATGGGCGTGGCCACAGGGGGCTCAGAACCGCCTGCGGGCTTAATGCGAATGACTCGCAACCTAAACAACAACGCCCCCTTTTGCAAGCGATTCTCAATAACAACTGCTAGTTGCAAGGGCGTCGGGTCATCGGGTCCGTGCGTGAGATGCGCTCAACCGTGCCATCGGTTGCCCGACGCCGTCACATCCGTACCGCCTGAGCCGCACGGTCCTTCCAACCTGAAGACGACCGACGCACCGCACCGATGTTTCGTCTTCGTGGCGACCGGGCCAGCCTGCTGGCCGCCCTCACGGCCGAGTGGGCCGATCAGCAGTTGCAGCTTCCCGGGACCTCTCCTCTCTCAGAGGCGTGGCTCTCCACCCCAGGTTCCCCGAACGGTGCAACCAGCAGGGCCGCCTTCAGGTCGACTCGGCGGCGCAGCTCGGACAGAGGGCGCGCACGTTGAGCACGCACTCCAACATCCGAAAACCCTGCACCTTGGCTGCCGCTTCGCCGGCCGCCAGCACGGCACCGTTCTCGAACTCCTCGGTGCGGCCACAGCGGATGCAGACCAGATGGTGATGATCCCGATGGGTGTCGCCGGTCAGCTCGAAGCGGCGTCCCCCTTCCGGCAGCTCCAGCTCCTGAAGCAGCCCCATGGAACTGAGCAGCCGCAGGGTTCGGTAGACGGTGGCCAGGGAGACACGCTCCCTGGCCCGGAGCAGGCTCTGGTGGACGTCTTCGGCGCTGAGGTGGGTCCCTTCGCCGATCCGCTCGAACAGGGAGAGCACCCGCTGACGCTGGGGGGTGAGGCGCTGGCCTCGGTCATGCAGGCTGCTGCGCAGGCCCGCCGCGCTGGGATCGAGGCCGGAGGGGCTGCCAAGGCCGGTGGCGGGACGGGTGGACACCGAGGCTCGACAGATCTTCTCAACAATAGGTCCTGTTGAGAACAGTGGGTCCTCTTGAAACCTCGCGAGTCGATCAGGAGCGGCTGACGCGGCCGTAGCGCGTCACCAGGCCGAGGGCGCTGAGGCCATGGGCCGCGATGCTGAGCAGCACGGTGGACGCGGCTATCGAGGCGATCGTGCTGCCGTGGACGAGCGGACTGTCGAGCACCAGCAGGCCGAAGACGATGCTGGCCAGGCCGCGCGGACCGAACCAACCCACGAACAGGGTGGTCCAAAGTCCGATTCGCAGTCCAAAGGTCGCCAAAGCCACCGGCACCATCCGCACCAGCGTCAGGCTGAACAGGCCATATAGGGACTCCTGAAAAAGATTCTCGGCCCATCGGCGCCGGATTCGTCCGTTTGCTTCGCGTTAATCAGGCTGGCAAGCGCGGTGACATCAAGTCGGCCAGATCTCAAAAGCATGGCTTGCAGATGCCCTCAGGCGCTCTGATCGCTGACCAGGCCATAAAAAAGCTGTAGATCCACCCAAAAAGAAGGACAAAAAAGAGGCGCAGCAGCCTCAAGACCTTTTCCGCGCACATCACGACAAAGGCCATCGAGATGGAGGATTCGGCACCAGCTGGTAGACGAGCCATGATCAGATCCAGGGAATACTTGCGCTTTCCAGAGCCAAAGACGCCTTCCACTTCATTGCGTCGAGCTTGATCAGATCGGAGCTGGTGCTTGTGTGCAGTGGTGACATCAGGATCCTTGGGCGGGCGACCCAATCGCTTGCCGGAGAGGCGAATACCGTTCCTCGTGCAGAAATGCCTATTCTTGGCCGTGATATAAATCCGGTCGGCGCAGATTCGCTCTGGGTAAGATCCTGTATCCAGCTTGTATTTTTCCGCCTGAGCGATAAGGTCTTCTCCTTCGTTGTAGGGGTTCCAGCTTATGCGGTGCAAGAACGGAAAGCCGTTTTGAACCGAAACACTGATTTTGGCTCCAAACTCCACCGCAGCACGTGCTTTGCCTCGCACCATTGGGCGGATATGGGTCTGCACAAGATTCACCAGGCGGTCTGGAATGCTGTTGGTCTGAGAGGCGAGCAGAAGGCCCTGTTGCCGCTCCAACTCGCTGCAGGCCAACAACTTCTGCCACCAATGCCTCTTAAGCTCGGAAAGCCTTGCCCCGCAGCCGATCAGAGCATCAATGGCCTTGAGATTCTGCCGCACATAGCCAAGCTGATGTTTAATGGCAGCCTTCACTTTGCGGCGACGTGGTCGTTTTTGCTTCGCCACTCTCAGGAAATGAGCACGAGCAAGGCCACGGTCGTAGCGAGGTCGATGTCTCCTGAATCCCGATGACTGACTGCACAGATCATCAATGACTCGCTCGGTCGTTGTGCGAGCCTCGTTGAGGAGCTTGAGGTCTCTGGGATAGGTGATGTCGGCTGGAGTGCAACTGGCATCAATCGTGAGAGTGCCCCAATTCTTTCCTTCTGGCCAGTCAGCAGGCTTGATCAACGCATCAAGTTCTAGCTGAGCGCCTCCTCCACTGGAATCACGATCATCATGGTCGTCATCGTCTGCTGCCTGAGCAAGTGCTTCCAGAAGGATCTCTTTGCCGCGCTGCACCACCAGCTCGTTGATACGGCGCAGATCCTCGTCAGAAAAACGCTTGCGAAAGTGCACCATCATCGAGGCATCAAACGGTGCCTTAGCTGTGTAGCCCGCAAAGCCGAGAAAGAACTGAATATAGGCGTTCTCTCTGATCTGATGGACTGTCTCTTCGTCGGTGAGCCCTAACTTCTGTTTGATGTAGAGAGCACCAAAGGCCATTCTCACTGATTTGGCTGGAGCGCCAATTGTGGCGCTGAATTGAGGGGCATAGGTTTCTTCCAGCTCATCCCATGGGATCAGCCCCTCCAGTTGAACCCAGCGATTCTCGGGATCAAGTGTGCCGCCAAATGGCAGGTGGAACTCCTTGATTGAGATCTGACCGTTATTGTGCCTCCGGTACATATGGAACGATCAGGAGTAAAGGCAATCACGGATTGCCTGATTCACGGCCACTTTAGCGGTTTCTCATGCTTGAGACCAGCTGCGGCGCAATGGATCTGGATTGTTCAGGAGTCCCCATATAGCAGGGTAGTGGCGGAAAGCTGAGGGAAGCTCAGGGCCACGACGGCCGAACCGAAGGCCACCCAGGTCAGGAGGGAGAGCACATCGGCGGTGGCTTCGGCGGCCACCAGTTCCTCCTGCTTGCGCTCCTGCGGCGTCAGGCCCCCGAAGGTGAGGCCACCACAGAAGCAGGCGATGAAACCGCTGCCTCCCAGCTGCTGGGCCAGGGCGAAACAACAGACCGGCAGGGCGATCGCAAGCACCGGCTGCCAGTCGCTGGTGATCCAGCGACGCCTGAGGCAGAGATCGCGGCACCGAGCGGCGAGAAAGGCCAGGCCGCAGCCCAGCACCAGCCCCAGTCCCACCTGCTCCAGAAACAGCCAACCCAACAGCAGCACCCCATCGCCGGCGCCACTGCCCTTCTGCGCCATGGCCAGAAGGGAAAGCAGCAACGGCACGCAGATCCCGTCGTTGAGACCGCTCTCGGCACTGAGGTCTTCCCGCACGGCAACGGGCACCGCCGGATTGGTCACCACCGGTTGGCCGAGGGCGGCATCGGTGGGGGCGAGAACGACCGACAGGATCGCCGCCTCAACCGGACTGAGCGCAGGCAGCAGCAGCTGAGCCACGCCCATGCCCAGCAGAATGGTCAGGGGCAGGCCAAGCGCCAGCAGACGGATCGGCAGGCGCCGGCTGTCGCGCAGCACCGGCAGATTGGCGGTCGCGGCATCGGTGAACAGGATCAACGCCAGCGTGAGTTCGGCGATGGTCCGCAGGTTCTCCGAGGTCACATTGATGCCCAGCCAGCCAAGGCCAGCCGGCCCCAGGATCAGACCGGTGAGCAGAAACACCACCGCTCCGGAGAGGGGGGTCTGTTTCAGCCGCCCAGCCACCAGGCCGTAGGCGAACACCAGGACGGCAAGGATCGCCCAGTCGAGATACGACGTGATCATCGCTACCGGATCAATCCAGGCAACCCGTGGGAGCCCCAGGAGCGACAGTCGCAGACCTGCGATGGTGGTTCAGTTGCATCCCTGCACAGAGATGCGATAACTGAAGCCGAGAGCGCCTGGATCATTACTGGCGCCTACCTTGAAATTCATCTGGCTGGCCTGCTTGCCAGGAACCGCTTGGAAGGGGCCGAACATGCGACCGGTACCGATTGGCGGGCTCATGGATTCATTGATTACCTGCAGGGAGGTGCCATCGCTGAACTTCATGAATCCTTCCACCGGATACTGTGCTTTCGGATCGGAGGAATTAGCCGTGAAGAAGAACTTGTAGCTGCTGAAGGGCTGATCCACGATGAAATCGGTGTTCCAGTTCGGCCGGGTGAACGGCATCACCTTGCCGCGGCCCACAGACTTGGACACGATCGGCGATGATCCGTCTCCACCGATCGGCTGCAGAAAGGTGCAGCGTTCCTGGGCCTCAGCACCGCCCATCAGACTCAGACCACCCAGGGCCAGGCCAACGGAGGACAACAACAGGGAACGGAGAACGCGTGCCATGGGCCTGGAGTAAAGGATCAAGAGCCAACGGCGAAATCGCCGTTGGTCAAGATTACCGGGGCCGGTGTTGCTGGCCCCGGATCTCTTGGCTCCCCGCCTGCCCTCCGATGACCAGCCAGCTGGATGACCATCTGACAAGACGGACAGCATCAGGACATCAGCTCAGACCAAGAAGCAGCTCAGGCCACGAAGCAGCTCAGACCGAACCGAAGGCCACCTGACAGGCCGCATTGATCAGCTCAGCCTCTTCGGCGCTGTTGGGGTTGCGTCCGTCCAGGGTGCCGCGATTGCAATCGGCAGTGAGCTGATAGGTCGCGTCATCGGCCGTGACCGCAAAGGTCACCGCAGAACTGCCGCTCGGCTGGACTGATCCATAGAGCAGCTGGTAATCGGTGTTGGGTACAACAATGTACGTGACATTGTTGCTCACTGCATTGTCCACAGCATTGTTAATGATTGACGCCGTGGCCAGGGCGCCGATCCCCCAGAGGGCCGCATTGGCACCCCACCAACCCCAGGACGACGTCCGGGAGACGCTATACCAACCTGTGTTCCAGGGTCTGGCATAGCCCCAGCCGGGACGAGCCCAGCCGGCGTGGATGTTCACATCGCGCACATTCACCCTGCGGTTCCAGTTGACATCGCGATGAACGTTGCGGTTGACGTTGCGGTTGACGTTGCGGTTCACATCCCGATTGACGTTCCGATTGAGATCCCGGCTCACATTGCGGTTCAGGTCCCGGTCCCGGTTGCCGCTCCGGTTGAGATCTCGGTTAACGCTGCGAGTATCAATGCTGCGGCTGCCAGTGCCGCGATTCCCAGTGCTGCTGCGGTTACCAATGTTGCTGGGGCGATTGAGGCTGGGGGAGCTCGGCGAGCTGGCCCGTTGACTCCAGCCACCGGAAGGCCTGCTGGAGCCTCGGTTGAGAGTGGTGCCGGAACCGCTGAAGCCCGTGCGGCGGGTTCCACCACCGCCGCCGCGAGATCCACTGCCGCCGCGAGAGCCACCACCGCCGCCGCGAGATCCACCGCCACCGCGGGAACCCCCGCCGCCGCCGCGGGCGATCAGCGCATCTGGGGACATTGTGGGCGATGCCGCCGTGGATGCGTGATCCAGGGGTTGGATAGCCAGCGCTGGGGCCAGGGGAGCGGCCATCCAGCCGGCCAGAAGCAGGGACAGGCCTGCAAGACGTGTCATTTCTTGTCCACCTCATGCTTGACCACATCGCAGCCATCGTCGTAGCAGGACACATTCACCCGGCCGGCCTGATTGAAGTGCACAATCACCAGATCACGGCCATCCATGGAGTCTGGATTGTCCTCCCGAACACTGTTGAGATAGTTCGGATTCACCACGCACAGATCCCGGTTGTTGAAGCAGATCGTGTTGGTGGAGAAGCGTGCACCGGCATTCACCAGGGTCATCCAGCCACCACCAGGCTTCTGCAAGGCCATGGTCACCGGTTGATCGGTGACGCGGATGGTTGCCACGGTCTTGCCGATCGTGTGCCGATAGAGGGTGGCGTCGCCTTCGTCGATCGCCTCAACCGTGCAGGGCTGGGGAGCGCCGCCCTTGACGGAGCACATCGTATCGAGTTTGTAGAGAACTTCGGCGCGAACAGGCGTCGGGGACAGCAACAGAGCGGCCATGCCGGAGGCGATCAGGCCACCGGCCACGAGCCAGGAGTGTCGAGTGGGCATGAATGGAGCGAGCCTCAGCAAATTGCGGGGAATCGCTTTCATCGTGGCAACGGGGGACAGATCGTCCACAACAAACGACCGAACCTGCCGGATTTGTGATCCCATCGATGGAGCAGAGCTGACTATCCCCCTGGCCAGCTCAGCGGGAGGTCCCGGTCATGCCGGCCAGAGGCTCTGGCCGGTCGGCCCGGGCGGTCGCGGCCCCGAGCAGATCGGCGGCCGTGGTCACCGCGCGGTAACTCAGGGCCACCGCCAGCAGCGGCGCCTCCGGCAGCAAGCCACCGAGGCGCAACAACAGCACCGCCTCAAACACCCCCAGACCACCCGGGGCGCCGGGCACCACCAGGCCCACCGTCCAGGCGAGGGCAAAGCCAGCCAGCCAGCCACTCCACTCCAGGGCGTTCTGCTGATCGAAGGCCAGCACGCAGCAGGCAAATCCGCCGAAGCGCAGCAGCACAAACAAGAGCATGGCCCCAAAGGGGAGCCAGGGCACATGGGACGGCGGAGCTACGCCCAGGTCGGCTGATTCAGAGGCGTTCTGGAGAGAGGGATCGGCAAGGGCCAGTTGACGGGCCCGTTGCTGTTCGAGCCGCAGCAGCAGGGGCTTCAGCCAGCGGGGAACCAGCAGGAGCAGGGGTAGCAGCCAGGGCAGGCCACTCCACCAGCGACCCTGGAGCAGGGCTTCCGGCGCCACCAGGGCCAGGGCCGCGATGGCCCCCAGCAGGGGGTCCAGCAGCACTGCCAGCAGCGCCTGGCCAAGACTTGCCGGAGTCGCCAGCAACGGGGTGTCCCCACGGCGCAGGACCTGCACGCGACCGGCCAGATGCCAGATCCCTCCTGGCAGGTACTTGCGCAGGTTGGTACTCAGATACACGACCGTCGTTGCGGCCCAGCGGGGCCGCAGCCCCAGCCAGCGCAGGATCACATTCCAGGCCAGGCCATTCACCACCAGGCTGAGCAGGCTCACGCCCACCCCGAGGGTCAGCCACCACCAGCCCTGGCGATCGAGGCCGTAGCGCAGCAGCTGGCGGCCATGCCCCTGCAAGGCCGCCAACAGAAAGCCGAAGCTGAGCAGCGTCACCCAGAGCCGGGTTCCGCCGGGCAAAGGCGGCAGGGCCGGCAGCCTCCGGCTCCAGGCCTTCACAAGGGCAGCCAGAGACGCGAACCACTGCCGCGATCTGGGCAACAGGTTCGCAAGGGCGGGGGGCAACGACACGAGGAAGGGAGAAGGGGGAGCAAAGAAGCGGGCGCCATCGCGCCTGGTGCTCAACGTTGCGCTTCGGGTCCACTCTGGTCCAGACAGCGATCCACAACGGCGCGCACAACGGCCAGGGGAAGCCCGTGCTGCCGAGCCAGCCCTGCCAGGTCGTCGTATTCAGCCTTGCACCGCGCCAGGCCATCGGGCCGCAGGTGACGCTTGAACCGCACCGGACCGAGGGACGTGGAGAGCTCCTCGATGCCTCGGGGAAGCACCCAGCGCTGCTGCATCTGTTCCCGCAGGCCCAGGCTGGTGCTGTGCCGCCACCACACCTGCCGCAGGGCGGCCCGCTGTGGCTCGCTGACCAGCGCGGTGATCAGGCTGCCCTGCCGCCCCTTCTTCATGCCGATCGGCTGGCTGAACACCTCAAGGGCACCGGCCTGCCGCAGCTCCTCGGCCAGGAACGCCAGATCTTCGGCGGTGGCATCGTCAATCTGGGCCTGCTGCTGAACGATCGTCTCCAAGCGGGGCTGAGCTCCAGGCGCCTCAGGCTCCGGAGACGAATCGCCGGTGGGCGGTTCCACCGCACGGGCCAGGCAGAGGCGCAAGAGGTTGGGGCGATCCAGGCTGCGGCTGCCCAGCCCCACGCCGATCCGCAGGGGCACGTGGCTCGGCGCCTGCCCGAAGCCATCGCTCCAGCAGGCCGCCAGAGCCAGCCCCGTGGGGGTGGTGAGCTCACCGGCCGGGAAACCCTCACTCGTGCCGAGCGGACAGCCACAGCGGCGTGCGATCTCCAGGACGGCCGGCGCCGGCAGCGGCAGCACACCATGGGCCGTCTGGACCGTGCCATGGCCCGCCGGCGGCACCGTGCACCGCAGCGACGTCACACCGAAATGGAGCAGCCCGGCGCAGACACCCACCACATCCACCAGGGCATCGAGGGCGCCCACCTCGTGGAAATGCACCTGCTCGGGGACATGGCCGTGCACGGTGGCCTCCGCGTCCGCCAGCAGGGTGAACACCGCCAGCACCCGCTGCCGCAGGGCCGGATCGAGAGGGCTGCTGCTGAGCTGCTGGCGCAGGCTGCCCCAGTGGCGATGAGGGGGCTGGGACTCGAGAGTCTCCACCTCCAGATGCAGACCCCGCAGACCGCCGCTGCGCCGCTCCTCAATCCGCAACCGATAGCGATCCGCCAGGCCGAGCTGCGCCAGGGGTGCATGGATAGCGGCCTCCGGCAGGCCCAGGTCCAGCAGCGCAGCCAGCAACATGTTGCCCGCCAGGCCGGTGGGGCAATCCAGCAGTGCCAGGGTCATCAGGTCGGGGCGTTAGCGGTGCGACCCAGGCGCGGCGCCGCTTCCAGCAGGCGCTCAGCCGTTGCCTCCAGAGAGTCGCGCTGCTGACGCAGCGCCAGATCCACCTCCCGGCGGGCCCGCCTCAGCTCCCGCTGGGCCGTGTCCACATCGAAGCCGGAGATGCCCCAGAGGCGTCCGAGCAGGGCGCGGTCATCAGCGCCGCCACGCTCCTCGCCGTAAAGAAGAGCCTCAGCGGCCATGCCAGCCTGCAGCACCCGACTCCAGCGCCGCAGCTCCTCCGCCGGCAATTTGGCGTGCTCAGGGGGAGCGAACTCGGTACAGCCGGCGCTCTGCAGCCCTGCCTGCAGGCAGGCCAGACTACCCACCAGGACACGTTTGACCGGCATGGCCTCGGCTTCCGCCACCAGCAGGTGGCCGGCTTCATGGACGGCGATGCGCCGCAGGCGCGCCTGACCACCAGGCAGGGCCTCAGCCAGCAGGTGGCCGCCCCGGCCGCCATAGCGGGCGGCATCGAGGCTGAGGCTGCCCAGCCCCAAGGCCGCCAGAAGGGTGATCCACCAGGGTGAGACACTCAGAGCCGGCCCGACCAGGGCCAGCACACTCATCAGCAGCACCGCCAGTCCGGCCATGAGCGGCTGGGTCATGGTCGTCAGCGGCTGGGACGGCTGATGGCGGCGCGGTGCAGGCCACCGGAGCTGCTCTCTCCAGGCGTTGGTACGACCGGGAGCATTGGGCCGCCGCGGCCTGTCTCGTTGCGTGCGGGCTCCTTGCGGACAGCATCCTTACGGCCTCGCTCACCGCTGCCAGCTCCGCCACCACGACGCCCCTTGCCACCGCGGTTGCCACGCTGGTTCACCGGCCCGATCACCTCGATCTGCTCCACATGCAACTCCTGGCCACGCCGGCGCCCATCCAGGGCCACGAAGTGCCGCAGATGCTGCAGGGGGACATCACCCTTGAGCTGGACCTTGAACGGGGTAGGGCGGCTGCCGTCCGGCTTGGGCAACACCCGAACCTTGACCACCAGATCGTTGGATTCGGGCTTGGTGAAGATCAGTTCACCGCGGATCGAGAAGTAGTCATCCCCCTCCGGCAGGCTGTCGGACAGAGGCTCATCAGCGGAGTGGGCCTCGCTGTCCAGGGTGCTCGGCTCCCACACCCCCACCAGTTGCAGGTGCAGGGTGCCTTCATCACGGGTACGCGGGTAAACCACCCAGAGGTGGGGTTCGGCCAGATCGAGGTGGCGCCGCATCAGCGTCAGCAGCCGTCCGAGTACCACGGCCTCGAGTTCGCCACCATCATCGGTGAGCAGCCGGCCGCGGGTGAGCTGTTCAGGATCTTCCGGTTGGTAGACGCCCCGCACCACACCGATGGCCCGGTACTGCAACGGCTCGGTGACCGGGGAAATGGGGTGTTGGCGCATCAGGGTTCGGGTGGGGGCCGGCCCGTGAGGGCCACCCGGTGCGGGTCAATGTAGCCAGCCAGTCCTGGCCCAGCCCGTTCCGGGCCAGGGCAGACTCGGAGTCGCTGCCACCAACGCGACGATGTCAAGCCGCAGCCAGGTTCTGCGCCCAAAAGGCCTGCTGGTGCTGCTGCTGGCCGTTCTGGCCGTGGCCGGAGGCTGGAGCATGGGGACGTGGCAGGCCAGGCGGCAGGGTGACGATCAGCCCCGCGATGCCTTGCTGCAGCAACTCAGCACCCTGGAGAATCGCCATGCCAAGGGGCAGTCCAGCGAAGCGGACCAGCAGCGGCTGCTGGAGCTGCTGGTCGCTCTGGATCGCTGGCCCGAGGCAATCGCCCTGCTCGAACCCATGGCCGATCGCCAGCCGGAGCGCTGGAGCCTGAGGCTGCTGCTGGCGGAACTGCGCCGCAACCAGAACGATCGGCCCGGCGCCGAGCGGGAGGTGCGCCAACTGCTGAACCTCAAGCCTGATCGAATCGAAGCCCTGCAGCTGATGACCCTGCTGCAGCTTGAGCAGGGTCGGGGCGATCAGGCCCAGGCCCAGCTGCAGGCCACCCTCGAACGCCTCAGCAAGCCCCAGGTGCGCCCCGAGGCGATGGGGGTGGGGCTGCTGCTGGCCGATCTGCTGCAGAAGCGAGGGCAGCCAGGCCAGGCCAGGGCCATCTATCTGCGGCTTGGAGCTGCCTTCCCCAGGGATGTGAGGCCCCTGCTGGCCCAGGCCCTGCTGCTGCAGGAAAAGGGTGAGACCAAGGGGGCCCAGGAGCTGCTCGCCCAGGCCCGACAGCTGCAGCCAGAGACGGTGGACCGGCGCCTCGACAAGGTTGCAGCCGCCTGGGGCCTGGCGCCCCTCAGGGGCTCGTCACCATCTGGCTCGCCCCAGAAGTCGGCGGACGCTGCTGAGCGTCAAAGTCCCTGAGGGCCTGATCCACCGCGTCTCCGGGCGGTGTGGCGTTGTCCATGGCCGTGCCCTTGCGGATCTTGTTCATCAGATCCAATGGGTTCGTGGTGTCGAGGATCGAATCGCCCCGGCCGCTGCCCGGGCCGTAATCGAGCAGATCCTTCTCCTGTCTGCTCATGCCGTAGGGCTGGTTCCAGCTCTGCTGCTGAGACTGGGCCAGGGCCGGGATGGACGGCGCCAGACTGAACAGCAGAGTGAGCAGGGCCAACCCGTTGCGGCAGACCGGAAGCCCAAGCCGGTTCAGGGAGGCCGACGCAGCCGTGGTCCGATCTGGGAACGACCCGGCGACCCGTCGTGGGATCAGTTGAGTGCACATCGCCACGCTCCTCTCATGGCAGTTCATGTTAACGGCGATCTGCTAGTCCTCCGGTGGTCTTCGCTGTCGGCTCCCGATGCGCATCGCCACCTGGAACGTCAATTCGGTGCGCACCCGGCTGGACCAGGTGCTGGCCTGGCTGGAACAGGAGCGGCCTGAGGTGTTGTGCCTGCAGGAAACCAAGGTGGCCGACGATCTCTTCCCGCTGGCGGCCTTCGAAGAGCTTGGCTATGCCGTGGCGATCAGCGGGCAGAAGGCCTACAACGGCGTCGCCATCCTCAGCACCCTGCCGATCGAGGACGTTCAGGTGGGCTTCACCGCCCTGCTCCCCGACGATCCCGAAGCACGGGCCCTGAGTGAGCAGAAGCGGATGATCAGCGCCTGGATCGATGGCGTGCGGATCCTCAACCTCTACGTCCCCAACGGCTCTGCGCTCAAGTCGGAGAAGTACCCCTACAAACTCGCCTGGCTCAGCTGCCTGCAGCGGTATCTGGACGTGCTGGCGCAGCAGGGGGAGCCCCTCTGCATTGTGGGCGACTTCAACATCGGACTGGAAGACCGCGACCTCCACGATCCGGGTCGCCTCACGGGCGGCATCATGGCCAGTGAGCCGGAACGCCAGGCCCTGAGCCGGGTGCTTGCCGAGAGGTTGGTGGATGCCTTTCGGCTGTTCGAACACGAGGCCGGCCACTGGAGCTGGTGGGACTACCGCAGCGGCGGCTGGGAGCGGGACCGGGGCTGGCGCATCGACCACATCTACCTGGACGAAGAGCTGCAAGCCCGCGCCACCGGTTGCGTGATCCACAAACAGCTTCGCGGGAACGTGCAACCCAGCGACCATGCACCCGTGGTGGTGAACCTCGCCTGGCCACCAGATGAGCAAGGGGATGACGACTCAGCTGCGGAATGACGGCTGATCTCAAGACCCTGCACTGCCGATCAGACCCTGAAGGGCTTGCTGCACGGCAGCCGTGAGTTCCTGCACGGCCTGGCGCCGGTCGCGGTGGTAGCTCTCCAGCCGCCCATCCAGGGACAAGGCGTCTCCCACCCTGACGATCACACGCCGGGGCCCGAAGGAAGGCCGTCGAGGCAGAGGCTGGTCCTCAATCCATGCGATCGCGTCCTCGAGGATCGTGACGACCTCCGCGAAGCGATCGAAGCAGGGCCGCTCCGCCACGTAGGCGCCACTGACACTGGCGAAGTACTCCACCAGGCGCATGTGCCCCATGCGGAGATCCGCTTCACGGGCTTCCCAGTCCGCCAGGCTGCGCTCCACCGGCAGGAGAGCGGTGAGATCGTCGCGGTAGATCCGCTCCCAGCCGGCCTGCTCGATCCGGCGACACCGTTCCTGCAGGGTGCCTCGAGGTGGCAGGCCGAACAGTGATTCGGCCACCGCCAGGGCCCGCTGACGCAGGGCCTCGATCCTCTCGGCCAGATGATCGGCCGGGGAGGAGGCGGGATCGCTGCCTTGCAACGATGCCGGCGGGACTGCCGGCAGATCATGGCGGCGGGCGTAGAGGCCTTCAAGCACCGCCAGCAACCGTTCCCCCAACCTCTGCAGGCGGTCGTAGCGAACCTCCGCATCCCCACTGCCGGACCCATCCGGCTCCAGCCCCAGATGCTGCATCAGCCGAGCCAGGCGCCGATCCAGAGACTCCCAGTTGGCCTCGACCCAGTGGTAGGCAATGGCCACGGGCACGATCTGCACCGCTTCGGACCGATGCCTGGCCGCCAGATCTCCAGCACACCAGAAGGCCAGCTGGGCCAGACCCGATTCCAGGGGCGCCATCTGGCCGGAGAGGTTGTTGTTGGCCCCCTCGGGAGCGACGGCGAGCGGGTGCGGCCCATCCAGCAGCACCGCCCTGGCTGCAGCCAGGGCAGGGCGATCGACCCGCCCCCGCCGGATCGGGATTCCTCCCAGAAGAGACAACAGCCAGCCCACCCCGGCACCCGCCCATAGCGGAATGCCGCGGTCGTAGAGGAACTGGCTGTGCACAGGGGCCTGCAGCGACAGCCCCAGTCGCCGGGCGGCTGCCGGAACCGCCTGCCACAGCAGGTGGGCCATCACCAGGGGATCGGTGGTGCTGGGATGGCGAAAACCGATCAACAGGCGACAGCGACCGTTCTGCTGGGCCTCGATCAGGTGTGCCAGCGCCTCCACACCCTCGATGCGGCAATGCTGCAGACCACGACCGCGCAGCAGCAGCGGTAGCAGCAGCCCCAGGGCACGACGCAAGCGGGGGCTCTGACGCGGCGGCAGAAACCGAAGGGGCGGCTGAGCCGCCCGGATCGAGGAGCGGGGCATGGCGGAGACCGCGGCTGAACGCCAGCCTCGGGCAGGATTGGGTCCCGCACCGTGCTGGTGGCTCATGGATCCAGCCATAAGGTGCAGAGCACTTCAGCCACCTCCTCTGATTTCCCCCTTCCCCCTCTCCGAAAACGCGACGGCGCCAAGGCTCCACAAGGCCCCCACCGGGATCGACGGTGTTGATGCCATCACCCGGGGCGGCCTGCCGCGGGGTCGTCCCACCCTGGTGACCGGAGGGGCCGGATCCGGCAAGACCCTCTTCGCCATGGAGTTCCTGGTGAAGGGTGCACGCGACTACGGCGAAGCAGGCGTGATGCTCAGCTTTGAGGAATCGCGTCAGAACATCCTCGAGAACATGGCCTCGCTGGGATTCGGCCTGCCTGCTCTGATTGAGGCCGGCCAGATCCTGATCGAACCCTGCCTGATCCAGCCCTCGGAGATGGTGCAAGCCGGGAGCTTCGATCTCGACGGCCTCTTCCTGAGGCTGGAGCGGGCCGTGGAGCGGATCGGGGCTCAGCGGGTAGCGATTGACACGATCGAACTGCTGCTGGGGGCGTTCGGCGATGATTTCACCGTGCGCAGTGAGCTCGACCGATTGTTCAGTTGGCTCAAGGAGCGTCAGCTCACCACGGTGCTCACCGGGGAGCGGGGCCGGGGCGATTCCCTGACCCGCTTTGGCCTGGAAGAGTATGTGTCCGATTGCGTGGTGGTGCTGGATCACCGTGTCGCGAATCAGATCTCCACCCGCCGTTTGCGCGTAATGAAATATCGGGGCTCGGAACATGGCACGAACGAATACCCATTCCTGATCACGGAACGTGGCTTTCTTGTGCTGCCGATCACCTCCCTGGGACTGGAATATGAGGCCAGCAATGAACTGGTTTCCAGCGGTGTAGCGCGCCTCGATCACATGCTGGGCGGAGGTATTTACCGTGGCAGCACCGTGCTGATCAGCGGCAGTGCCGGCACCGGCAAGACCACCCTGGCGAATTATTTCCTGGATGCCGCCTGCCGGCGTGGCGAGCGGGCGCTGTTGATGTCGTTTGAGGAATCCCCTGCACAGCTGATCCGCAACATGCGCTCAGTCGGGGTCGATCTGCAGCCGTGGATCACCGCGGGCCTGCTCAGAATTGCCTGCCATCGTCCCACCAGTTTCGGCCTTGAAGAGCATCTCGGTCGATTGGAGCAGCAACTGGTGGATCACCAGCCCACTGTGGCCGTGATCGATGCCATGGCCAGTGTTGCCCATGTGGGCGCCAACGATGAGGTGGCCGCCATGGTGACCCGGGAGATCGACCTGCTCAAGAGCCGCCAGATCACCTTCATGTTCACCACCCTGATCCAACCCGGTATGGAGGCCTCGAGTGCCATCGGGGTCTCCTCCCTTACCGATACCTGGCTGGAACTGCGCAACGTGGAGCACGATGGCGAACGCAACCGGCTGCTCTATGTGATCAAGAGCCGGGGCATGGCCCACTCCAATCAGGTGCGGGAGTTCCTGCTCACCGATCAGGGCCCGGAGCTGCTGGATGTGGAGGTGGGACCCCTGGGGGTGATCACCGGCTCAGGCCGCCAGATTGAGCAGGCGCGCCGCGCCGCAACCATCGCCAGCCGCGACGCTGATATCGAGCGACGCCGACGAACCCTGTCCAGCCGTCGGGCAGCGGTGGAGGCCCAGATCCTCGCCCTGCAGACAGAGATTGAATCGGAGACAGCTGATTTTGAAGCCGAACTGCGAGATGAGCAGCAACGGGAGAGTGCGTTGCAAGCCAACAATGCTTCGGTGGTGCAGAAGCGGGAGGAGAGGGCATGACAGAGACAGTGCAACGTCATTGGCAACTGACCCTGTATGTGAAGCGAGGTTCACTCCGCTCGAGCCAGGCGATCACCACGATCCGACGCATCTGCACAACAGACCTCGCCGGCCGCGTAGAGCTCAGGGTCGTGGATATCGAGCTTCACCCAGAAGCACTCGAGCAGGATCACATCCTGGCGATTCCCACCCTCGTGAAACGCCTGCCAAAGCCACTGCGCCGGATCGTCGGTGATCTCACCAAGGAAGATGTGGTGCGGGCCGCACTCGACATCACACCCATCGAGAACTTGCTGAGCGAAGAAGACGACTTCCTGAACCAGGCGATCGAATGAGTTCAGGCTCAGATCAGTTCCGGATGCAGCGGATCCCCCTTGAAGGGTCCGATCAGATCCGGTGTGATCCAGCCGCCATAGAAGCCGCCGGGCTGGGGTTGCACGAGCTGACCCTCCACCCAGCACCCATCCATGAGAGCGGGATAGAGGGCGAACCAGCCAGCCAAGGCAGCAAACGCTGCCGTGGGGTTGGCGTAGCACCAGACTGCCCGCTCGAGCCGCGCATCAGAAGCCACCAGATCGAAATAGCGAGCCACCCCCTTCCATTCACAGAAGCTGGAGCCAGGGGCAGGCTGCAGCATCGCGTGATTGACGGCCTCGGGAGGCAGGTAATAGGTGGGTGGATGGAAGGTCTCAAGCACCCGCAGGCTGAGGTGCGTCTCAGCCAGCACCATGCCCAGAGCCTCCACGCGGATGTGCCGCTGACATGGCTCTAGCCGAGGTGGACGAGGGTAGGCGTCAACCCGCTCCATCCAGGCTCACTCAGGTCACGATCAGGGCGATGCCGAGCACGGAAACCATCACGGCAATGGCTCCGACTGCCCAATAGGCATGCATCTGGGCATCGGCGCCGGTTTCGCCGGCCACCATGGCCACCTCATCGGCGTAGAGGTTGTCATGGTTTTCCATGTCATGGGTGTGCATGGCGTTCCCCGTGCGGATATCTGGAACCTAATCAGCCGATTCCGGGTTGTCCACGGACCGCCACATCCCCAGCCAGTACCCGGAAAAGGCGCGCTGTTGGATCCAGGCCAGGTTGCATCCGAGAGAGAAAGAAAAACCACAACGCGTTGGTTTTCCACAAAACGCAGCAGCTTTCCCCAGAAAACGGACTGTTTTCCACAGTTCAGACCAAACATGGGTTGGCTGATCGACTGGCTAGCGCAGGGCCTGTGGAAAACATGAGCCACCGCAACAGCGCACAGAGCAACACCCCCGACCCTCAGCTGTCGGCCATCACTCCGATCGCCTGGCGCAGCGAAACGAGACCGAACGCCAGAAACAGGCCCCCGCTGAGCCGATAGAGCAGTCGCTCCTGAATGCGCTGGCCGATCCACTTGCCGGCCAGGATCGCCAGGGCCGTGACAAGGGCATGGCCCAGCAGAGTGCCGGCCACCAGGCCCACCAAGGTGAAGGCCGGAGCGGCGGCCAGCAGGATGGTGGCAATCTGGGTCCGATCTCCGAGTTCGGCCAGAAACACCAGGCTGAAGGCTTCCCAGATCACACCTCCGGGCTTATCGGCCTCCCCTCGCCCCTCCGCCTGCTGCACGAGAGCGGCCGCTTCCTCCTCCTCGTCCGATCCGTCATCTGCCGGCAGGCGTTGCGCATCCAGCAGGAGCTTGGCGCCGAAGCCCAGAAAGAGCAGGGCAGCCAACCAGGGCATCAACGCAGCCGGCAGCAGTTCGCGCAAGCCGTAGCCCACTCCTAGCGACAGAAGCGTCACAGCACTGAGCGCGGCAAAAGCACCGAGGAACACAGTGCGACCGCTGTGACGCGCCGCCAGCAGCAGGGCGACAAAAAAGGTCTTATCCCCGACTTCTGCCAGGGTGATCGCCGTCAACCCCGATCCAAAAGCCGCCAGGCCGGGATCGCTGAAGAAAGGGGTGCTCATGGCGCCATCTTCCCCCATGGCAATCGATAGGATCGGCTCATGCAAACCCCCGATTCCCCTTCCATCCCGGAGCCTCGTCGTCAGTCCCTGGTGGATTCGTTGCGGCAGCGTTATCAGGCGGCCCTGCAGCATGGCGATGACGCCACCCGGCAGGATCTGTTCCGCGAAGCGGCCTATCTTGGAATTCTGCCGGAACACTTCCAGGATCCCAGCCCTTCCTAGGATTTATCTGGTCGAACACGTCGCTGACCTGCTGCCTCCAGACTGCGATGGAACTCACGTCGCAGACACCGCTGCGGACGCTGCGGCGTCCAGTTGTCGCAGGCTGCGAGCCAGCTCTTCGCGCAGCTCCAGGAAGCGCGGCGTGACGCGCAGATGGGCGAGATCCCTGCGGTCCAGATCAGCCTCCACCGTCTGAACAAGCCGTCCGGGTCGGGGCGCCATGATGTGAACCCGCTGGGCCAGCAGCAGGGCCTCTTCCAGATCGTGAGTGATCAGGAGAGCCGTCAGGCCGGTGCGCCGCCAGAGATCGTGCAGGAACTCCTGCATCGACTCACGAATCTGCAGGTCCAGGGCACCGAACGGTTCATCCAGCAAGAGCACCTTGGGGTCTGCCGCCAGGGCCCTGGCAATAGCAACACGCTGCTGCATGCCCCCCGAAAGTTCGCGCGGCAGCCTGCGGGCCGCATCGGCCAGTCCCACCACCTCCAGAAAATATGCGGTGCGCTCCTTGACTTCCGAGGCCGGCAGCCCCTGTAACCGCATGCCGAAAGCCACATTGGCAGCGGCACTCATCCAGGGATAGAGGCTGTACTTCTGGAACACCATGCCGCGGTCGTGACCGGGCCCCCGCACCGGCTGCCCATCCACAAGAATCCTGCCGGTGCTGGCAGGCTCGAGACCTGCCACCAGCCGCATCATGGTGGATTTTCCTGAGCCTGAGCTGCCCACCAGGGCCACGAATTCACCGGAATGAAGATCAAAAGAGATGTTGTCCAGCACAAGCTTGGCGGCTGATCCGTGACCGAACCACTTGCTGACGCCGCAGACCGAGAGATGCATGGGGAAAGAGACGATGCAGCGAAAGGTTCAGTTCGCCCAGGCACAGGAGCGTTTCATGACAAAGCGAAAGCCGAGATCGATTGCAAGACCGATCAGGCCGATGACAATGAGACCAACGAAGATCTCATCCGTTCGCAGAAAGCGCTGGGCCAGGCTAATGCGTTTTCCAAGGCCTTCGTTCGCCGCAACCAATTCGGCCACGATCACGAGGTTCCAGGCTGCCGCCATATTGATGCGATAAGAATCGAGAACCTGAGGTGCAATGCAGGGCGTCACCACCTTCAGAAGGATCTGACTGGATCTTCCCCCCAGGGTGCGCGCCGTTTCAATTAGCTCGATTGGAACGAACTTCACAGCATCCATGATCATCAGGGTATTGAAGAACAGGGTGCCAATAAAGATCAACAGGATTTTGGGTAACTCACCCAGGCCGAAGTAGATAATCAGCAACGGAATGAAGGCCGGCGCCGGCATGTATCGGATCAGTCCCAGCAATGGCTCCAGCAACTGGCAGATCACCCGGCTGCTGCCCATGGCGATCCCCAGGGGCAGGGCCACGATTGCCGAAAGTGCAAATCCGCCGATCACCCGCCCAATACTGGCCATGGCATCGTTGAACAGGATGCCCTCGCGAGCCTGAGCGGAACCGGCCGCCCACACCGCAGCAGGGCTTGGCAGAAACAAGGGATCCACCACGCCGCTGGAAGCGATCAGATACCAAGCCAGCAGAACCACCAGGAGACCGGAGACTCCGAGAAGCCAGGGTTGATCAAGGGCCCGTTGGATGCGGCGCAGTGGGGTGCTCATCGCGTCAGCGGCGGTTGGGGGAGAGGACGTCAGGGAGTGGCGTCGACAAACCTGGAGTCGAGCAGTCCGTCGAGCTTGGGAGGCGTCTTGGCCAAGCCCACCTCCTGGAGGAAGAGGCTGATCTGGTCTGCCGCGAAGGGAAGAGAGGCCATCGTGTTGCCGGGCTTGAAGGCCTCCCGGTTCTGCTCCAGGGTGAGAATCGTGGTTCCGGCGTCGTAGGCCTTGTACTCCTCTTCGCTCACACCGGCACGCTTGGCCAGAATCGCCAGCGTGGGTCCGGGTTCCGCCTTCATCGTGGCAAGCGTGGCAAACCAGGCATCGACGATTTTCTGGACCTTCTCAGGATTTTTTGCCACGAACTCCGTGCGGCAGACCAGATGGTCGCTGATGGCGCCAGGGAAGTCCTTGGAGGAGAACAGGGTGGTGCTGCCCTCACGCTTGAGGGCCTGGGTCGTGAAAGGAGCAAAGACACCGACCGCGTCCACCTGGCCGGCGACAAAGGCTGCGGCGGCGGCACCGGTTTCCAGAGGAACAAAGGTGATGTCGCTGGAGGAAAGGCCCGCCTTCTTGAGGCCGAGAAGCAGCAGATAGTGATCGACGGTGCCCTCCTCCGCGGCTACCTTCCTGCCCTTGAGATCGGCCACGCTGGTGATGCCTGGAGCCACGATGATCTGATCGTTGCCCGTTGAGTTGTCGTTGGTGAGCACCACCTGCAGATCGGCGCCACCAGCGATCGAACTGATCGTGTCACCGAGCGTCTGGCTGTTGCAATCGAGCTGGCCGGCATTCAGCGCGTTGATCGAGTCGAGATACCCGTCGAACCACTGCAGCGTCACGGGCACACCGGCGGCGGTGAACAACCCCTTCTCATCCGTCACCTGCCAGGGAATCCAACCCGGCCAAGCGCTGAAGCCGATCCGAACAGGCACCTCGGTACCGGTGGGCTTCTGGCAAGCCGCCAGCAGGCCGCTGCCAAGCGCAGCCATCAGGATCAAGGACAGACTAAGGAGGCGCCCCCTGCGGGCACCGCGACCAGCAGAGCTGTGGGGGCGAAGTGGGAAACGAAGACGCATGGGGGATCAAATAATCAGGGAACAGGTGACCAGGAGTGGGGTGACGTCAGGAGCTGGCCGGCTCGATCGTCTGGAGATTGACAGGGACGGTGATGTCACAAGTCATTGGGTTCAGCCGGTGTGATGGAAACGTGGAGGAGTGCTCAGAAGAACTCGAGATAGCGCTGCCGTTCCCACTCGGAAATGGAACCGTGATAATCGGCCCATTCCTGACGTTTGTAGGTCACAAAGGCGTCGAACATGGCATCACCGAATACAGAGCGGCATAATGGATCGGCTGCAAAAGAATCAATCGCTTCCTCCAAGGTCCTTGGCAGCAGGGTCAGGCCTCGACGCTGCCGTTCTTCTGGGCTGAGGGTGTAGGCGTTGTCGAGGTTGGGTGGGCCAGGATCGAGCTGCTTTCGGATTCCCTCCAGCCCTGCCGCCAGCATCAGTGCCGATCCCAGATAGGGATTGCAGGAGATATCTGCAGCGCGGCATTCCAGCCGCGATCCCGCCGATGGAATCCGCAGCATATTGGTGCGATTGTTGTTGCCATAGCTGATGAACACCGGCGCCCAGGTGAAGCCCGACATGCTCCCCTGCATCACCAACCGCTTGTAGCTGTTCACAGTGGGGGCGATCACCGCACAGATCGCAGGCGCATGGCGCAGTACGCCGGCGATGAACTGACGGGCCAGCTGGCTGATGCCACCATCCTCACCAGCCTCCGGCGCGAACAGATTGCTGCCGCTGTTCAGATCCGCCAGCGACATATTGTAGTGGGCGCCGCTACCGGTTCGGTTCGCGAACGGCTTCGGCATGAAGCTGGCGATCAGGCCATGGCGCTGGGCGATCTCCTTGGCCATCAGGCGAAAGAAGATCAGCCGATCCGCCATGGTGAGCACATCGGCATAGGCGAAATCCACCTCGAACTGGCCATTGCCATCTTCGTGATCGAAGGAGTACACGCCCCAGCCGAGGCTGTTCATGGCCTGCACCAGCTCATCGAGCCAGTCGAGGTTGTCGAGCAGGCCGATCAGGTCGTAGCAGGGTTTATCGAGGGTGTCTCGGTGGCTGGCAGGTTCCAGGGTGCCGTCCGCACTGCGGCGCAGCACAAAGAACTCCGTTTCAATGCCCAGCTGAAAGCGAAACCCCATCGCCGCAGCCTGCTGACGCACGCGGCCCAGGATCGAACGGCTGCAGGCCTCGAAGGGTTGGCCATGCAGATGCAGATCACTGGCCAGCCAGGCCACATCAGGCCGCCAGGGCAACACCGTGGTGCTGGCAGGATCAGGAATGGCAGCCACTTCATCGTCGCTGACGTCCTGAGGCACACCATCCAGGGCGGCTCCGGTGAACAGCTCCGATCCCGCCAGCATGTCGGGGAGATGGTCGATCGGCACCGCCTTGGCCTTGCCGATCCCGTGCAGATCCACGAAGCTCGCCAGGGCGTAGCGAACCCCACGCCGCTGCAGGTGGTCCCGCAGGGCGGCAGGATCGCTGGGAAGCGAGCCAGGGGTGGCCTGGGGCTGGGTCAATGACGACACCATCAAGCCCCCACGAGTGCGGCGGCACTGGCCTGATCGGACCGCACCCTGGGAGAGAGGGTTGTGGATGAGGTTGTGGCATCGCGTTGCCGTTGCAGCCAGTCGTGCCAGGCAGCGAAGCCGATGCCACTGATGGCCGAGAGCTGGAAGACGTCCGCGCGGGGATTGACCTGATGGATATGGGCTTCGATCCGCTCCACGTCCACAGGCAGATAGGGCAACAGATCCACCTTGGTGATCAACACACAATCCGCTTCGCGGAACATCACCGGATACTTGAGCGGTTTGTCATCGCCTTCGGTGACACTGAGCAGGGCCACCTT
Organism: Synechococcus sp. CBW1002; assembly: GCF_015840915.1. Taxonomy (NCBI): domain Bacteria; kingdom Bacillati; phylum Cyanobacteriota; class Cyanophyceae; order Synechococcales; family Synechococcaceae; genus Synechococcus; species Synechococcus sp. CBW1002. The sequence goes on from NZ_CP060398.1 coordinate 3,695,950, forward strand.
GCGGTGCTCGCCCACCTCGAATTCAGCCGGGCAGACCAGATTGCCCACGTTCTCCACCCAGAGCAGATCCAGATCAGCCGGGTCAAGGCGCTGACGCAGCAGCGTTAAACCTCCACTCACCATCGCCGCATCCAGATGGCAGGCGCGGCCGGTGGTGATCGGCACCACAGGCACACCCACCGCCTCCAGTCGCTCAGCGTCGAGCTGGGTGGTCATGTCACCCTCCAGCACGGCCATCTGCCAGCGGCTGGCCAGATCGGCGAGGCTGCGCTCCAGCAAGGCGGTCTTGCCGGCACCGGGGCTGCTCATCACGTTGAGGCACAGCAGATTCCAGGCGTCAAAATGGGCGCGGTTGTGCTCCGCCTGGTGCTGATTGGCAGCCAACAGGTTGAGTCCAAGGCTGTCCTCAAGGGGCATGTGCATGGGGGTCAGCAAGAATGAAGAACGGGATCGATCAGTGGTCGCCCTGGAAACCGGGAGTTCAGGTTCACCGGGGAGTGCTCACCGGGGAGAGTGCTCCGAGCCGAGCGACAAAAGGCTGGAGCGGAGGATTTCTGCAGACGGCGGGCTCGGACTGAGGCTTCAGGCCACAGGGCAGGGCTCCGGCACGATCGCTTCGGCCTGTTGCCGAGGGCTTGACCGCAGGCTTGGGCTGGCCGTGCCGTCAGGAGCTGATTGGGCTGGATCAGCCGCATCAGGGAAGCCGTAATCGATGGAGCGGATCTTCAGTTCCCGACCACTGAGGATCTCCTCCATCGGGTGGTTGCAGCAGGGGGACTGGTAGGCCTGCTGCGGATTCGGGCTGTAGGTGGCCTGGCAGACCACACAGCGTGCCTGCAGGGGAATGCGCTCGATCCGTAACTCTGAGCCCGCCAACCACGTCGTCTGCACCACCGCGGCATAGGTGAACCTCAGGGCATCCGGCTCGACGCAGGTGAAATCACCCACCTGAAGATGCACCACCTCAACCACAGGAACGCGGGGAGCGTGCTGAAGCTTCCACTCCTGCAGCGAGAGCAACAGGCACTTGGTCATATCGACTTCATGCATGGCTCACCTCCAGGCCTGATCCACATGCATGTTGCAGTCCGGGGAGATCCAGGTTGGCTTCTCGCGGCGTGGCAACTGACCACTCACCACCAGGTGAGCCATGGTGTCGCAGATCACCCGGGTGGCCATCAGGGAGGTCATGTCGCTGATGTCATAGGGAGGGGAGACTTCAACGATTTCAAGGCCGCAGACCGGCACATTGCGCACGATCAGTTCGAGCAGTTTCAGGGCCTCGCGAGGCAGCAAGCCACCGGGCTCCGGCCAGCCTGTGCCGGGCACGAAGCCGGCATCGATGCAATCAATGTCGAAGGAGATGTAGACACAGTCCGTGCCGTCAGTGGCCCGCTCGATCGCAAACTTGGCCGCCGCCTCGAGCCCCATCTCGGTGATGTCGGTGACGGTGAGCACATTGGTGCCGCGCTCACGGCAGACCTTCACGCCTTCCCGAGGCACCTGCCAGCCACCGATACCGAGCTGCACCAGGTTCTTGGCCGGGGCATTGGCCATGTTGGTGGCATGAAACCAGGGGCAGGTATGCATCCGCTCATCCAGATCGATCTCCTGCGTATCGACATGGCGATCGAAATGGATGATGCCCACTTTCTTGTCGCCCAGATGGCGGCAGACACCACGCACGGTCGGGAAGCCGATTGAATGATCGCCACCGAGGATGATCGGGAAGGCGCCACTGGCAAAGACGTGGGCAACGCCCTTGGAGATCTGATCGAAGCTTTTCTCGTTGTTGGCGGGAATGGTGAAGATGTCACCCACGTCGCAGAGCTTGATCGACTCGCGCAGATCCACCCCCATTTCGTAGTTGTAGGGGGTGTAGAGGGCCGAAATGCGGCGGATGCCCTGCGGACCGAAGCGGGTTCCGGGGCGGTAGGTGGTGCCCGAGTCGTGCGGCACTCCCACGATCGCCACATCGAACTCACCTACCCGGTGGACGTCCTCCAGGTAAGGAGCCTTCATGAAGGTATTGATGCCCGCAAAATGGGGCAGCTCACCGCGCGAGAAGGTGGAGATGCGCCGATCGACGATGCTCTCGGCCGCCTCAAGACCCCAGGCGTGGGCCTGATCCACTTCCATCTGCCAGCCCGTCAGCGGCAGGGCCGCTTCCTTCTCTAGAGCCTGGCGCCCTTGCATGCCCAAAGATGGATTGCCGCCGGAGCGCCGGTCAAAGGCAGCGCTGGCGCCACTGGAATCAGTCATGGCACGGGAGTGATTGGGCGTTGCGGTCTCCCGGGCTTTTCTCCCTCCGTGCCGCCGCCGGTGGCGTTCTCCCAGGGGACAACAGCACCAGCGGTGAACCCCTCTCGGACCAGTCATCCCTGAAAAGGGATCGGAACCCTAGGGGCATCTTCCGCAGATTCATCGTGACCGAGGTCGTCGACCGGCAAGGTTCGTTTCGCTACCGAGTGGTGTCGATCGTCAAGGATCACGAAGGCTGTGAAATCGGGGTTTTCCCCTGTTCTGGGCAGTTTTCCCCCATTTTCCGGGGTTTTTCCACAGGTTTCCGCGTGAGACGCAGCCATTGATGGCCGATCCGTAGGCGACTTGGGGGAAAGGCCCCACCCCTTGACCGCTGGCCCCTCGGAGCTCCCCATTCGCAGGTCTGGCCAACCGGTGAGGGGCCAGGCGGAAGGTCCCTCTCCATACCGGAGTGCAACGGATGCAAAAAACCCCCAGGACCGGATGGAGGGCCCTGGGGTTGTTGGTCGGAGTCACCGGCTGAAGCGGTGGATCCATCCTGTCATCAGCGGCAACGCTGCGGAATCAGAACCACTCCATAGCAGCCATGTCCTTGGGATTGGTGTGCTCCTCGGGGGTGTTGCGCTCGAACTGCAGGGTGATGTGGCGGCGCTGCTCGCCATCGGCTGCCACGGCTTCGATCGCGTACAGCTGCTGGCCATCGCGGAAGGGAACCTGGAGGCGGAAGGTGCCATCTGCCGAGAGGGGCACCGTTTCGCCTCCAATGCTGAGCGTCGCGGCCGGGTCGGTGGCGCCATAGACGATCAGTTCGGCGTCAGCCACCAGCCAGAAGCTGCGCTGACGCGCCATCACCCCACCCACGCCAGAGGCCTGCCGGCCGCTAGCCCAGGGTCCGGCACCGGAATCGGTTAGGCCAGCGCGACCAGCCCCATGGAGATCATCGGTGCTGTCCTGAAAGATTTCCGATCCCACACGACGCACCTGGCGCATGGACTGCTGATAGAACCGCTCATGCTGGCCCGTTGGTGCTGCCGGCATGGTCGGCTCAACACTCGCATCGGCCATGGGCAGAACCCCGAGCTCGAAGGGGACAAAAGCATCGGCCACCTCCATGCTGGGTTCCGCGGCAGGCATCCGTGCCACTGAGGAGAAGGCCAACGAGAGCCAGCCACCAGCGGAGAGACGGGCGCCAAGCTCGACGCGGTAATCACGATCCGGCATCGGCACCGGCAGGAACCACTCGCTGCTCCTGGACTCGACCACCACTTCCTGAAGGGCATGGGGATGGGCGGTGCCGCCGGAGAGACCTGTCACATCAGCCACGCGCAGGCAGAGACTGGTGGCGCCTGAGGCGGCCATCCGTTCGCGATCCTCCTGGGAGATGGTCCAGAAGCAATAGGCCCAGGAGGGATCGCGTGGCAAGAACACCACCTGCGTCTGCATCGCCTCCACAGACACCGGAACCACCGGTTCAGGACTGACGCCATCGGTGGGTTCAGAGATGGAGACAGGCATCGGGGCGGCAGACCCAGCCTCTGGACTGCTTTCGCCGTAGGGAATCTGGGTTCGCTTACCAATCGCCTGAACCAAGCCCTCTTTGGTGGCAAGGCTGTAGCGGGGCAACCCCAGGCTGCTGGCGAGTTGACGAAGCTGTCGAATCGTGAGGTTGGAGAGATTGGCTACGGCTTTACCCAGGGACTCCATCGGCTTCGTTCAGATTTGTGACATCCATCGTCGGGGAATCCCGCCGTTTTCGGATCGCGTTGTCAGCAGATCGCCACCGGATCCGGGATCGCGATCCCAGCACGAGCCACCGCACGACCGGCGCTCGCCTCAATCCCGGTGCACCGCCAGGGCAGCCAGCACGCCTCCGGCAAATCCCGAGGCGTGACCGATCCAGCTGACTCCAGGCGGGGTCAGAAAGGGCAGGAGGGTCGGGATCAGGCCCCCGTAGCCCACCAAGGCAACCAACGTGATCAGGATCGAGAGCGGGCGCCGCTCCAGCACACCAATCAGGAGAAGATAACCGAGCAAGCCATACACAACTCCAGACAATCCGTGGCTGCCGATCGGCCAGAACAGCCACACCGGGATGGCGGTGAGGTAGACGCCGATCCATACCGCGAGATAATCACGATGACTTTTGGCCAGCACCAGCCAGGACAGCGGCAGGAACCACACGGAGTTGCTGATCAGGTGAGCGAAACCGCTGTGGCTGAAGGGGGCGGTGAGCACCCCGAGAAATGATCCACCGCGCACCATCGGCAGATTCCAGGTTCCGCCGAAGAAGATCTGATCGATCAGTTCCTGGGTCCAGGGAATCGCCAGAATCAACAGGGGCAGCACTGCCGTCGTTCCAGCCCGGGCCAAGGCCCGATCCAGGCGTTGAGAGAGGCTGTCGGCCATGCACAGAAGGATGGGAGGTTCAGTCTGAACCCGCCAGCCGTTCTCCTGTCGACACGATGATGGGCTCAGCCTGCCTGTTCGAGCGTGCCCACCCGCGCCGGCCAACCGTTCCCGAGCGAATCTCCGACCCTTGGCAGCACGCCGGGGATGGCTCCATCGGCCCTGCCCCCCGACCCCCCCGCTGGTGAGATGGCCGCCGAGCCTGGCGATCAGCCGTTGCTGCTGAGCAGTGAGCAGCTCGCCGTCTTCAATCGCCGCCGCAATGACGAGGGCTGGGCTCAGCTGATCGGCCATCTCACCCTGCTGGGGCTGGGCGCGGCGCTGTGGATCACACCAACCGCCCTGATCCCCGCTGCTTCGCCACCGCTGCTTCTGGTGGTGAAGCTGGTAGGGGTGCTGCTGCTGGGCTGGGCCCTGGCCTTCGGCTTCTGCGCCATGCATGAATGCGGCCATCGCACCGCCTTCGCCAGCCGTTCGATCAACGATACGGTGGCCTGGTGGATGGGCGTTCTGAGCTTCTACAACGCTGATTTCTACCGCCGCTATCACCAGTGGCACCACCGCTTCACCCACCAGATCGGGCTGGATCCGGAGCTGGAGGACGCACCACCGAGCACCCTGCCGGCCTACCTGCTGGAGCTGAGCGGACTGCCCTGGTGGCTCGGCAAGATTCAGGGCCATTGGCGCGCGCTCCGGGGCGACTTCGCAGGCGCCCCCTACATCCCCCCGGAGGCCACCGCCGCGGTCGCCCGTTCGGTGCGCCTCCAATTTGCGGTCTACGCCGCTGTTCTGTTGGTCTCGATTCCGCTGGGTAGGCCGCTGCTGCTGTTCGACTGGCTCCTGCCTCTGGCGGTGGGCCAGCCGCTGCTGCGGTTTGTGCTCCTCGCCGAACACGGGGGCTGCAGCACCAGCGCCGATGGGTTGCGCAATACCCGCACCACCCTCACCCTGGCGCCGCTGCGCTGGCTGATGTGGAACATGCCGTTCCATACGGAACACCATCTCTACCCTTCCCTTCCTTTCCACGCCCTGCCCCAGGCCCACGACCAGCTGGCCCCCCAACTGGTCCATTGCTCCCCGGGTTATCTGGCGGTGCATCGCGGCTTCCTGGGCAACCTGGCGGCTCTGGCCCTGTGAGCAGCGGCGACCCGGGCAGCAACCTCGATCAAACCTTCGAGCTCGGTGATGTTTCGCTGGCCTGCGGCCGCATCCTTCCCCAGGCCCAGCTGCGCTACCGGGTCTACGGAACCCTGGCCGCTGATCGCTCCAATCTGGTGCTCTATCCCAGTTCCTACGGAGCCCGGCCAGACGACATCGACTGGGTGGTGGGACCGATCCTCGACCCCGAGCACTGGTGCATCGTGCTGGTGAACCAGTTCGGCAACGGCGTGTCGAGCAGTCCCAGCAACAGCGACCTCGGCTTGCCGGAGAACGGCTGGTTGCTGGATCACCGCGACAACCTGCGGGCCCAGGTGCGGTTGCTGGAAGAGGTGTTCAAGGTGGAGCGACCGGCCCTGGTCTACGGCTGGTCGATGGGGGCCCAGCAGGCCTATCACTGGGGAGTGCTGGAACCGCAGCGGGCTCAGCGCCTCTGCTGTCTCTGTGGCACAGCCCGCACCACCCCCCACAATCGTCTCTTCCTGCTCAGCCTGCGCCAGGCTCTCACCGCTGATCCCTGCTGGAACGGCACGGGCTTTGAGGGGGTTCCAGAGGCGGGGCTGCGCACCTTTGCACTGATCTATGCCAGCTGGGCCGCCAGCCAGCCCTTCTACCGGGCGGAGCCCTACCGGCGGCAGGGCTACGCCAGCGTGGAGGAGTACGTGGAGCAGGCCTGGTTGCCGGCCTACCGGCGCCACGATCCCCACGACCTGCTCACCATGCTGGATGTGTGGCTGGCCAACGACGTGGCCGCCGCGGCAGGTTGCGGCGATGATCTCGCGGCAGCCCTGGGCCGGATCACGGCCGACACCCTGGTGATGGCCGGCAGTCACGACCTCTATTTCACGCCGGACGACTGTGCCGCCGAGGCCCGCCTGATCCCCGGGGCGCAGTTCCGCCGGATCGAGTCGGTGCTGGGCCACCGGGCCGGAAACCCGCGCGATGCTCCGGAGGTGCAGGCCGTGATCCGAGCGGCACTGGACACGCTGCTCGCCGACGCGCTGACGAACGACTGATCCCCGTTCGCATTTCTCCACTCACCCCGACTTCGACCCACCTCTTCACCGTTGAGCCCCCGCATGACCGACCTGGCTCGCTACGCCGCCGACCACAACCTGCGTCATGTCCTGTTCTCCTTCTGCGATCTGTTCGGGGTGCAACGGGCCAAGCTGGTGCCGGCCACGGCGGCGGCGGCGATGGCCGACAGCGGTGCCGGCTTCGCGGGCTTTGCTGCCTGGCTGCACATGAGCCCGGCCGATCCGGATGTGCTGGCCATCCCGGATCCCGCCAGCTTGATGGTGCTGCCCTGGCAGCCGACTGTGGCCTGGGTCGCCACCGATCTGGTGGTGGAGGGAATCCCGCTGGAGCAATCGCCACGGCGGGTGCTGCAGCGCCAGCTGGAACGGGCGGCGGCCCAGGGTCTGCATTTCCGCACCGGCGTGGAACCTGAGTTCTTCCTGCTCGACCCGGAACGGGGAGTGATCGCCGATCGCCACGATCAGCAGAGCAAACCCTGCTACGACCAACTTGCCCTGATGCGCAACTATCCGCTGATCAGTGAACTGCTCGATGGCATGGAAACCCTGGGCTGGGGCCCGTACCAGGCCGACCACGAAGATGCCAACGGTCAGTTCGAGATCAACTGGACCTTCGCCGATGCCCTGATCACGGCGGACCGCCACGCCTTCTTCCGAGTGATGGCCCAGGCGGTGGCGGAGCGCTACGGCCGCTGGGTGAGCTTCGCCCCCAAGCCGGTCGCCGAGCTCACCGGCAACGGTGCCCATCTCCATTGCTCCCTCTGGGACGATCAGGGTCGCAACCTGTTCCACGATGGTGCGGGGCCCCTGGGCCTGTCGAAGCTGGCGTATCACTTTCTGGGCGGGTTGCTGGCCCATGCGCCCGCCCTCTGCGCCCTCACCAATCCCATCTCTGCCAGCTATCGGCGGCTGGCCCGCACCAACACCGCCTCCGGCTCCAACTGGTCGCCGGGCTGGATCAGCTACGGCGGCAACAACCGCACCCACATGGTGCGGATTCCAGACGATCAACGGCTGGAGCTGCGCCTGCCCGATGGTGCCGCCAATCCATATCTGCTGCAGGCCGGGGCGCTGGCCGCCGGCCTGGATGGCATCGCGCGCCAGCTCGATCCCGGCCCGCGCAGCGATGCCGACACCGATGCCACCCCACCGTCCGCCGATCAGGCGGCACGCCTGCCATCCAGCCTGGCCGAAGCCCGTGATGCCTTCCGGCAGGACAGGATCCTGCGTGAGGCGCTCGGTGAAGCGTTCTGCACGGCGTACGAGGCCCTGCAACCGGCCTGATCCGTTCCGGTTGGCAAGCAGGGCCGCCATGCTTCAGGCTTGAGACCAAGGCAATGCAGGCCTGAGGCCCATGGCGACGACGACCCCACACACAGCCACTCCCTCCGGAGCTGATCCCGCACCACCCCGCCTTCAGGCCTGGCGTCTGGGGGCTGTTCCGCTGCTGGCGCTGCTGCTGCCCCTGGAACTGGCTCTGCAGCCGGGAGGCGTTGCAGCGGTGGAGGCCCAACCGGGTGGTGGTGCCGCTGCGCCGGCTCCCGCCGCCACTGAACCAGCCCCCGCCTCAGACAACGGCGAGGCACCTGGAGCCCGCGAAAAGGCATTGCTGGAGAAAATCCGCAGTCTCAAGGCACCCCGCTGGCGTGTCTTTGGCGCCTGCCGCTACGACTGGGCCGGCTGGCGGCTGGCCGAGGGCAATGTGCGCACTACGGGCGTTTCGTGCGGCGACCCGCCTGTGACCGGCAGCGTGGCCGTTCATTGTGACACCCTCAAACTTACCCGCCGGGTGGGTGAGAGCCCCTGGGAGACCTGGCGGCTGCCCTTCTCCCGCGGCGAATCCACCACCCTGGGCGGTGAGGACGAAATGATGGCCAACCTCTGCGCCAACGTCACCCCGGCCTCAACCCCAGCCACCCCGCCCCCGGCTGGCCAGTCAGCCGGGACGGACAATGCGGCCCCCAGGTCAGCAGCACCGAAGACGACGACCCCGAAGCCTGCGGTGCCGAAGACTGCTGCCCCGAAAACCTCCACACCGCAGCCAGCAGCACCGAAAGCGGCGCCCCCCAAAACCTCAGCACCAAAACCAGCGGCACCCTGAGCAACGCTCACGTCAACCCAGACATGCGAGCGAAGCACGGGCATTGGCCCTACTTCGCCTCCATCCAGTTGGGTCCCACACCGGTCTCCACCCTCAGCGGAACCGAGAGCCTCACGGCCCCTTCCATTGTGCGACGGGTCAGTGCCAGCACCTCCTCCACCGCCTCCGGGGCACTTTCGAGCACCAGTTCATCGTGAACCTGCAGCAGAAGCCGAGCCGCCAGGGAGCGGCTCTGCAGCTCTCTCTGCAACTGAATCATCGCCAGCTTGATGATGTCTGCCGAAGAGCCCTGAATCGGTGCGTTGGCAGCCGCCCGCAACTGCTGGGCTTCCAGACCGCCACGATGGGCCACCGCGAGGTCGATCGAAAGCGGATCCTTGCCGAGCAAGCGCCCCAGCCCATGGGGATCAAAGGCGAAGGGCCGTCGGCGGCCCAGGATCGTTTCCACATAGCCACGGGAGAGAGCCAGCCGTTCCTGCAACTCCAGGAAGGCGAACACCTTCGGGTAGCGCTGCTTGTACTTGCTCAGGAACTCCTTGGCGACGGCCTGGCTGACGCCGGTCTCGCGCGCGAAGCGCTGGGCACCCATGCCGTAGATCACCCCGAAGTTGATCGTCTTGCCGAGGCGGCGCTCTTCAGGAGTGACCTCCTCCTTCTCGAGCAGCAACCTGGCGGTGAGGGCATGCACATCGTCGCCACTGCGGTAGGCCTGCAGCAGCACCTCCTCGCCCGAGAGGTGGGTGAGGATGCGCAGCTCGATCTGGGAGTAATCGGCGCTGATCAGCTGCCAGCCCTCCTGGGGCAGAAACGCCTTGCGAATCCGGCGACTGAACTCGGTGCGGATCGGGATGTTCTGCAGGTTGGGATTGCTGCTCGAGAGCCGCCCGGTGGCGGTCACGGCCTGGTTGAAATCCGTATGTACCCGACCGGTTTCAGGCTCAACCAGGGCCGGGAGCGCATCCACGTAGGTGCTCTTGAGCTTGCTGAGGGTGCGGTGCTCCAGCACAAGCGGTACGACCGGATGGGCATCTTCCAGCTTTTCCAGAACGGCTGCGTCGGTGCTCCAGCCGGTTTTGGTCCTCCGCGATTTCTTGCGGTCAAGACCCAGGGTGTCGAACAGCAGCTCACCCAGCTGTTTGGGTGACGCGAGGTTGAACTCAACGCCTGCGGCTTGCTTCGCTCGCTGCTCCAGGCTGGCCAGAGCGTCGGCGAGCTCCTGACTCAGGCTGCTCAGATAGGTGCTGTCAATGCGGATGCCTGTGGCTTCCATCAGCGCCAGCACAGGTTCGAGCGGGAGCTCCACCTGTTCCAACAGCGTGGGCAGAGCCTCCCCGAGCTCGCTCAGCTGCTGCTTCAGCAGCCCGGTGAGCCTCCAGGTCAAGTGCACATCCATGCCGCAGTAGGAGGCAGCTGCCTCGATCGGCACCGCGGCGAAAGTGGCACCTTTCGGCACCAGCGCCGAAAATCCGATTGGGTTGAAGCCGAAGTTGCGCTGGGCCAGGGCCTCGAGACCGTGTTTGGCATTGGCATCGCGGAGATAATCCGCCAGGAGCGTGTCCATCACCACCCCGGCCAGAGGCAGGCCGTGCCGCAGCAACACCAGCCGGTCGTATTTGGCGTTCTGCAGGGTCTTGGGATGCTGGGCACTGGCAAGCCAGGGAGCCAGCGCCCTGAGCACCTGATCCAGTGGCAGCTGGGTCATGGGGAGCGGTGAAGCCTCCTGCAGCGCCGCAGGATCCGGAGGCTCGTGGCCGATCGGGATGTAAGCGACATCCTCCAGGCCATTCCCCCAGCAGAACCCGATCCCCACCAGTTCAGCCTGGAAGGGATTGAGGCTGGTGGTTTCGGTATCAAGGGCGATGGGGGCCGAAGAATCCGTGGCAGCCATCAGCCGGACGATCAGCCTCTCCAGCTGCTCGTTGCTGTGAATCAGCTCGGGCTTGAGAGCTGGCGGGGCGGATGTTTCCTCCCCAGCACCCGAAGTCACCCCAGCCCCAGTGGTCGCGGCCGGGGATGAACTGACCTCGGCCGCGGGGGTGACCGCTGCAACGGCAGCCATTGCCCCGGAGGCCGTTGTCGCGGCCGTGGCTTCCACCGCCACCGAAGCAGGGTTCGGTGCATCGGCCGAGAAAACGAGGCTGAAGCTGGGGGCCTGGCGCATCAGGCTGAACAGCTCCAACTCCTCAAGGGCACCGGCCAAAGCCTCCCCATTCACCTGACCCAGCCGCAGGCGCGGCTCCCTGGGCAAGGGAATGTCCACAAGGATCTCCGCCAACATGCGGGAGCGATAGGCGTTCTCCTTGTCGGCGCTGAGCTTGCCCTTCAAAGCCCCCTTGATCGCGCCCTTGCTGGCTTTGGCGCCCTCAAGCGCTTCAAGGGCTGCATAGACGCCATCGAGATCACCGTTCTCGCGGAGCAGGGTGATCGCCGTCTTGGGACCCACGCCCTTCACGCCGGGAATGTTGTCGGAGCTGTCGCCGGTGAGAGCCTTGAGATCCACTACCTCCTCCGGCGGCACACCGAGCTTGGCGATCACACCCTCGCGGCGGATCTCCACAGGACCCGAATTCTTCACGTAAGGACCGCCGCCCATGTACAGCACGGCGATATCCCGCTGGTCATCCACCAGTTGGAACAGATCGCGATCGCCCGAAAGGATGCGCACACGCCAGCCGGCATCCGCCCCGCGATTGGCCAGGGTGCCGAGCACGTCATCGGCCTCGAACCCCGGGGCCATGCAGATGGGGAGGTCGAGCGGGCCCGCGAGGATGTCCTGCAGGTTGGCCAGGTCTTCGAAAAAGTGCTCCGGGGCTTCATCCCGGTGGGCCTTGTAGGCCTCATCCGCCTCATGACGAAAGGTGGGGCCGGCCGTGTCAAAGGCAATCACCACCCCTTGGGGCGACAGACCACGGGCGTTGTCAAGAAGAGCCTTGAGAAAGCCGTAGGTCACGCTGGTGGGCACGCCGGCCTTGGTCGCCAGGCCGCCGTCACCTCCCTTGGCGAAGGCATAGAAACTGCGGAAAGCGAGGGAATGGCCATCCACCAACAGCAGAAGTGGCCTCTTGCTACCGGGAGGGGAGACAACCTCGTCGGTCGCGCACGGCTGCGATGCAGCGGGATGGCCCTTCTCGATCAACGATGCCATGCCGCCATGCCGGTCGGACCCTGCAGATCACTCCAGCCTGCCAGAGGAGGGCAAGCCCTTCCCGGTCCTTTGCGGCATCCTGGGTCCGAACCGCAGCTGCGACTCGCCGCCATGGCCCGCACCGCCCGCCGCTATGACATTCATCTGTTACTTGTCGGCGGCCAACGCGAAGTCATCCACTTCGCCACGCTGGAGGCCTTTCAGCAATGGTACGGCGAAGTTCTCACCGCATCCGCACCGGAAGCCTTTGTGAATGTGCCGATCAGGGATCTGGAGGGTGAATACCTGGTGGTGCGCCCGAGTGCTGTGATCGGCATCCGGGTCGAGCCCCAGTTCGGATCGGTGGATGACTGAGCTCCACCGGAGGCTTCCCGCATGACTCCGGAGAAGCTGACTTTGCTGTGGGGCATCACGGTGTTCTCCGGAGCCGTGGCCCAGACCCTCGCCCTGCTCACCGGTCTGCCGGGGGTTGTGTTGCTGCTCTCTGCAGGCCTGCTGATCGGCCGCTCGGGGCTGGGATTGGTCGAACCGCTCGATCTGGGAATCGGCCTCGAGACCGTGGTGGGCCTGCTGGTGAGCCTGGTGCTCTTCGACGGCGGCATCAACCTGCGTCTGCCCGGTGATGCCCTCAAGTGGCTCGTGGTGCGCATCGTGCTGGTGCGTCTGGTGCTGGCCCTGGTGGGCGGCCTGCTGGCGGCCCATTGGCTGGCTGGTCTGAGCTGGCAACTGGCCAGTGTGTTCAGCGCCATCGTTCTGGCCACCGGGCCCACGGTGGTTACGCCGCTGGTGCGGCAGATCGGCCTGATGCCTCCCCTGGGGGAGGTGCTGGAGGGTGAAGGGCTGGTGCTCGAACCGATCGGTGCGGTGCTGGCGCTGCTGCTGCTTGAGCTGGTGCTGGGCGATCTGCAGGGCTGGCGATCCGTGGCCACCGGTCTGCTGCTGCGCCTCGGCGTGGGACTGGTGGTGGGCCTGATCTGCGGAGCCCTGCTGGCTGAAGCCCTGAGGCGCCTGCCCTCCAGCTCCCGGGCCGGCCTGCGGCTGCAGCTCACCCTGGGGGTGCTGTTCCTGATGTATTCCTCCTGCGAACACTGGTTGCCTGAATCGGGCCTGCCGGCTGCTGTAGCGGCTGGAGTGGTGGTGGGGCGCCGCCCCGATACCAATGCGGAGGAACTCGACGGGCTGATTCGTCAGCTGGCCCAGTTGGCGATCACGATGCTGTTTCCGCTGCTGGCGGCCGATGTCAGCTGGGCGGAGCTGAGCCCGCTCGGCTGGGGCGGGGTGGCCTGCGTGCTGGCCCTGATGGTGGTGGTGCGTCCGGTGGCGATTGGCCTGGCCACCTGGGGCATGGGGTACACCCTGCCCCAGCGCACCCTGCTCAGCTGGCTGGCACCACGAGGGATCGTCACCGCAGCCGTGGCCAGCCTGTTCGCCATTCGTCTCGAGGAGGCGGGTGTGGTTGGGGCAGGCCGGCTGCAGGGGTTGGTCTTCCTCACGATCCTGATGACCGTCGGGCTGCAGGGACTCAGTGCCCGGCTGCTGGCCCAACGGCTGCAGCTGATCAGTCCCGTCGATCCCGAGGCCGACTGCCCTGAGGCCGGCGACCCCCGGAGCGGCAACGCAGACGCCGGCAAAGCCACCGCAGAAGCCTCAGCCTGAGGCCAGGCGATGCAACCCCTGCTCAGGGGGTGAAGAAGGTTCCATCAGGTGGCCAGCTAGCTGATCGGGGCTCAGCGGATGGCCGTGGGCCTCACAGGCAGCGCTCGATGCGCTGAAGATCCTCGCCGTCATGGTGCAGCAGCAACCAGGTGCTGAGCAGGTCTGGGCCCTGGAGGCTGCCCAAGAGGGCAGCCCGCAGACTTTTCATCAGGACTCCCTTCTTGACATCGGCCGCCTTGCAGGCAGCGCCCAGCAGCTGCTGGGCCTGCTCCGCCTCCATCGGGGCCTCGACACCATGGCCGCGCAGCGACTCCAGCAGGGCAGCCAAGGCTGCCTGGGCTGGGGCGGAGCCGATCTGGTCGCGCGCAGCTGGATCCAGCTCCGGCCGCTCGAAGAAGGGTTTGGCTTGGTCCACACCATCGGCGAGCAAGGTGAGGGAGGGGCCGATCAACTCGCAAAGCGCCTGTTGCCAGGATTGACTCTGTGACGCTGCAATCTGTGCTGGCTTGATTGGATCTGACTCGATCGGGTCTGACGACTGGATCGGATCAGCCTCGATCTGGGCAGATGGAATCCAGCCTTGCTCGGCCCAGAGCGGCAGGAGCTGCTCTCTCAGTTCGCTGGGAGGCAGGGCATGCAGGATCTGGCCGTTCAGCCAGTTCAGCTTGTCCCAGTCAAAGCGGGCGCCAGCTTTGTTGACGCGCTCGAAATCGAACACGGCGGCAGCTTCGCTGAGGGTGAACCGTTCCCCCATGCCTTCCGGCGGCGACCAGCCCAGCAGGGTCATGTAATTGGCGAGGGCGACAGCGTCATACCCCATGCCGCGGAAGTCGCTGATCGAGGTGACACCATCGCGCTTGGAGAGCTTGCGGCCCTCCTTGTTGAGGATCAGCGGCGTGTGGGCGAAGACCGGCTGGGGCAACCCCAGGGCGTCGTAAAGCAGCAGCTGCTTGGCCGTGTTGGCGATGTGGTCTTCGCCGCGGATCACGTGGGTGATCGCCATGGCGGCATCGTCTACCACCACCACCAGGTTGTAGAGCGGGTCCCCGATCCGATCGGCCGGGGCCCTGCGGGCGACCACCATGTCTCCGCCGAGGTCACTGCCGGCCCAGCGCATCGGACCGCGCACCAGATCCGTCCAGCTGATCGTGGCATCGTCATCGATGCGGAAGCGGATCACCGCCTCCCGGCCTTCGGCAATGAAGGCCGCCTCCTGTTCGGGGCTGAGATCGCGGTGGCGATTGTCGTAGCGGGGGGCCTTGCTGGCCGCCGCCTGCTGCTCCCGCATCGCCGTCAGCTCGGCCTCGGTGGCGTAGCAGCGATAGGCATGGCCGCTGGCCAGCAACTGCTCGATCGCCATCCGATGCTCCGCCAGACGGGTGCTCTGAATCACCGGCTCCCCGTCCCAGTCCAGACCCAGCCAGGCCAGGCCCTCCAGGATGTTGTCGGTGTACTCCTGCCGGCTGCGCTCCTTGTCAGTGTCCTCGATGCGCAGCAGAAACTGGCCACCTTGGCGCCGGGCGAAGAGCCAGTTGAACACGGCTGTCCGCGCAGTGCCGATGTGCAGCGTGCCGGTAGGACTGGGAGCCAGACGAACCCGTACCGTCACCTTCGGCGATCTCCGGATGAATCAAAACGGGACTGACGGGGCTCGAACCCGCAACTTCCGCCGTGACAGGGCGGTGCTCTAACCGATTGAACTACAGTCCCAGCCGGGCCAGAAGCACGACCAGTGGCAACCTACAACAGCAACAATCTTCGAAGAGATCCGCTGGATCAAAGTCCTTTGGATTGAAACCCGAAGATCAAACCTGAACGCGGTGGCCGTGGCGGCGGACGTTACCGCCCTCCGACCCAATGAGTATCGGCGTTCACCCGTCCATTCGTCAACCGATTGCAGCGCCGCAGGCCGGCAGCCAAACCGGCCGCGGATCAGGCCTGGCGGCACCCGTGCGGAGACCTGGAAAGGGAAAGATCGGGCGTGGTCCACGGCCATCCAACCAGCACCACAAAACCGCCAAAAGACCGAGTCCGTGAGGAATCGGCCATGGCGGCATGGCTGAGGAAGGATGACAACCTCAGCAGCAGAAATCCTGAAGACGAGAAGCAGATGAAGTTTGAAAGTGATGATCAGAAAGAATCAAGGCGAATGCCGTGAAGACTCACAACTTTCAACCAAGCTACCTCTCTACACCACCATCAAGGCTTGGCTCGGTCAGGGCCTGAAACCGGCCGGCTCAATCAGGCGCACCTGATTACCACGGGCTGTGAATTCACGACCTTGATCACTCTGGACAACCACACGGCCACCCGACTTGACACGGATCACACGAGCACGAACCCAGCCGAGGGCAGCTGACTCAAGCACCTTCACCACATCGCCGGGCTGTAGATCCAACTCCATGTTCTGGATGACGAAACGGCATGGGGGGGGACATCGAACGCGCCGTGGAGGACTTGAACCCCCGACATCAGGTTTTGGAGACCTGCGTTCTACCAACTGAACTAACGGCGCAAGGCGATGTCCCCGTTGAAACGAGGGCTGAACCTCAGCGATCGAAGCGCTGCTTCACACGGGTGGCCTTGCCCACCCGGTCTCGCAGATAGAACAGCTTCGCACGACGAACCTTACCGCGGCGCTCCACCTTGATGGAGGCGACCTGGGGGCTGTGGAGCATAAAGACCCGCTCCACACCGACGCCCTGGAAGATCCGGCGCACGGTGATCGTGGAGTTGAGGCCACCGTGGCGCTTCGCGATCACAACCCCCTCGTAGGGCTGGACACGCTCCTTGTTGCCCTCGCGGATGCGGACGCCCACCTTGACAGTGTCGCCCACATAGATGTCGGGGAGATCGCTCTTGAGCTGCTCAGCCTCAAAGGCGCGGATCAGATCCTGGGGGCTGAGCCGGCCGGTGGAGGCGCCAGCCGCGGCAGCGGGGGTGGCCACGGCGCTGGTTTCCGCCACGTCGGCTGTCGCTTCAGCCTGGTTCTCTGCGGTCTCTGTCACTGCGGTCTCAGTCACGGGCTGGTCGGTGTTCGGGGGTGGTCCGGAGGTTGGGGGATGGCGGAAGGTCCGTGGGGCACTCTCGCAGCCTGAAACCGCGAGTCCTCTGAATGGCAGTCCGGAGCCTGCGATTCAAAGGGTGCCGTAGCGGGAGCCATCCAGCTCCGCGACACCTGGCCAAACAAGGAGATTACCTTCTCACGTGTCGGCCTCGGGCCTCCCCCCCTGGCATCAGCCCTGAGCAACGCCCTGACGCAGCTTCTGCCATTGGCGCCGCAGGCGCTGGAAGGCCATGGCCGAACCACTGAGCAGCATCGAGACCAGCCCCAGGCCATTCAGCACCACGTAAACGGTTTCACCATGGGGACCGAACCACTGGCGCAGCCATTCGCCCTCGTGCAGCACCATCAGCAGGTGAGCCCGATCCCGATCCCAGCCGGCCCAGTCGCGCAGGACGCGGTAGGCCACCCCACTGGCCACCGTGAGCAGCAGTGGCGCCAGCACGACCGGGGCCAGGCTGCCGTGCCACTGGCGCAGACGCACCACCAGGGAGGGGCGTGGGGCCGCCGGGTTCCTTCCCGCCATCGTTACTCCACGGCAGTGACATCCCCGCCATTGATAACTTGCAACCACGCCTCGTGCATGGCCCGATGAATCTGTTCGCCGATCTGCTGGCCAGCACCACGGCCGCCACCACCAATGGGGTCACCCAGACCGGGCCTCGGATTCAGAAGAGTCGCCGCGGGGTTGAGATCAAATCGGCGCGCGAGGTGGAGACCATGCGCAAGGCCAGCCGCATCGTGGCCACGGTGCTGCGCGAGATCATCGAGCTGGTGGAGCCGGGTATGACCACCACCGATCTCGACCGCCATGCCGAGACCCGCATCCGTGCCATGGGGGCGGTGCCCAGCTTCAAGGGCTACCACGGCTTTCCAGCCAGCATCTGCGCCAGCATCAACAACGAGGTGGTGCATGGCATCCCCAGCCCCAAGCGGGTGATCAAGCCCGGCGACCTGGTCAAGGTGGACACCGGTGCCTACTTCGACGGCTACCACGGCGACAGCTGCGTCACCATCTGCGTCGGTGAGGGAGTCAGCGAAGCAGCCGAGCGCCTGTCCCGCGTTGCGCAGGAATCGTTGATGCAGGGGCTGGCGCGCATCAAGGCCGGCAACACCCTGCTGGACATCGCCGGTGCCGTGCAGGATCACGTCGAAGCGCATGGCTATGCGGTGGTGGAGGACTACACCGGCCATGGCGTCGGGCGCAACCTGCACGAGGAGCCCTCGGTGTTCAACTACCGCACCCGCGATCTGCCCAACATGAAGCTGCGGGCGGGCATGACCCTGGCGGTGGAGCCGATCCTCAATGCCGGCAGCAAGGATTGCCGCACCCTGCGCGACCGCTGGACGGTGGTGACCGTCGACGGGAGCCTCTCAGCCCAGTGGGAGCACACCATCGTGGTGACCAGCGACGGCTGTGAGATCCTCACCGACCGCGACTTCTGAAGCAGGCCGTTCAGGGCTACGCTGGGGCCCCTGAGCGACCACTGAACAACCTGAAGTACAGCCAGCGGCTCAAGGTCGTCAACGGCATCAGGACATAGGTCAGAGGATTGGGCGTCACAATGATCAGCCCCAGATCCCAGTCCGCCTGGCGCAGGATCTCCCGGGCGACAAAGCCGCTGCTCATCAGCCCGATCGGATTGAGGGCCGAGCGGAACGGCCCGAGAACCAGGCGGCGGAGCCGCAGACCTGAGCCTGGCTTGCCGGCCAGATCCAGGGCCCGCAGGCTGAGCACCTGCCCGAGAAGGCGCTTGCTGATCTCGTAGAGAGGGCTGAGGGCCGGCTGGATCTCCGCTTCCGAGGTGTTGAGCCACACCTCGGGGCGGTGTCGCCCCTGCCGTTCAACCGCGCTGCGCCGCTCGGCAACCTGGGCAAACAGCTCCAGCAGACGCCAGCTGCTCAGGGCATTGACCTCCAGAGAGGTGGCGACTGCGGCACTGTCACGGGCACCGTAGAGATTCACACCATGATTGAGCACGAGCACATCCACGCTCTCCAGCACTGGACTCAGTTCCTCCTCCTGCCCCACCTGCCAGGTGACCTGACGTAAGGGAATCGCCTCGCCGGCCTCGTCCTGGAGCTTCAGCATCGTGGTGCCGTGGGTCAGGGCCACCAGTTCGGCGCCGCGGCAGTGCCAGGCCTTCAGCAGGGCCTTCCCGAGGGCGCCGCTGGCGCCTGTGATGGCCACCGTGGGGCGGCTGCGGAGCGGAAGGTCGGCAGACGGGCCACTCATGGTCTGGCGCGGGGCAGGGATTTCGCGCCAGCATGGATCGCAGCACGATCGGATCCCTTCAAGGCTGATGCCCACCCCCCTGCTGGACGCAGCACTTCTGCCGTTGTTCGCCCCCTACTGCGGCGGACTCGGGCGTCAGTCACTGATCGAGGAGGCACTGCGACAGCTGGCTCTGGGGCAATTTCAAGGCAAGCGGCCTCTGCGCGGCGGCGGCACCCATCCCTTCGTGCTCCGCTGGCAGGCGGAGCCGGCCCCTCTGGAACCGGCCCGCTGCACACTCACATTCACTGAGCAATTCAGTCCCGATGGGCAGCCGATCACCTACTCCTTCAACATCCCCACCCATCAGCTGCTGTCGTTGCTGATGGAACGGGAGGGTGAGGTGCTGCCGGCCAATTTCTGGCGCTGGCTGCTGATCGGGCAGGGCACTCCGTCAGGAACCGCCTGAAGCACGATGACTAAATTGACCACCAATCCTCTGGTCAGCGAGGCCATTTCATGCCCACCCCCCTGCTGATCGGCTCCTGTGAACCCTTCAGCGGCAAATCGGCCGTGGTTCTGGGGCTGGCCAGGCAGCTGCTGCACCTGGGGGCGGTCATCCGCTTCGGCAAGCCCCTGGCCACCACCCCCGAACCGGGAGCCACGGGGATCGATGCCGACGTCCGCTTCATTGCCCAAACCCTGCACCTCGACGACGACCATCTGCTGCCATCGCTGGCTGTCCTCGATCCGGACAATGCCCGCGACCGGCTGATGCGCGGCGATCTCTCCAGTGATCCGGCCCTGGAGCAGCTGCACCAGACCCTGATCGGATTCGGAGACGGCCTGGCCCTTCTGGAAGCCGCCGGCAGCCTGAGCGAAGGGATGCTGTATGGCCTGAGCCTGCCCCAGCTTGCGGAAGGGCTTGATGCTTCCGTGGTGCTTGTGCATCTCTGGGCCGACAGCAGCAGCGTCGATCCGCTGCTGCAGGCCAGGGAGCTTCTCGGCGAGCGCTTGGCCGGCGTTGTGCTGAACGCCGTGTCCCTGGAGGCGGTGGCGCGGGTCCGCGAAGACGTGCAACCGGCCCTGGAGCGTCTGGGCATGCCGGTCTACGGGGTGATGCCGCGCAGTCCGCTGCTGCGCAGCGTCACCGTGGAGGAGCTGGGCCGGCGCCTGGAAGCCGACGTGCTCTGCTGCCGCGATCGCCTCGACCTGCTGGTGGAAACACTCTCGATCGGAGCGATGAACGTGAATTCCGCCATGGAATTCTTTCGGCGTCGCCGCAATATGGCCGTGGTGACAGGGGCAGACCGCACCGACATCCAGCTGGCGGCGCTGGAGGCCAGCACCCAGTGCCTCATCTTGACCGGGGCCGGAGATCCCCTGCCGCAGCTGATCAACCGTGCCGAGGAACTGGAGGTGCCTCTGCTCAAGGTAGAGCATGACACCCTCACCACCGTGGAAGTGATCGAGCGAGCATTCGGACATGTGCGGTTGCATGAGTCCGTCAAGGCCACCTATGCCG
The DNA here is from genome assembly GCF_015840915.1 of Synechococcus sp. CBW1002. Lineage (NCBI taxonomy): Bacteria > Bacillati > Cyanobacteriota > Cyanophyceae > Synechococcales > Synechococcaceae > Synechococcus > Synechococcus sp. CBW1002. The sequence goes on from NZ_CP060398.1 coordinate 3,716,519, forward strand.
TGCGCCTCGTGGAAGAGCACTGCGATTTCAGCCAGCTGTTCGAGCGACTGCAATTGCCAGCGGCGTTGTAGCCGGATCCCGGAACCCTCCGGAACGCTGCTAGTTTCACCCCAACCACTGCGGCGATTAGCACCTGGTGACCCGGTCCCTTGATCTGCCGGCCATGGACCGGATCGACACGCTGGCCCAGGAGCTGGCCATGCTCCAGGACCGCAGCAAGCGGCGTATCGCCATCCTCGGCAGCCGCCATGTGCCTGTGGTCTCGGTGCACCTGGTGGAGGTGGTAGCCCGCTCCCTGGCCCAGGAGGGTCACAACCTGATCACCTCTGGAGCCCAGGGTGTCAACGCCGCCGTGATCCGCAGCGTGCTGGAGGTGGATGCTTCCCGCCTCACGGTGCTGCTGCCCCAGAGTCTCGATCGCCAGCCCGTCGAATCACGCGAGCAACTGGATCGGGTGCTGCACTTGGTCGAGAAGCCCGAGCACGATGAGCTGCCCCTGCCGATGGCGAGCAGTCTCTGCAACCAGGACATCATCACCCGCTGCGATCAGCTGATCTGCTACGCCTTCCACGACAGCGAAACCCTGCTGGCCAGCTGCCGGGTCGCCGAGGACATGGGCAAGGTGGTGAGCCTGTTGTTCTTCGACTGAGGAGCCTTCCGGTTCAGCGCGGCAGGATCTGCAGCCGATTGCCCTCGCGGCCCATCACGGTCACCTGTTGGCCCGCCTCAAGGAGCCGCTCCGGCTCGAGGCTCTCAGCTGCCCAGCTCTGACCGTTCCAGCGCACCCGCCCCTGGCCCTGCCGGTCAAAGCCAGTGATCACCTCGGCAGTCTCCTGCCCCGCCTGTTGTGGCAGGGCCCGCCTACGCCGCTGGTGCGACCACCGCCACAGCAGGGTGTATCCAGCTCCGGCCAGAATCGCAGCCAGCAGGCCCTGCAAGGCAGGAGCCAGGGGCACCAGGGCGGTGATGATCGAGAGGAGCAGGGCCACCACGGCCCCCACCAGCCAACCGTCGAATTCGGCGCCGACCAGCTCCAGCAGCAGCAGGCCGCCGGCAATGGCAAGCCAGATCAGAGAGGCCAAGGGCGGGTTGTCGCTGCTCTCATCCTGCCTAGGTTGGAGCCACTGCGGCAGCGACCCGATGGAAGCCTTGCTCTCCCTTCCCGCCATGGCCCTGCTGGCGGTCCTCGGCATCAGCAGCGTCAAGATCACCAGCGGCGGCCGCTCGATGCTGGTGGAACGCCTGGGCAAGTACGACCGCCAGCTCACGCCGGGCCTCTCCTTCGTGATGCCGATGGTGGAGAAGGTGGTGAGCCACGAATCGCTCAAGGAGCGGGTGCTGGACATCCCGCCGCAGCAGTGCATCACCCGCGACAACGTCTCGATCGAGGTGGATGCGGTGGTGTATTGGCAACTGCTGGAGCATGCCCGCGCCTACTACGGCGTCGACAACCTCCAGGCGGCCATGGTCAACCTGGTGCTGACCCAGATCCGCGCTGAGATGGGCAAGCTCGACCTCGACCAGACCTTCACCACCCGCCAGGAGGTGAACGAGGCGCTGCTCAAGGAACTCGATACCGCCACCGATCCCTGGGGCGTCAAGGTGACCCGGGTCGAGATGCGCGACATCGTGCCCTCCCAGGGGGTGCAGCAGGCGATGGAGAAACAGATGACCGCCGAGCGGGAAAAGCGGGCGGCGATCCTGCGCTCCGAGGGGGAGCGAGAAGCCCAGCTCAACGGCGCCAAGGGCCGCGCCGATGCCCTCGTGCTCGACGCCGAAGCGAAGAAGACGGCGCTGGTGATGGAGGCCGAAGCCCAGGCGAATCAGCAGAAAGTGTTGGCTGCGGCCCGGGCCGCAGCAGCCATGGAACTGGCCCGGGTGATCGAGACCCATCCCGCCGCAGCCGAAAGCCTGCGGCTGCTGCTGGCCAAGGATTGGATGGCCATGGGGCAGGAAATGGCCCGGGCCGAAGGCGGCTCGGTGTTGATGGTGGATCCCCAGAGCCCCGCCTCCCTGCTCGCCGCCCTCAAGGGCCTGCAAGATCACAAGAGCTGATCACCCATGGGGCGGACTCCCGCCCGATCAGCCGGCCAGCACCCCCTGGAGGCCGGCCAGATACAGCAGCGCGGTGCAGAGCAGGCCGCTGATCCAGCAGAGGCTGCGCAGGGGCGGCAGATCGGCGAGGTAGGCGCCGATGTAGAGCAAGCGCGCAGCCGGATGCAGCCAGGCCGCCAGGGCGATCCAGGGGACGGCCGCCTGTATCGACGGGGCGTGGATCAGGCAGAGCAGGCAGGCCGGCGCATGCAGGCCGAAGGCCTCAAAGCTGTTCTGATGGGCCCACTGGGCCCGCTTCCCCCAGGCCGGCAACCGCTCGAACATCGCCCGCGGCGCCGAGAGATCCGCCAGGCTGAAATCGGCCTGGCTGCGGCCGGCAGCGAGGGGAATCAGGCTGGCGATCACCACGGCACCCGCCAGCACCAGCGACCAGGCGAAGGCGGCGCCCGGCGCAGCAGCCGAAAGCGGAGGGAGTAGCAGGGCAAGCGCGAAGGGCGGCATCAGCTGAGGGCCTGAGAAACGAAAGCCGTTCTAAGCCTCGACTCCTTCCACCTTCCCAAGGCAGGGCAGACGCCCAGGAGCTTCAGCGCGACTCCGGCGGGCGGGTGGCCCGGGCCTCCCGCATCAACTGCGAGGGCTTGACATGGAACCGCTGCTGAAAATCGACGCTGAACAGGCTGAGCGAGCGATAGCCGCACTGGGTGGCGATCTGAGCCACCGAATCACCAGGCGCAGGATTCTGCAGACAACGGCGCGCCTGATCCAACCGCTGGTTGCGGATCCACTGGGTTGCCGTACATCCCAACCGCTCCTTGAAGGCATATTGCAGAGCGCGCCTGGAGTAATGGCTATACGACTCCAGCATCGTGAGATTGAGCGGCTGGGCAAGGTTGAACTTGATATAGTCGAGCAACTCATCAAACGTATCGCGGCCCTGCCGATCCTTCTGGTTGAGCCGATCCAGAGGGCTGTCCAGAAGCAAGTCCGGCAGCATCATCGCCGCCATCAGCCGGTAGATCCGTTCATCCACCTGCAGGCGTTCAATCAACACCGGACTGGCATCAACCAGCTGATTGACCAGGCTGATCTCCTGGCGAACCAGGGCCTGAAGCGGTGGCCCGTCGCTGTCGGCGGAGAGCTTCCTGCACTGACTCTGCTGCATCAAGTCCTTCCAGGCCGCTGGACAATGCTGGAGCCCTCCCATGACCATGGCCGTCCTCAGGAGTCGTTCCGGCCGCAGGTGACACAGCAGGGCGCTGACCGCTGTGGTGTCGCAGCAATAGGCGGCGCCATTGAGAATCAGGCAGTCATCCGCCTGACAGGACCACTCGTGGGACTCCTGGCGGACCCGTTGCTCCCCTCCATAGCCCAGCACAACGGTGAGTCCATCGTGCTCCTGCGTTTGCAGATGACAGGGGGGAAGGATGCCAGCCACCAGCGCAACGCCACCGAACGACGACTCGAATCCGTAGTGCCACCACGGCACGGAAGCGGAGGCGGCTTCGAGCTGCTGCAGTGGCACCACCGTGCTGATCAACTCGGCACTGCGGGCGATGTCCTCAATCCGCAGCAACCTGGCCTGAAAGGGATTGGTAAGACCGGCGGCCTGGGGGTGCGGCTCGAATGGGTGCGGGATCGAGGTGGCCACGCTAAGGGCTGACCAGCGCAATTCCGCAGGCTGATCGGATGGCAGATCGGCTGATCGCGAGTTGGTTCATCGATGCCACCGCCGTTTTCGACAGTCAGAAAACGCTAATGGATCGAAGCCAAAGGACCGACCGTCCGCTGAACAGCAACTTGCACATCACCAACGATTTTGCATGGTTCTGATAAAAACTGGTGGCAGTGCCGCTGGCCCCTGGATCCTGGCCTCTTTCGCCAGCCGATGCATCACCGATCCAGAGATCTAGGCTGAAGTTGATCAGCGGCTCTCCTTTGCCCATGGCGTGCTCCTCCAGCGCGGTGCGCCAAGAATGAGAACCTTCCAGGGCATGACGATCACCCGGGTGGTAGGCATCGGAACCTCGGCCGGGGGCCTGGCGGCCTTGACGGATCTGGTCAGCCAGCTGACGGCCGGCGGACGACAGGCCTATGTGGTGGCTCAGCACCTTGATCCCGACCACCACAGCCACCTGCTCGAGCTGCTGGCCCGGACCAGCCGTTTGCCCGTGGTCCTGGCTCGCGATGGGGCACCGCTGCAGCCCGATGTGATCGCCATCGTTCCGCCCAACCACGACGTCACGGTCGTGGCGAACCGCCTCAGTCTTCAGGCGCCGGCTCCTCGCTACGGTCCAGCCCCCAGCATCGACCTGCTGTTGGCCTCAATCGCCAGGGAGTGGGGTGCCAACGGAGTGGCCGTGGTGCTGTCCGGCACCGGCAGCGATGGCGCCTTCGGGCTGCGCTCGGTCAAGGAAGCGGGCGGACTCACCCTGGCCCAGAGCCCGGCAGAGGCGAAGTTCGGCGCCATGCCGCGGGCAGCCATCACCCTCGGCGGCGCTGTGCTGGTGCTGGAGGCGGGCGCGATCGGGCAGCATCTGGCCGGACTGAACAGCCTCACCCCAGCGGCAGCCGAGGAGGCCCCAGCGCCTGGCTCCGGCCTGCCGGCCACCCCGATCGGCTTGTCCGCGCTGATCGAGCCCTTGCAGCGCGCCACCGGTCTGGATGCGTCCCATTACACCGAGGCGTCGCTGCGCCGCCAGGTGGAACGACGCATGGCGACCCACCAGCTCAGCGACCTGGAGGCCTACATGCCCCTGCTGGAGGGTGACCCTGAAGAGGCCCAGGCACTGGCCCAGACCCTGCTGGCGTCAGGCACCTCCTTCTTTCGCGATCCCCAGGCCTTTTCGGCCCTGAGACGGCTCCTGCTCGATGGCCTCTCCAGGCGCCCGGCACCGCATTTCCTGCGCGTCTGGGTGCCGGGCTGCGCCAGCGGCGAAGAGGCCTATTCGATCGCCATGTTGATCAGTGAGCTGCTCGGCCATCCCCACGATCTGGCTGCCCAGCTGAAGATCTTCGCCACGGATCTCAGTGAGCAGAGCCTGTCGATCGCCCGCCTCGGAGTGTATCCAGATGCCGCAGTGGCTGGGATTCCAGCGGAATTACGCCAGCGCTTCCTGATGGATCGGGGAGCCGAACACGTGATCTGTGAATCATTGCGGACCTGCATGGTCTTCGCCCGCCACGACATGGGCAAGGACCCACCATTTCCGCGGCTCGATCTGATCGCCTGCCGCAACACGCTGATCGATTTCACCGCACCCGTTCAGGAACGGGTGCTGGCCCTGTTCAGTTTTGCCCTGGTGCCCGGAGGACTGTTGTTCCTCGGCCATGCGGACGCCCTCGGAAGCCGCATCAGCGGTTTCCATTTGGCTGATGGGGAACAGAACCTGTACCACCGTTCCGGCGACACGCTCACGCGCCAGCCCCTGCCGCCTGGTCCTGCCGCGGGCCGGCAGGGGCTCGCTGCAGCTCCGACCCGTTCGATCACCGTGCTGCGAGAGACCATCCCCGAGCAGCACATGGCCCTGCTCGAGGTGCTGATCCGTGCCTTCTGCCAGCCCAGCCTCGTGCTGGATGAACGGCACGATCTGGTGGAAGTGATCGGCGACATCACCCCCTACTGCCGCCTGCCGGAAGGGCGACTCACGACAGCCGCCCAATCGTTTCTCCGGCCCGAACTGCGCAGCGAGGCCAGGGCCCTGTTTCTGCTGACCCCCGCCGTCAACACCACCGCACGCAGTACCGCCGTGCATCTGGAAGACCTCGACCAGTGGGTGCGGCTGGAGCTTCGCTGCCTGACGGTGGATGGCCGTTCCATCCTGCTGCTCAGCTTTGTGCCGCAGGGGGAGAAGGAGGCCGGCCTCACCACAACGGCGCCACCGGGGGAACGGGATGCCGCCTTCGATCGCGAAATCCAGCGCCTTGAGCGTAAACTGCTGAGCAGTCAGGAGACCCTACAGCGCTCCTTGATGGAACTGGAGCAGGCGAATGCTGATCTGGAGTTCTTTTCCGAGGAGCTGCAGGCCTCGTCCGAGGAGCTGCAGTCGTCCAACGAGGAGCTGGAGGCCTCCAACGAGGAGATGCAGGTCACCAACCAGGAACTGGCGACGCTGAACCAGACGCTGAGCTGCCGCGGCGAACAGCTGGAGCGGCTCAACGCTGATCTGGAAAACATCCAGAGTTCGCTCAGCCAGGGCATGGTGATCGTCGATCGCCAACTCTGTGTCACCCGCTTCACCCCTCTGGCGGTGCGGGTCTTCGCCTTGATGGCCAGCGATCTCGGCAAGCCGTTGCTGCGCATTCCCACCACCCTGCCGCTGCCGCAGCTGCCGGAGGCCCTGGAGGCGGTGCTGCAGGGCGAACCGCGGCAAAGCCTCGAGGCCAGCAGTGAAGATGTCTCCTACCTGATTCAGGTGCTGCCCTACCAGGATCTGGAAGGTCGACGCCGCGGCGCCATCGTCACCCTCACCGATGTGTCCGAGCTGATGGAGATGAGCCGGGCGGCGGAGGCGGCCCTCAACGAGTTCTCCAGCCTCACTGATGCCCTCGATGCGGTGGTCTGGAAGTGGAATCAGGGCATGAGCGAGCTTCTCTACGTGAGCCAGCGCATCCACTCCCTGACGGGCTGGTCCCCCGCCGAACTCTGTGAACACCCAGAGCGGTTCGTCAAGGCGATCGTGCCTGATGATCGTGGCCGCGTGGAGGCGGCCCGCGACTGGACCCAGGGTCGCTGGACCGTGCGCTACCGCCTCACCACCCGCTCAGGCCGGCCGCTCTGGGTGGTTGAGGCGGGCCGGGTCGTCAAGGACGGCGACGATCGTTTCGTGGTGGGCACGCTCACCGAGGTGACGCCTGGCCTCGGCCTCGGGGAGCGAGCGGAGGCGGCCTAACAAGGCCTGCAAGCCCTACAAGACCTGAAGCATGGAGTACAGGAAACGGCGGCAAGCGTCGAGATAACTATCGAAGAGGTGCTTGTTTGACGTAAAGGTGCAGCCCACGCCAAACAGATGTATCTATCGGCACTTCCGGCGTACTGTGAAACCAAAAGCAGGTGATCCATTCACCGGCTTTCCATACCGGAGGGGCACGTTTCCAACCCGAAAGACCCATGGACTCTGGCTGACTGAAAGAGGGGCGCAAGACCCCGTAACGCCTGATTGTTCATCTTTCCTTCCAATGCCATACTCTCCGTTGCCTCTTGATTCAGGGTCCGATGGACTCACGGAATATTTGTATTTATTGCGACGAGTTCCGCTGCTCACGGCATCAGAGGAACTTCACCTGGCCGCCATCGTGCAGCAATGGCTGAAGGATCCCCAGCCCACGAAAGCTCTGCGTTGCAGTGCGGAGAGAGCCAGAAACCGGATGGTGTCCGCCAATCTCAGGCTGGTAGTGATGATTGCACGCCGATACAGCAGTCGTCTCGATGGCCTTCATCTGGAAATGCTTGATTTGCTGCAGGCCGGCAACCTGGGCTTGATTGAGGCCGTGGAGCGATTTGATCCGAAACGAGGCTATAAGTTTTCTACCTACGCCTTCTGGTGGATTCGCAAAGCGATCGGCAATTGCTTGAGGGAATCGGGCTCTCCCATCCGCATCCCGGTCCCGATGATCACCCTGGTCAGCCGCGCCCATAGGCTGCAGGCCCGCTCCGATCGGAGCCTCACAACCCGCGAGCTGGCTGCTGCGCTTGATGTGGAGGAGGAGCGGCTGGAGGCCTCGCTTCGTGCCGTTCGGCACAGCCGCATGACCTCCCTGCATCAGCCGATTGCCGGCGCAACAGACGATCTCTGCCTCATCGATGCGATTGCCGATGAGCGTGTTCCGGTGCTGGAAGAGGATTACCGGTGGTTGCGGGAACAGGTGGAGGCACTGGATCACCGGGAGCGCCGTCTTCTGAGCTTGCGATATGCCGAACCGGATGGTCGCTCCCTGAGCTCCACCGCAGAGATGATGGGGCTGACCAAAGGTGTGGTTCAGAATCTGGAGCGGCAGACCTTTCGGAAGCTGCGCCGTTGTCTGGCGCCGGTTCTTGATCCCTGCACGGCCTGAGCCATGACTGCGCAACTGGGTCCTGCCAATGCTGCCAGGATCATTCAAGTCGATGTCGATCAGCCCTACCGCGCCATCGTCGAGCAGATGGGCCATGGCGTGCTCACCCTCTCCAGTTCCGGTGCGGTGCACTACGCCAATCAGGCTCTGGCAGACCTGATCGGCCATGCCCGTGAGACCCTTTGCGGGCAACCCTTCACCGCGCTGACGCCCTCCAGCCAATGGCCCACGGTGGATCGCCTGCGGCAGGTGTCTCCAGGCCGCACCGAACAGGCCGAGCTGGTGCTGCTGCATCGCAACGGGGAGCCCGTTCTCACCCTGATGAGCAGCAGCGGCCTCCGCAATGGTGACCTCGAGACCCAGTGTCTGGTTGCCACCGATCTGAGCGGCCTGGCTCCAGTACACCTCGATCGGGGCAGTGAGACCTACCGACACCGGCTGTTGACCGAGGCGCTCTCGGCGTTTCTGGTGGAAATCGACGCAGACCGCTTCATCCGCTGGATCACCCCCTCGGTGCGATCCCTGCTCGGCTGGACCTCCCATCAACTGCTGGGTGGCAGCCTCGCTGAACTCCTGCCGGACGTCGATCTCCTGCCGGACTTCAATCCCGCCCAGGCCTTCGCCCTCTGCCCGGATCAGCAGAGTGTGCTGCGCCTTCGGGCCAGCGATGGCACCGACCGATGGATGCGCTGCCTCTGCTGGCCCCTGGCCGGCGAGGGACGTGCCTGCTGTGGCTGGATTCTTGCCTTTCAGGATGGGGCCGCCGCAGAGCGGATCAACGGCGACAGCTCCCATCGACGGGCACCACAGGGGGAGGCCAGCATCGGCAGCGATCGCCTCACAGGCCTGATGAACCGCACGGCCCTCGTGCAACGGTTGAGCCAGCTGGATCATTCCCGCTGGCGCCGCTGCCAGCCCGTGGGGCTGGCCTGCTGGGATCTCGATGCGTTTAGGCTCCTGAACCAGAGCTATGGCCGCGAGGCCGGCGATCAGGTGCTGCGCTCCCTTGCCGATCGCCTGCGCCGGCTGGTGCTGCCCAGCGATCTGATGGCCCGTCTGGGCGGCGATCAGCTGGTGGCGGTCTTCGCCGGCATGGGCAGCCTCGAGGAAGTGGTGCAACTGGCCGAATCGATCCGCAGGGTTCTGGCACTGCCGCTGCCGGTGAGCGGCCACTGGATCCGGCCACGGCTCAGCGTGGGGGTGACCCTCGAGCAGCCGGGCGACTGCCCCGAAGATCTGCTCAGCCGCACCTGCCGAGCCCTGCGCCAGGCCAAGTCCCAGGGCGGGAATCGGGGCTTTCCCGTGGCAGTGCCGCCGCTGCAGGCTGCCCATCCGGATCTGGCCAGCTGCTGCTGAGCCGCCAGACACATACGATTTGCTTCAGGCCTTCACTCTCTGCGCGAATGAGCTCCTACTCCTTCGATGTCGTGTCCGATTTCGATCGCCAGGAGCTGGTGAACGCCATTGATCAGGTGCGCCGCGAGGTGATCCAGCGCTACGACCTCAAGGACTCCGGCACCGAAATCGAGCTGGAGGAGACCAGCCTGGTGATCACCACCGCCAGCGAGATGACCCTGCAGGCGGTGGAAGACGTGCTGCGCCAGAAGGCGACCAAACGGGATCTTTCGCTCAAGATCTTCGATTTCCAGACTCCCGAACCGGCCGGTGGCAACCGGGTGCGGCAAGTGGTGACCCTCCGCAAGGGTCTGAGCCCGGAGCTGGCCAAATCGCTGAGCAAGAAAGTGCGTGACACCATCAAGAAGGTCACTGTGGCGATCCAGGGCGAAAGCCTGCGGATCACCGGCAAGAACAAGGATGACCTGCAGCAGGTGATCGCCCTGCTCAGGAGCGAAGATCTGGAGGTGCCGCTCCAGTTCGAGAACTACCGCTGAACTGAAACCGCTGAACTGAAAACACTGAGCCCAGGCCGCGCCAGGACCCTGAGGCGCCAGTGGCTTTCTTAAGATAATCGTTAGAAACGTCCAGGCGCAGACGGGCCCCATACCTTGAAGAGTCGAAACGTTGCGGCACGATGCGCGGACTCGCCCTGCTGCGGAAGTTACGGCTGAGCTGGTTCCTGCTCAGCCATGGCCTGGGCAGTGCCCATGATTTTGTGGATGTGCTCTACCGCATCTATCTGAATCACAGCAAGATCATCCATTTTCGTGATGGATTTCCTGTTTATTCCCTCTCCACCCCGGCACTGTTCAGCCGCCCGGCCCATCACTTCATTGCCCGCACGCTCTACCGCGGCATCCAGAATCGCAACATCCCCAATCTGATGAGTCTGGCCGTCACCGACGGCTGCAACGCTCGCTGCAGCCACTGCAGCTTTTATCAGGGCGTCGAGGAACCCGGCCGCCCGCTGCTGAGCCTTGAGCAGACCCGGGAGCTGATCCGTCAGGCCCAGGAGCTGGGCGTTTCGATCATCAACCTGGTGGGCGGGGAACCGCTGCAGCGACCCGATCTGAGCGAGATCATCCGCAGCGTCGACAAGGATCTCTCCACCGTGCTGCTGTTCACCAATGGCTGGCATCTGGCGGAGCAGGCGGTGGCCCTGCGCCGCGCCGGCCTCGACAGCGTCTACGTGAGCCTCGATGCCGCCGATGCGGCTCGCCATGACCAGCGCCGGGGCCTGCCGGGGCTGTTCGTGCGGGCCCTGCAGGGGCTGCGGGCGGCGCGCCGGCAGGGATTGTCGGTGGGCATCTCGGCCACCCTCACCCCGGAGGACTATGCCGCCGGCGAACTGGAGCGGCTGGTGGAGCTGGCCCGCCGGGTCGGTGCCCACGAAGTGCTGGTCTTCGATGCGCTGCCCAGCGGTCGGTTGCAGCACCGCGATGATCTGGTGGATCGCGAGGGCCATGCCGGTGGCGACGACTGGGTGGAGCGGATGATCCGCTCGGCCGATCGCTGGAATGCGGATCCGCGCTATCCCGGCGTGGTGTTTTCGGCTTACATCAGCAGCCACCGCAGTGTGGGCTGCGCCTGCGGCACGAGTTACTTCTATCTATCGCCCTATGGCGATGTGATGTCGTGTGATTTCAACCACGCCATCTTCGGCAATGCCGTGCAGGAACCGCTCTGGCGGGTCTGGCAGCGCCTCAGCGACGATCCAGATTTCCAGCGGGCCAAGTGGGGCGGCTGCAAGGTGAAGGATTCCGGGTTTCGCGCCAAACCCACCGTGCGGGGCGGGGCGGCCACCACTGTTCCATCGATTGCTCCATCACTTGTTCCATCGGTTGCTCCCTCGCCAGATCAGACCGTGTCTGCCGGAAGTGCCGCTGAGCCTTCACCATGGCCCTGACCCCCCTGCTGCTCACTGCCTGTGCGGTGGATCGCAGCCTCACCGGTGCCTCCTTCAGCTTTGTGGCCGCCGTGATCCTGCTCGGCCTGGCGGCGCTTGCCTGGCTGGCACGCTTCCGGGATCGGATACCGAGCCGGCTGGGTCTGATGGCCGTGGGGGTGCTGATCTTCGAGCTGTTCACGGCGCCGATGTGGCACAACGCCCACCTGGGCCGCTGGGCCTATCTCTACCAGGATGTCAGCTGGGTTCTGACCTTCGGTTGGAGCGTCTTTTTCCTGCTGGTGGTGGAGATCATCGACCAACTCCGGCCCCGCTGGCGGGCCTGGCGGCGCTTCAGCCTGCAACTGCTGCTGATCACGCTGCTCACCCTGCCCCTGGAAATTCTGGTGGTGCACCTGGGCATCCGCAGCTATGCGCCCGAGGTGCTGGATGCCGTGGTGGGGGGCTTCGTGGCTGGGGTGCCGCTGCAGCTGCTGTTCTATGTGCCCGTGTTCACCTCCCTGGTTCTGTGCTTCTACAAGTACTGGTGCCTGGTGCTGGAAGATCCATTGCTGCTGCCGATGCGGCAGATTCACTGGGGACGCGGCCTGGGCCTGACCCTGGTGGCGGTGCTGCTGTTCGAAGTGATGGTGGAGCCCATGGTCGACAACCGTGGATTTCCGGCCTGGTCGATGCTCTATCGCGACATCAGTGTGTTGATGAGCGGCCTCTGGATCCTGGTGATCGCCATCACCGCCGCCGTTGTGTCGTCTTCCTTTGCGCACCGTCCGATCGCCCAGAGATTCGTGCTGGCGCTGATGGTGGCCACCTCCATCGCCCTGCCGATCGAATACACCCTCTGGAGCCTGGGGATCCGGGTTTATGGAGCCAGCGCCGTGGCGAACTTCTCGGGATTCACGATTCCGCTGCTGGGGGCTCCGATTGAAATCGCCTTTGCGATTCCCTGTTATCTGGCCCTGATCATCTGCTTCGTTCGCTACTGGGACATCGTGATCGACAACCATCTCTGAACGGCTTGATGCATCCATGACCTCCGCCTCTCCACCACCGCCGTCACTGCCGGGCACCCCATCCAAGCGCCCCGCACCCAGGCGGAAAGCCCCATCGCTACAAGCCGTGCTGTGGCTGCTGCTGCTGGGCCTGCCGGTGCTGCTGATCGGCCTGGTGGTGATGACAGGATCCGTGGGCAATGCCGCAGCACTTCTGTTCGTTTCGGTGGTCTGCACGGCCGGAATCGGCGGGGTGTTCTGGCTTGCCCTGGCCCTGCTGATCGGCTGGATGCTGAATTTGATCCTGCCCGGCCCACTGCGGAGGCCCCTGACCTTGCCCGCGACGGGCAGCGACCCGATGGTGACGCGGCTCACCACCTATGCCGGCCGTGCCCAGCAGCAGGGCATGGCACCGGAGCGGATCCGCCGGGATCTGGCCCGTGGCGGTTGGAGTTCGGTGCAGATCGAGGCGGCCCTGGCCGATTCCCGCCCCACCGATTCCCGCCCCGCCGATTCCCACCCAACCAAAGCCCAGCCATGACCGGGGTGATCCGCTCCCCCCTGGCGCTGCGCTTGTGGCAATACCAGCGGGAACGTTTTCCCCTGCTGAAGCATGGGCCGCTGATCCTGGTGTTCAGCGGCGCGGCCGTGGGCTACGGCGCCGCCCTGCAGGCCAGGGCCGCGAGTGTGCTGGCGCTGCTGGCGGGATCGGTGGTGGCCCTGCTGCTGTTTCTGCAGATGCGCATTGCCGATGAATTCAAGGACCTGGACGACGACCGCCGCTGGCGGCCCTACCGGGCGGTGCCGCGCGGACTGGTGAGCCTGCGGGAGCTGGCCGGGGTGGGGGTAGTGGCTGCGGCCGTGCAGCTGGCCCTGGTGCTGGCGATCGCGCCCACGGCTCTGGGGGCTCTGGCCGTGCTCTGGGGCTACCTGCTGCTGATGTGCGCCGAATTCGGCTGTCGCCGCTGGCTCAAGGCCCACCTGGTGGTCTACGTCTTGAGCCACATGGTGATCGTGCCGCTGCTGGCCCTTCTGCTGATCGGGCTGCAGAGCGGTGCCGTCCAGGGCGGGGCTTTGCCGCCGGTCCCTCTGCTGCTCTATCTGATCACCGCCTATCTGGCCGGACTGGTGATCGAACTCGGTCGCAAGATCCGGGCACCGATCGCCGAAGAGCCGGGGGTCGAGACCTGGAGCGCCCTCTGGGGCCTGCGGCCGGCTCTGACCCTGTGGTGGTGCTGCCTGCTGGCCTCCGGCGGGGCGGCGCTGCTGGCGGCGATGGCTGTCGGCGGTGGCGTGATGGAGATCCAGGCTGGTGCCCTGGTGGCGCTGGTGCTGGTGCCGCTCCTGGTGGTGCTTTGGTTGCGGCTGCGCCGGCTACCGGCCCTGCTTGAAGGTGCCGCTGAGGGGGGCGCCGAACCCCTGGCCCTGGCGACGGCCCTGTGGATCCTGGCCCTCTACCTCAGCCTGGGCTGGCCTGGATGGCTGGTGGGACGGGGTTGAGCATGGAGGTGCATGGCCGCGAGGCCTGGTGGATCCCCCTGGAGCAAGGGCCTGAGGTCACCCCGGAACGGGAGGAGGAGCTGGCAAAACGGCTGGGCGGCAAGGCGGCTGCCCTGCGCCGGCTGGCAGGCCTGGGCCATCCCGTGGGGCCGGCGCTTGTGATCCTGCCGGAGGCCTTCGCCCTGGCCCTGGAACCCGACCACCCCTGCCCCCGCCGCCTGCCCGACTGGCTGGAGGCCGACATGCGCCGGGCCGTGCAGAGTCAGTTGCCCAGCGGAGGTCGGCTGGCGGTGCGGTCTTCTGCGCCTCAGGAAGACGGACGACAGCGCAGCTTTGCGGGGCAATACACCTCCGTGCTGGAGGTGGAGCCAGACGACCTCGCTCGAGCGGTGCTGGCGGTGTGGGCCTCGGCGTTCGAGCCGTCGGTGCGGGCCTACAGCTCGGCAGCAGCCTCCACCCCAGCCCCCTTCACAGCGCCAGCCGTGCTGGTGCAACCGATGCTCCGCCCGCTGGTGGCCGGGGTGGCGTTCAGCGCCGATCCCCTCACCGGCCAGCGGGGCGTGACCGTGATCCAGGCGGTGGCGGGCGTGGCCGCCGATCTGCTGGCGGGAACGGCCGAAGGCGACCTGTACCACCTCAGCTGGGACGACCGGGTCCTGGAGAGTCGCCCCCTCCAGGCCGGCCGCCCCCTGCTGGACAGGGCCCGTCTGCTGGCGGTGCATCACCTGGTACGCCAGGTCGCCCGCGACTGCGGCACCCCCCAGGACGTGGAATGGGCCCTGGAGGCTCCGGAGCACCCAGGGGGGCCGGAGCGCCTCTGGCTGCTGCAGGCCCGACCGATCACCACCCTCGCGCGGGTCGCCGATCCCGACGGTGTCGTGGCGCTGTGGGACAACAGCAACATCGTGGAGAGCTACAGCGGCGTCACCACCCCGCTCACCTTCTCCTTCGCCCGCAAGGCCTACACGGAGGTCTACACCCAGTTCTGTCTGTTCATGGGGGTGCCCGCCAGCCGCGTGCGCCGGCATCGGCGGGTGTTCGCCACCATGATCGGCTTCCTGGAGGGGCGGATCTACTACAACCTCCACAGCTGGTACCGGGTGTTGTCGCTGCTGCCGGGGTATGGGCTCAATGCCGCCTTCCTCGAGCAGATGCTGGGGGTGCAGCAACCACTGGAGACCCGTCAACGGGAGCGGCTGCGGCTGGAGCCACCGGTCCCTCCCCTGCGGGATCTGCTGCGGCTGGTGAGGGCGAGCGGCTCCCTGCTGGGCAACTACCTCACTCTGGAGCGGCGGCGGCGCAACTTTCTGGCCCGGCTGGATCGGGTGCTGCCCGCTGCCCACGAGGCCACGGCGCTGGCGGAAGCCCGGCCGGATCAGCTGGTGGAGCGCTACCGCGCCATCGAAGCGGAGTTGCTCAACCGCTGGGATGCACCCCTGATCAACGACTTCTACGCCATGGTGCTGCACGGCGTACTGGGCCGCCTGCTGGAACGCTGGGGCCTCGATGCGGGCGGGGGCCTGCGCAATGCCTGGATCAGCGAGATCGGATCGGTGATCAGCAGCGAACCGCCCCGTCGCATCGCCGCGATGGCGGCGCTGGTGGTGGAACTGGACGTGGAGCAGCCTGCTCTGGTGACCCTGCTGCGGCGCGGCTCCCTGCCGGCCATCCGCCGCGCCCTGGCCACCGTGCCCGAGCTGGAGGCAGCGTTGAACGATTACCTCGCCGTGTTCGGCGATCGCTGCCTGGAGGAACTCAAGCTCGAGAGCCTCACCCTCCGCGACGATCCCCTGCCCCTGCTGCGCACCCTCGGGGCCGCTGCTGCTGCTGCGGCCGCGATGACGGCGCGAAGCCAACAGGGACCTTCCTCGGGACCGGCAGCTCCACGGGACCAGACTCCGGCTCAAGGCCTGGCCAGGGCTCAGGTTCAGGCCACGGCTCAAGCCACGGACTCGGCACCTCTGCAGTCCGCACGGGTGTTGCGCGGGCCCCAGCGCTGGCTGCTGTTCGGATTACGTCGTCAGCTGCGGCGGCTGGTGGCGAACCGGGAGAACCTGCGCTTCGAGCGCACCCGCGTGTTCGGCCTGGCCCGGCGCCTGCTGCTGGAGCTGGGCCGTCGCCTGGCCGCCCTCGATCGTCTCGACCGCGCCGAGGATGTGTTCTTCCTGGAGGTGGACGAGGTGATGGCGGTGGTGGAGGGCAATGGCACCACCACAGACCTGCGCGGCCTCGTCGCCCTGCGCCGCGCCGAATGGCAGCGGCACGGCCGTCAGCCGCCCCTGCCGAGGCGCTTTGAAACCCGGGGCCTGCCGACGCTCGACCTGCCGCCGCCTCCGAAGCCAGCCTCTCCCCTCAGCGATCCCGGGGATTCGGCCGCAGAACAGGTGGCCGCATCCACCGCTGAATCCGTCTGGCAAGGCACGGCCTGTTCCCCCGGGCGCGTGCGGGGCAAGGTGGCACTGGTGAACAATCCGCGGGCCTGGCTGGAGGGGCCGGGGGCCACCGCCAACGAACCGCGCATCCTGGTGGCCGCCTGCACCGATCCGGGCTGGGTGCTGCTCTTCCCCCAGGCCTGCGCCCTGCTGGTGGAGCGGGGCAGCGTGCTCTCCCATGTGGCGATCGTGGCGCGGGAGCTGGGGCTGCCCATGGTCACCGAGCTGGCCGGCCTCAGCTCCCTGCTGCAGAACGACGACTGGCTGGAGATCGATGGCGGCAGCGGATTGGTCCGCCGCTGCGCTGGCCCCGAACCCGGCACCTGGTGATGGGGCCAAGGATGTCCCACCTGCTCTATGGCCAGTGCTGGGAGGATGCCGATCGGCTGGTGGAGGCCCTGGCACCCCTGCAGGGCTGCCGCGTGCTCTCGATCGCCTCCGGCGGCGAGAACAGCCTGGCCCTGCTCGCTGAAGGGGCCAGCCAGGTGGTCGCCATCGACCGCCATCCCGCCCAGATCGCCCTGCTCGCCCTCAAGGCCGCGGCCTACGGCTGCCTGGATCCGAGCGAGCTGCTGGTGTTTCTGGGGGCCTGGGAACAACCTGAGGAGCCAGCGACTGGGGATCTGTCACTCGCGGGCCCGCAGTCTTCTTCTCCAGCCGTGGGCCTGCACCGGCTGGAGCTCTACCGGCGCTGCCGCGAGCGGCTCGATGCCGCCTCCCTCCAGTTCTGGGACCGGCAGCCGCAGCTGATCGCAGCGGGGGTGCTGCAGGCCGGACGGTTTGAGCGCTACCTGGCCCGTTTCCGCCGCTGGATCGTGCCCCGCCTGGCGGATCCCGACGGCTGGCAGGCGCTGCTGGAGGGGCTGAATGCTGAGGAACGCAGCGCCTGGTTCCAGCGCCGCTGGCAGAGCCGCGGCCAGCGGCTGCTGCTCCATCTGGTGTTCTCGCGTCTCCTGCTGGGCGGACTGGGCACCAGCCCGGAGCAGGTGCTCTACGGCAAGGGCTCCCAGAGCCGGCAGCTGGTGGAGCGCCTGCGCCATGCCCTGATCGCCCTGGATCCCGCCGAGAATCCCTACCTGCACTGGATCCTGAGGGGCCGCTTCGGAGCCCATCTGCCCCGGGCCCTGCGGCCTGAGGTGGTGCCGCTGGTGCGCCGCAACCTGGCGGCGCTCCGCCTGCAGACCACCTCTCTGGAGGCGTACCTGGCCTCGACCCACCCGTCCGAGCGCTTCGATCGGTTCAACCTCAGCAACCTCTTCGACTACCAGTCGCCACTTGCCACGGCGGAGCTGTTGGGCGCCCTGCGCCGCCGTTCGGCCCCAGGTGGCCGCCTGGTCTGCTGGAACCGCCACGCCGACCGCGACTGCCGCCTGGCGCCGCCGGCAAGCTGGCAGGACCAGGCGGACCTGGCAGCAGAGCTGCACCGGCGCGACCGGGTCTTCTTCTACAAGCGCCTGGTGGTGGCGGACGCCAGGATGGACTGGAGCCTGGCCCGGGAGGTCTGCGATCAACGCCGCCGTTCTGCCGCTTGATCCAGGCTCGGCTGCAGCGGCCGGCACCCATCCCCTGGCCGGCAGCCCTCTGCTGGCCGGCGATGAGGCCTGGAGGGTGGTGGTGGATGGGCGGGAGCGGGCCCGCTGCACCCTCTGGTGGAACCACACGCCGACCATCGCCGGTGGGCGGCTGGGAACGATCGGCGCCCTGTCTGGCCGTGGTCCGAGCGCGTTCCAACCCACCGGCGGCGATGCTGTCGCCGCCGATCTCTCCACCGATTTCGCAACCGATCTCACCGCCGCCCGCACCCTGCTCGATCACGCCTGCCGGCGCCTGGAGACGCAGGGCTGCACCCAGGTGCTGGCCCCGATGAACGGCAGCAGCTGGCAGCCCTACCGCTGCCGCGAGCCGATCAGTCCGGCAGCTGCAGCACCTGACCCGCTGGCGGGTTTCGCGGGCGAGCCCCTGCCCGGCCCCGAATGGATCGCGCCCCTGAGCCGCTGCGGTTTCCGCGTGCAGCAGCGCTACCACTCCTTTCTCTGCAACGACCTCACCCAGCGGCGGCGGCGCGGCAGGCCCACCCGCCTGGAGACCCTGCGGATCCGCAGAGCCTCGGAGCTCGACGCGACGGCCGGGCTGGCCCAGGTCCAGGCTCTGCTGCCCCAGGTCCACGGCCTGCTGCATCGGGCCTTCCAGCGGCAACCCTGGTTTCTGCCGCTGCCCCTGGACACCTTCTGCCGGCTCCAGCTCCAGAGCGGCGGCCTGGCCAGCATCGATCCCCACAGCAGCCTGCTGGCCTTCGCCGGCGAGCAGCTTGTGGGTCTGCTGCTGGCCCATCCCGCCGATGCCAGCGGCACCACCCTGGTGATCCGCACCCTGGCGGTGCTGCCGGGCCGCCCCTGGGCAGGGCTGGGGAGGCTGCTGCTGGAGCAGGCCCACGCCGCGGCCCAGCAGCGGGGCTTCCGGCAGGTGGTGCATGCCCTGATGCTGGAGAACGGAGCCGGGCAGGCCCTGAGCCGGCACTACGCTCGCCCCCTGAGGAGTTACGTGCTGCTGGGCCGCCGCCTCGGCCCCGGCCCGGGGGAGTGATCGGCATGACGCATCAGCCCGCCTCCGGCTGGCGGTTCTGGATCGACCGGGGTGGCACCTTCACCGATGTGGTGGGCCGCGATCCCCAGGGCCAGCTGCACGTCTCCAAGGTGCTGTCGGTGCAGCCCCACCGCCGGGGCGATCCCGCCGTGCGGGCCCTGAGGCAGATGGCAGAGCTGGCGGAGCAGGCGCCCATCCCCGCCGGCTTGATCGAGGAGGTGCGTCTGGGCACCACCGTGGCCACCAATGCCCTGCTGGAGCGCTGCGGCCAGCCGGCGGTGCTGCTGATCAACCAGGGCCTCAGCGACCTGCCCTGGATCGGAGATCAGCACCGGCCGGATCTGTTCGCGCTGCGGATCGTACGGCCCGAGCCCCTGCTGGAGCGGGTGATCGCCGTGGAGGGTCGGCTCACGGCATCGGGAGCGGAGCTGCGCCCCCTGCAGCTGGATGGACGCCTGGAAGCGGAGCTGCGTGCCGCCTTGGCCGAGGGCATCCGCGGCTGTGCCGTGGCCCTGCTCCACAGCGTGCGCAATCCCGACCACGAAAGGCGGCTGGGGGCCTGGCTGGAGCAGCTCGGCTTCGATCCGGTGGTGCTCTCCCATCGGCTCAGTCCACAGCCCCGGCTGCTGCCTCGCTGCCAGACCAGCCTGGCCGAGGCCAGCATCGCCCCGGTGCTGGGCAGCTATCTGGCCCAGGTGGAGGCGGCCCTGGGCACGGCCACGCGCCTGCGGGTGATGCAGTCGAGCGGGGGCCTGGCCGCGCCACGCCAGCTCCATGCCAAGGACACGATCCTCTCCGGCCCCGCCGGCGGCATGGTGGGTGCCGTGCGCGTGGCCGAGGCGGCGGGGCTGGGATCGAGCCCGATCGTGGGTTTCGACATGGGCGGCACCTCCACCGATGTGTTCCACTTCGATCCCGGCCGTGGCGCCCTGGCCTGGGACCGGAGCGCCGAGACCGAGATCGGCGGCCTGCTGCTGCAGGCGCCCCGGCTGCCGATCCACACGGTGGCCTCCGGTGGCGGGTCGGTGCTCCACTACGACGGCGAGCGGCTGCAGGTGGGGCCCCGCTCGGCGGGCGCCGATCCGGGTCCGGCCTGTTACCGCAACGGCGGCCCCCTCACGGTGACCGACGCCAACCTGCTGCTCGGTCGCCTGCAGGCGACGCACTTTCCGGCGGTGTTCGGCGTCGATGGCGACCAGCCCCCCGATCGGGGCGTGGTCGAGCAGGGGTTTGCGGCTCTGGCGGCCGCCATGGGCGCCGCCTGCATGGGTACGGCCTACACGGCGGAAGCGGTGGCCGAGGGCGCGCTGGCGGTGGCGATCGAGCGGATGGCTGAGGCGATCCGGCGGATCTCGATCCAACGCGGCCACGACATCCGTCAGGCGGTGCTGGTCTGCTACGGCGGCGCCGGCGGTCAGCATGCCTGCCGCCTGGCGGAAGCTCTGGGGGTGCGCCGGGTGCTGCTGCACCCCCTCGCCGGCGTGTTGTCGGCCTATGGCATCGGGCTGGCCGAACAACGGCAGTTGTTGCAGCGGAACCTGCGCCAACCCCTCGATGCCGCCCTGCTCGAGGCACTGCCCGGCCACGCGGAGCAGCTGCTGGCCCAGGGCCGGGCCCGGCTCGAGGCCGCTGGCGATTCCCTCGTGGATCTGGCGGTGGAGGTGCAGCTGGAGCTGCGGCTGCCGGGCAGTGAGCAGGGGCTGCGGCTGAGCTGGCCCAACGACCTGGCCGGGCTGCGGCGCGGCTTCATCGCCGCCCACCAACGGCGCTTCGGCTATGTGCCCGGGAGCTCGGCAGCCTCGACAACACCCCTGGAGGAGCGGGCGGAGGAGGCGAACGCCCCTGATCTGCCCCTGCCTGAACTGCCCCTGCCTGAACTGCCCCTGATGCCTGAACTGCCCCTGATGGTGGAGCTGCTGGAGCTGGAGGTGGTGAGTGGTCGGGGTTCAGCGAAGCCAGCCAGCGCCGGGCCTGTGGACCGAGATCGAAGCAGCCCAGGCCAGCCTTCAGGCCGGTCCGAAGCCGAGACCAAGTCAGAAACCAAGTTCGAGACCAAGTCCAAAACCAAGTCTGAGATCAAGTCCCAGTCCGGATCCGCGTTCGGGCCCTGGTCCGGGTCTGAGCCAGCAACGCAGCCCCATCCACAACCCGATCAGGACGCAGACACCGCACGGCTGTATCTGCCGGCCCAGGGCTGGTGCCGGGTGCCGCTGCTGCAACGCCACCAGTTGAAGGGCGGCGGTGACCTGAACGGCCCGGCCCTGATCGCCGAGACCACCGGCATGGTGGTGCTCGAACCCGGCTGGTCAGCCCGAACACTGGCCGGAGGCGAGCTGCTGCTGCAGGCGATCGCGTCCGCCTCGCCAGCATCCAGCGGTTCAGCAGCCGAGCCCGCCCATCCGGCAGCCCCCACGGCGAAAGCCGAGCTCAGGGCAGCTGCCGATCCGGTGCGGCTGGAGCTCTACAACCACCGCTTCGCCGCCATCGCCGAGCAGATGGGGGTGCGCCTGCAGCAGACCAGCCAGTCGGTGAACATCCGCGAGCGGCTCGATTTCTCCTGCGCCCTGTTTGATCACCAGGGGCGGCTGGTGGCCAACGCCCCCCACATCCCGGTGCATCTGGGCTCGATGGGCGCCAGCGTGCTCAGCCTGCTGCGGGCCGTGGCTGAGGGTCGCCTGCCACCCCTGCGCCCCGGCGATGCGATCGCCAGCAACGACCCCTACGACGGCGGCACCCACCTGCCGGACATCACCGTGGTGACGCCGGTGTTCGCCGGGGCAGCGGGCGGTGCCGCGCCGGTCCTGTTCGTGGCCTGCCGCGGCCACCACGCCGATGTGGGCGGCATCACGCCGGGATCGATGCCGCCCTTCAGCCGCAGCATCGGCGAGGAGGGCGTGCTCCTGCGGAACGTGCCGGTGCTGGCGGGCGGCCACTTTGATCGAGCGGCCTGGGAGGAGCGGCTGGGCAGTGCCACACCACCGGTGCGCAACCCCGGCCAGCTGCTGGCCGATCTGCAGGCCCAGGTGGCGGCGAATCAGCTGGGGGTGCGGGAGCTGCAGAGCCTGATCGAGCGGGAGGGGCTGCAGGAGGTGCAGGCCTACCTGGGGCATGTGCAGGCCAACGCCGCAGCAGCGGTGCGCCGCCTGCTGGAGAGCCTGCAGGGCGGACAGCACAGGGTCGAACTCGATCACGGCGGCCAGATTCAGGTGGCGGTTCGGGTCGATCGGCAGGCCCGCCGGGCCGTGGTGGATTTCAGCGGCACCTCCCCCCAGCAGCCCGACAATGCCAACGCGCCCCTGGCCGTGACCCGGGCCGTGGTGCTCTACGTGTTCCGCTGCCTGGTGGGGGAGGAGATTCCGCTCAACGAGGGTTGCTTCGAGCCCCTGGAGATCGTGGTGCCACCGGGATGCCTGCTCCATCCGCAGCCGCCCGCGGCGGTGGTGGCCGGCAATGTGGAAACCTCCCAGGCGGTGGCCAATGCCCTGTTCGGCGCCCTGGGCGTGATGGCAGCAGCGCAGGGAACGATGAACAACCTCAGCTTCGGCAACGACCGCTGCCAGTACTACGAAACCATCTGTGGCGGCACCGGTGCCGGCATCGATCGTCAGGGGCGGGGCTTCGCCGGAGCGGCGGCGGTGCAGAGCCACATGACCAACTCGCGCCTCACCGATCCGGAAATCCTGGAAGACCGCTACCCGGTGCTGCTGGAGCGCTTTGCGATCCGCCGCGGCAGCGGGGGTGCCGGCCACTGGCCCGGCGGGGATGGGGTGGTGCGCGACCTGCGCTTCCTGGAGCCGATGACCGTGTCGCTGCTGAGCGGCTCGCGGCGGGTGCCACCCTTCGGCCTGGCGGGCGGACAGCCGGGCCTGTGCGGCACCGATCGGTTGCGGCGCGCCGATGGGAGCCTGGAGGCCGTGGCCGGTTGCGCTGAGCTTGCCGTGGAGCCCGGCGATCGGCTGGTGGTGGAAACTCCGGGCGGCGGCGGCTTTGGCGCCATGGAGCAGGGAGACGTCTGATGCACCGCTCACCCGGGCCCTCCCCCCATCACCATCTCCGAGAGGGCAACCGCCGAGCCCAGCTCCGAGGCGGCATTCGCCCTTCGACTGGCGTTCTGGCAGCGGCAGGCGTCCTGGCCCTTCTGGGCCAGCCAATCGGCTCGGCCTCAGCCCTTGAACAATCGACTCGGCTCGCCGCTGCCGTTCCGGGCCCGCCCCAGCCGGCCGCCGCCGATCTGCAGGAGCGACGGCAGCGCTTCTATCCGCTCTGGTCGCCGCGGGGGGTGGTGGCCAGCCAGGACCGCCTCGCCTCGGAGGTGGGTGCGGCGACCCTGCGGGCCGGGGGCAATGCGGTGGATGCGGCGGTGGCCACGGCCTTCGCCCTGGCGGTGACCCTGCCCCAGGCGGGCAACATCGGCGGCGGCGGCTTCCTGGTGCTCTGGTTACCCGGAGCCTCACCGGCAGCGGCCCGTGGCTGCCCGCTGGAGCGCGATCCCGAGCTGCGTCTGGGGGGTGGCACTGCCGTGGCAGTGAATTTCCGCGAAAAGGCGCCCCTGGCGGCCCGGCCCGACCTGTTCCTGCGCGCCGATGGCACGGTGGACCGGCAGCGGGCCACCCGCAGCCTGCTCAGCACCGGTGTGCCCGGCACGGTGGCGGGCCTGACCCTGGCCCAGCACTGCTATGGCCGCCTGCCGCTGCGGAACGTTCTGGCACCAGCGATCGACCTCGCCCGAGAGGGTTTCCGGGTCGGCCGGGTACTGAGCGATTCCCTCACCGCTGCCGCCCCGCTGCTGCAGGCCGATCCCACCTCCCGGCGCCTGTTCTTCGGGGCGAATGCGCCGGCCTCGACTTCCCACCCTGCCGCTGCACCGCGCCCCCTCGCGCCGGGGGAGCTGCTGGTCCAGCCGGAGCTGGCGGACACCCTCAGCCGCATCGCTTCCGAGGGGGAGCGCGGCTTCTACCGGGGGCCCACGGCCGAGAACCTGGTGGCCCTGATGCGCGAGCGCAGTGGCCTGATCCGCCACGACGATCTGCAGGCCTACCGGGCCCAGCTGGTGCGGCCGCTCAGCACGCAGTTCCGCGGTGCCACCGTGCTCACCCAGCCGCCCCCCAGCAGCGGCGTGACCCTGCTGCAACTGCTGAAGCTGCTCGAACCGCTGGATCTCGAAGCGAGCGGCCTCAATGGTGCCGCCACGATCCACCCGATGGTGGAAGCGATGAATCTGGCCTTCAGCGACCGCAACGCCCTGCTCGGCGATCCCGATCAGGTGGCGGTGCCCCTGGATCGCTTGCTCGATCCGGCTCGGCTCGCCGCCCAGCGGCGCAGCATCAACGGGCGACGGCACCGGCCCGCGGCGGAGCTGGCGGCCGAACCAGCCCTGGGCCGGGAGGGAACCAACACCACCCACCTCTCGGTGGCAGACGCCCAGGGAGGCTTGGTGGCCCTCACGACCACGCTCAACTTCGCCTACGGCAACGGTGTCAGCGTGCCGGGCGCGGGTTATCTGCTTAACAATGAAATGGACGATTTCACCGCCCTGCCCGGTGCGGCTAATGCCTTCGGGCTGCGGCAGGGCGAGGCGAACGCCATCGCCCCAGGCCGAAGGCCGCTGAGCTCGATGAGCCCCACCCTGGTGTTCCGCGCCAATGGGGAGCCCTGGCTGGCCACCGGAACCCCCGGCGGCAGCCGCATCATCACCACAGTGCTGCAGGTACTGCTCAATCGCCTGGTGTTCGGGCTCAACCTGGCCGGGGCAGTGGCCTCACCGCGGCTGCACAGCCAGCTCTGGCCCGATCAGATCAGCCTGGAGCAGGGCTTCAGCCCAGACACGATCGATCTGCTCGAGAAGCTGGGCCACCACGTGGTGAAGACGGCGGCGATGGGATCGGCCAACAGCGTGGAGGTGGTGCCCAAGGCAGCCGGTGGCGGCAGCCTCGGGGTCGCGGATCCGCGCCGCCCCGAAGGAGCCGCTGTGGCGGAGTGAAGATCCACTGGTCTGCAGCTCAGACTGAATTCGGCCCTGAAGCTTTGGCTCAGTCAGCCTTGCGCCGATGCCTTCCCTTACTCAGCGGCAGGGGCAGCCGTGAGCAGGTTCACCCCGGAAAAGGCCAGGGCGATACCGAACAGGGTGCCGATCGCCCAGAGGCTGTCGGCCGGCCATTCGGCGATCAGCATCACCCCCAGGATCGCCGTGACGATGCCATCCAGCAGCACCAGGCCGCGGGCCGGAGCCGCACTGCCGGCCGCCGCTGCCAGCTCCATCACACCCTCGAAGGCCAGCAGGAAACCCACGAACAGGGTGAGACTCACTTCGCTGCTCACAGGGAAGAAGAGGATCCACACGCCACCGGCCAGATAGAGCAGGCCCGACAGACCGCGCAGCACCTTGGCCTGGGTGGTGGGCACGCCACTGATGCGCAGAAACTGGGAGATACCGGCCGCCATGGCCACACCGCCGATGCCGATGGTGAGCAGGGTGGCGGAGACGAAGGGCAGCACAATCGCCAGACCGGCCGCTGCAAACAGCAGTCCGGCGGTGATCCAGCGCAGCAGGGGAGAGGCGGGAGCAGCCACAGCAATCAACAACGGCGTCTTGAAAAGCTAATCGCGGCCATCGCGACTTTCGGTGTGCAAATGCCGATGCAACTGTCGCAATCCATCACAGAGCCCGCGCTTCTTGCCAGCTCCGCGCAAGGTTGGATGTAATGCTGGCCCGTTGCTGTCCGCATGCTCGAGCTGCTGCCCCCCCTCAACGATCACAACCTCCCCTGGATGGACACGATCCATCCGATCGTTGTCCATTTCGTGATCGCCATGGCGGTGATCAGCGTGATCTTTGATTTCATCGGCGTGTTCGCCAGACGGCCCAACCTGTTCGAGGTGAGCTTCTGGAATCTGCTGGTCGCCACGGTGGCGATCTTCGTGGCGATCATCTTCGGCCAGATCGAGGCTGGCCTGGCCTCGCCCTACGGCGCCTCGCGCGACATCCTCAATCTGCACAGCACGATCGGCTGGTCGCTGGCCGCCGTGCTCGCGGTGCTGTCCGCCTGGCGCTACGTGATCCGCAGCCGGGATCCCCGCAGCCTGCCCCTGCCGTTTCTCGGAGCTGGCGCCGTGCTCGGTGTGCTCGTGGCCGTACAGGTCACCCTGGGCAACCAGCTGATCTGGATCTACGGCCTGCACACCGTGAAGGTGGTGGAAGCCCTGCGCGCCGCCCAGATCTGATGGCCCTTCTCTACCTGCCCGAACCACCACCGATCGAGCAGATTGCGGCACGCCTGGGGCCGAACGGGCTGCCCTATGCGATTCCGATTCACCCCACCTTGGTGCATTTCACGATCGGCCTGTTCGTGATCGCCATTGCCTTTGATGTGGTGGGTGCGCTCTATCCCCTTGAGAAGCGTGTGTTCCGCTTCCTGGCGCTGCCGATCACGCGCTCCGGCTTTCACGATGTGGGCTGGTACAACCTGCTGGCCTGTGCGGTGCTCAGCTTCTTCACCGTGGCGGCAGGCTTCGGCGAGATGTTGCTGGCGGTGCCGCTGCCCGATGTGACCAGCGCCCTTGGCCTGCAGAGCATGGCCACCATGGTGTGGCACGGCGTCGGCGGCGTGGCCCTGCTGCTGGTGATCGTGGCGATGACGATCTGGCGGGGTCTGCAGCGCTTTCGCTGGCGCCAGGACCTGGGCCGCCAGGTGCAATGGAGCTACCTGCTGGTCGGCCTGGGCCTGTTTGCGGTGCTGGGGTTGCACGGCACCCTCGGCGCCGAACTGGCCGCCGAATTCGGCGTGCACGTCACCGCCGATCAACTGCTGGCGGCGGGTCTCGCCCTGGGTGAGGGGCTGCCCTGATCCCCGCCTGACCCCCAAAACCTCGCCCCGTTCAGTTCCGCCCAGTCCCGCCCCGCCATGACCGACCTCTCCGCCGCCAGCGCTGGCCCGCTCCGCCCCAGGACCCTGGGATTGGTGGCGATCGCGCTGCTGCTCGATGGGGTCGCCAGCCTGCGTATGGCCGACTGGTCGCACCAGTGGCTGCCGCTGCCAGCATCAGCGGCGGCGCCCTACGTGGACGATCTCTTCGCCCTGGAAACGGGGATCGGCACCTTCATCTTCCTGGGGTGCGTGTCCGTGATCGGCTGGACGTTGCTGTTCAACCGTGCCCCCAAATACGACATGGACGACGGTGACCCGATCGAGGGGAACCTGCGGCTGGAGATCACCTGGACGATCATTCCCCTGGTGATCGTGATGCTGATCGCCTGGCACGCCATCCGCGTCAGCGACACCCTCGCCACCCTCGGCGGCAAGGTGCGCGTCACCGGCACGGCCGAAGCCATGGCGCTGGCTGAGCCGGGTGGCGTGGCAGCAGCCGGCGGCTTCGGCCCGATCGAGGTGATCGGCCGACAGTGGTCGTGGGAGTTCGTCTATCCCAACGGCGTGCACAGCACCGAACTGCACCTGCCGTTGAACCTGCGCTCCAGCTTCCACCTGATCGCCACGGATGTGATCCACGGCTTCTTCATCCCGGCCTTCCGGTTGAAGCAGGACATGATCCCCGGCAGCGTGATCGATTACAGCCTCATCCCCACCCGCGAGGGCCGTTACCGGCTGCGCGATTCGATGTTCAGCGGTGGTTACTTCTCCTCCAACCAGACCGACGTGGTGGTGGAAAGCGAGGCCAACTTCCAGCGCTGGCTGGAGCAGGCCGCCCGGCAGCCGCTGAAACCTGGCTACAACGAGGCCCGCCTGCTCTACGAGAAGCGACTGGCCGAGGGAGATCGCGGCTGGGCCACCGTGCCGCCGGCCCCACCCCCCTTGGTGCATGTGAGTACCGATCCCGCCGCCGTTCATGTGTCCTGAGCCTGCCACCATGTCGTCCTCCGTCTCGTTCGATCCGCGGGTTCTCAAGACACCCCATCCAGTGCCGGGAGCACCGGACAACTGGAAGCGATTCTTCAGCTTCAACACCGATGCCAAGGTGATCGGCATCCAGTACATCGCCACAGCCCTGTTCTATCTGCTGGTGGGGGGTGTGCTGGCGATGATCATGCGGGGTGAGCTGATCACACCACCGGCGGATCTGGTCGATCCATCCGTCTACAACGGCCTCTACACCATGCATGGAACAGTGATGCTGTTCCTGTTCCTGTTTCCGATCCTCAACGGCTTCAACAACCTGTTGATCCCGCCGATGATCGGCGCGCCGGACATGGCCTTTCCCCGCCTGAATGCCGCGGCCTTCTGGCTGTTTCCCGTCTTCGGCGTGATTCTGATGGCCAGCTTTCTGGTGCCCGGTGGACCCTCAGGCTCGGGCTGGTGGGCCTATCCGCCGCAGAGCATCCAGAACCCGCTCGGCCACTTTGTCAACGGCCAGTTCCTCTGGATCCTGGCGGTGGCCCTGTCGGGAATCTCCTCGATCATGGGGGCAATCAATTTCGTCACCACGATCATCCGCATGCGGGCCCCGGGCATGGGCTGGTTCCGCCTGCCGATCTTCTGCTGGACGGCGATGGCCGCCCAGACCATCCAGCTGGTGGGGCTGCCGGTGCTCACTGCCGGGGCGGTGCTGCTGCTGTTCGATCTCAGCTTCAGTACCAGCTTTTACCGACCGGAAGGGGGCGGGGATCCGATGCTGTATCAGCATTTCTTCTGGTTCTATTCCCACCCCGCCGTCTACGTGATGGTGCTCCCGGTGTTCGGCATCTTTTCCGAACTGTTCCCCGTTTACGCCCGCAAGCCCCTGTTCGGCTACAAGGTGGTGGCGATCGCCTCCTTCGGCATCACCGTGCTGAGCCTGATCGTGTGGGTGCACCACATGTTCTACAGCGGCACACCGCAGTGGATGCGCAACCTCTTCATGGTCACCACCATGCTGATCGCCGTTCCCACCGGCATCAAGGTGTTCGCCTGGATCGCCACGCTCTGGCGCGGCAAGCTGCGGCTCACCACGGCGATGTTGTTCTGCCTGGGCGGCCTGGTGAACTTCATCTTCGCCGGCATCACCGGTGTGATGCTGGCCACCGTGCCGGTGGATATTCATGTGGGCAACACCTACTTCGTGGTGGGCCATTTCCACACGGTGATCTTCTCCACCATCACCTTTGGGGTCTATGCCGGCATCTACCACTGGTTCCCCAAATTCACCGGCCGCATGACCTATGAGGGCCTCGGCAAACTCCATTTCGCTCTCACCTTCGTGGGTGCCCAGCTCAATTTCATCCCCATGCACTGGGCCGGGCTGATGGGCATGCCCCGCCGGGTGGCCTCCTACGACCCGGAGTTCGCCTTCGCCAACGTGCTCGCCAGCCTCGGTGCCTTCCTGCTGGGGGTAGCCATGATTCCGTTCATCCTCAACATCGTCAGCTCCTGGGCGCGCGGACCGAAGGCGCCACCCAACCCCTGGCAGGCGATCGGGCTGGAGTGGCTGCTGCCCTCACCACCGCCAGCTGAAAACTTCGAAGACGACGTTCCCACCGTGATCAGCGGCCCCTACGGCTATGGCCTGAACAAGCCCCTGGTCGAGAACGAAGCGCACTATGTCGCCCGCGCCCTGGAGGCCTGATCGATGACCCTCTCCTCACCCTTACCTGCCGACGACCCCGCCGCGGCGAGCGGCTCGCATCACGGCCATGCCAATCACACCCTGACCGGGTTCGTGATCTTCCTGCTCTCGGAGAGCGTGATCTTTCTTGCCCTGTTCGCCGGCTACGCCGTGTTCAAGATGTCGTCGCCGGTGTGGTTACCGGCTGGGGTGGAGGGGCTGGAGATCCGCGAGCCCCTGCTCAATACGGTCGTGCTGGTGAGCAGCAGCGGGGTGGCCTGGCTGGCGGAGCGTTGCCTCAAGCGCCAGCAGCTGGTGGGCTTCCGGCTGTGGTGGCTGCTCACCATGGCGATGGGCAGCTTCTTCGTCTATGGCCAGGCCGTGGAATGGCTCCACCTCGGTTTCGGTCTGGGTGATGGCATCTTTGGGAGCACCTTCTATGTGCTCACCGGCTTTCACGGCCTGCACGTGATCACGGGAATCCTGCTGATGGGCCTGATGCTGCAGCGCTCGTTCCGCCCCGGCAACTATGACCAGGGCGAAACCGGCGTGGTGGCCGTCTCGCTGTTCTGGCACTTTGTGGATGTGATCTGGATCGTGCTGTTCGTTCTGATCTACGTCTGGCAGCGCTCATGATCATCGACGACCACTTCTACGACGTTGTCATCGTCGGCAGTGGCGCCGGCGGCGGCACCCTCGCCGGTGAGCTGGCGGACGCCGGCCATTCGGTGCTGCTGCTGGAACGGGGCGGTCCCCTGCCCCTGGCCGAGCAGAACCTGGTCGATGTGGACCTGTTCCGCCGGCCCCGCTTTCACCCCGACGAACCCTGGTTCGGCAGCGACGGCGATCCGTTCGCACCGCAGATGGTCTATGCCCTGGGCGGCAACACCAAGATCTGGGGCGGTGCCCTGCAGCGGATGCGGGAGGCCGAGTTCAGCGGGCTGCCCCTGCAGGAGGGGGTCGCGCCCGACTGGGAGCTGCGCTACAGCGACCTGGCCCCCTGGTACGACCGCGCCGAAACCCTCTACCGCGTCCATGGGCGCGCCGGTCTCGATCCGTGCGAACCACCACGCCAGGGCGACTATGCCCACCCGCCCCGGCCGATCGATCCGCTGCTGGAGCAGCTGCAGCAGGGGTTGGAGCGGCAGGGGCTGCATCCCTACCCGCTGCCGCTGAGCTGGTCCACCTCGGCGCTCGATCCCAGCGGGGATGCCGAACGGTTCGGCATCGATCGGGCCACCACACAGTCGGGCTTCACCCTGCGGTACGGCGCCGAAGTGGAGACACTGCATGTCAGCCCCAGCGGCACCGAGGTGCGTGGGGTGGAGGCCCTGATCGATGGCCAGCGCTGGCTGTTCCGCGGCCATCAGATCGTGCTGGCGGCCGGTGCGGTGAACACCCCCGCCATCCTGCTGCGCTCCATCAGCGACCGCCATCCCGATGGCCTGGCCAACGGCTCCGATCAGGTGGGGCGCAACCTGATGAAGCCGCAGCTCAGCGCCCTGCTGCAGCGCGCCAGCCAACCCGGCAGCGGCAGCTACGGGCCCAGCCTGGGCCTGACGGATTACTACTGGGGCGATCGCAATGTCTCGTTCCCGCTGGGATCGATCCAGAACGGCGGCGGCGTACTTCAGGACACGCTCTTCGCCGAATCACCACCGGTGCTGTCGCTGGTGAGTCGCCTGCTGCCGGACAGCGCCCTCGAGTGGCTGGCCAAGCGCTCGGTCTGCTGGTGGGCGATGAGCGCGGTGCTGCCCGATCCCGACAACCGCATCAGCCTGCGCCGCGGCGGCAGTCTGCAGGTGAACTACCTGGCCAACAACCTGGAGGCCCACGACCGGCTGGTGTACCGCTGGCTCGACACCATGAAGAAGGTGGAGGCTGATCCCGAAACCACGGTGGTGCAGGCGGCGCCGATCTATCCCCGCGGCGAGGCGCCGCTGAGTGTGATGGGTCTGGCCTGCGGCACCTGCCGCATGGGCAGCGATCCGGCCCGGTCGGTGGTGGATCTCGATGGAGCCTGCCATCAGCTGGCCAACCTCTCGATCGCCGATGCCAGCATCCTGCCCAGTTGTCCGGCGGTGGGTCCGGGCCTCACCGTGATCGCCCTGGCCCTGCGCCTGGCCGATCGCCTCAAAGCCAGCCTGCGATGACGGAGGCCAGCGCAACCGCAACGGCCGCCGACTCCGACGCGAGCGAGGCGCGCCGCATCGCTGAACGGGATCAGGGACTGGCGCCCTGGGATCTGTGGGGGTCGTATCTGCCGGATCGCCAGTGGGGCACCGTGCGGGAAGACTATTCCGCCGATGGAGATGCCTGGCGTTCCTTTCCCCACGACCAGGCCCGCTCGCGCGTCTACCGCTGGGGGGAAGACGGTCTGCTGGGGCTGTGCGATGCCGAGTGCCGGCTCTGCTTCTCGGTGGCCCTCTGGAACGGCGTGGATCCGATCCTCAAGGAGCGGCCCTTCGGGCTCGGCAATCCGGAGGGCAACCACGGCGAAGACATCAAGGACTACTACTTCCACCTGGCCAACACGCCCACCCATGCCTTCATGCGGGGCCTGTATCGCTATCCGCAGCGGCAGTTTCCCTACCAGCAGCTGCTGGAGGAGAACGGCCGGCGCGGCCGCGATCAACCGGAATACGAACTGATCGACACCGGCATCTTCGAGGACGATCGCTACTTCGATCTCGAGATCACCTATGCCAAAGCCTCAGCCACCGACATCCTGATCCGCCTGCGGGCCGTGAACCGGGCCCGTGTGGCCGCGCCCCTGACCCTGCTGCCCACCCTCTGGCTGCGTAACACCTGGAGCTGGGGCTATCCCGAAGAGGTGGAGCATCGCCTGCAGGCCAGCGGTGATGGTCTGATCAGCGAGGCCATTCCAAACCTGGGCCGCTACGGCCTGCGCTGCGGTGAAGCGGGTCGCTGGTTGTTCACCGACAACGAAACCAACCACGCGCGTCTGTACGGCAAGCCCAATCCAACGCCCTTTCAGAAAGATGGGTTTCACCGCTATGTGATCGCGGCCGAGACGGGCGCCGTCAACCCGGCCGGCAGTGGCAGCAAAGCGGCGATCCTGCTGCAGCGCCTGCTGGAACCGGGCGAAGAGTGGGTGGTGGATCTGCGGCTGCAGGCCCTCGACGGCGCGTCGAGCGCGGCTTCGAGCGACCCGCACTCGACGGATCACGATCCCTTGCCGCCGGATCCCTTTGGGGCGGAGTTCTCGCGGTTGCTGAACCTGCGCGAGCAGCAATGGCACGACTACTTCAGCCAGTGCGCCCCCGGGCTCGGGGACGACGACCGGCGCATCTTTCTGGCGGCTTCAGCCGGTCTGCTGTGGTGCAAGAAGTACTACGGCTGGAGCGTGCTGCGCTGGCTGGAAGGTGATCCGACCCAGCCGCCCCCACCGGCGCAGCGCTGGGGCAGTGCCACGGCCGAGTGGCAGAGGTTGCATGCGCACGATGTGATTGCGATGCCCGATGCCTGGGAGTATCCCTATTTCTGCCAGTGGGATCTGATGTTCCACGCGGTGGCCTTCGCCGGCATTGATCCAACCACCGCCAAGGAGCAGTGCCTGCTGCTGCGCAGCCCCCATTACACCGCCCCCAACGCCCAGACACCGGCCTACGAATGGGCCCTGTCGGATCCAAATCCGCCGATCGGGGCCTGGGCGGCGATGCGCATCTTTCAGATCGATCGCAAGAACACCGAGGAAGCGGATTCAGCCTTCCTGGCCAGGTCGTTGCGCAAGTTGCTGCTGGAATATGGCTGGTGGGCCAACCGCAACGACCGCAGCGGCGACAACGTGTTCGACGGCGGCTTTCTGGGCCTCGATAACATCGCCGTTTTCGATCGACGCTTCCCGCTGGCCGATGGCAGCCACATCAAGCAGTGCGATGGCACCGCCTGGATGGCCTCGCTGAGCCTCAATCTGCTGCAGATCGCGGTGGAACTCAGCCGGGAGCAACCGGATGTGGCTGATCTCTGCGAGCGCTTCGTGGTGGATTATGTGCAGCTCGCCATCGCGCTCAATTCCCAGGACGACAACAGCGTGCTCAGCTGGGATGAGCAGGATGGCTTCTATTACGACGTGATCCAGCGGCCCGATGGCAGCTTTGATTATCTGCGCAGCCGCTCGATCACCGGCCTGATCCCCCTGCTGGCCGTGACCAGTTTCGATGTGGAGACCGTGCTGCGTCTGCCGGTGCTGGATGTGCGCAACACCCTGGCCTGGCTGATTCATGAGCGCACCACTCCGGCCTGGGTGGCGGAGCATCTGGGCCTCTGGAACAACGACCGGATCCTGTTCGCCCTGGTGCCCCGCGAACGGTTGCAGCGCATCTGCGAACGGCTGTTCGACGAAGATGAATTTCTTTCACCCCACGGCATCCGCTCCCTCTCCAAGGTCTACGGCGAGCACCCTTACACCTATTGCGAAGCTGGTGAAAGCCAGACCCTGGCCTATGCACCGGCCGACAGTCCGGTGGCGATGTTCGGCGGCAATTCCAACTGGCGCGGGCCGGTGTGGGTGCCGATCAACTATCTGCTGATCGAGGCACTCCAGAAGTTCGCCCACTTCTATGGCGACAGTTTCCAGGTGGAATTCCCGACCCGCTCGGGGCGCTGGCTGAATCTCTGGCAGGTGTCGCTGGAGCTGGAGAAGCGCCTGGTGGGCCTGTTCCGGCTCGGAGACGATGGCGCCCGGCCCTTCTGGGGAGACACGCCCAGCTTCCGCAACGATCCCCGCTGGCGCGACCTGATCCAGTTCAACGAATACTTTGATGGGGATAACGGCCGCGGCATCGGCGCCTCCCATCAGACTGGCTGGACGGCGATGGTCTGCAAGATGCTGGTACAGCTGGCCCGCTATCCGGAGAGCTGAGCTGGACAGCCCAATGATCCCACCATTCCTGCCAGAGCAGCCTCAGCTCACCGCACTGTTCCCTCTCCACCGATCCCCCTGCTCCCATGGAGATGACCGGTCCGTCCCTGCACACCTCAGCCCTGCCTGATCCGCGCCAGTTGATCGTGAACAATGGCGATCACTTCGATGTGGTGATCATCGGCAGCGGCGCCGGTGGCGGCACCCTGGCCCGCCATCTGGCGACGACTGGCCTGCGGATTCTGGTGCTGGAGCGCGGCGACTGGCTGCCGCAGGAGCCCCAGAACTGGGATGCCGAGGAGGTGTTTCAGAAAGGCCGTTACGTCTCGAAAGACACCTGGTTCGACAAGCGGGGCCAGCCCTTTCAACCCGGCAGTCACTACATGGTGGGGGGTGCCACGAAGATGTACGGCGCCGCCCACTTCCGCCTGCGGGAGCAGGACTTCGAGGCCCTGACCCATCACGACGGCCTGTCGCCGGCCTGGCCGTTGCGCTACGCCGACTTTGAGCCTTTCTACCAACGGGCCGAGCAGCTGTATCACGTGCACGGCATGCGCGGTGAGGATCCCACCGAGCCGCCCGCCAGCGGTCCCTATCCCCATCCGCCGGTGGCCCATGAGCCACGCATGCAGCGGCTGGTGGATGATCTGAAATCGGCGGGACTGCATCCGTTTCATGCCCCCAGCGGCGTGCTGCTCGATGAAGCCAACATGGCTTTCAGCCGCTGCCGCAAGTGCAACTGCTGCGACGGTTTTCCCTGCCTGATGCACGCCAAGTCCGATGCCGAGGTGATCGGCATCCGTCCGGCCCTGGCCGCCGCCACGGTGTCGTTGCTGACCCGCGCCCACGTGCAGCGTCTGCTCACCGATGCCACGGGCCGCAGCATCACAGCGGTGGAGCTTGAGCGGGATGGGGAGCCGATGCGGGTGAGCGGCGATGTGGTGGTGGTGAGCTGCGGCGCCGCCAACAGCGCCCGCCTGTTGCTGCAATCGGCCAATGACCAGCACCCCCAGGGGCTGGCCAACGGTTCCGATCAGGTGGGCCGCAATTACATGTTCCACAACAGCAAGGCGATGGTGGCCCTGGCCCATGAGCCCAACACCACCGTGTTTCAGAAAACGGTGTCGATCAACGACTGGTATCTCGGCGATGCCGAGTTCGCCTACCCGATGGGCAATATCCAGATGACCGGCAAGACGAACGGCGCGATCATGAAGGGCTATGCGCCCCTGGAAACCTTCCTGATGCCGGGCTGGTCGATGGACCGGATCGCGGCACACGCACTCGATTTCTGGATCTCCTCGGAAGATCTGCCCCACCCCGACAACCGGGTCACGGTGGATAGCCAGGGCCACATCCACCTCAGCTACACGCCCAACAACCAGAGCGCCGCCAAGCACCTCTCCGACCGGCTCACCGGCCTGCTGGAGCGCCTCTACCTGCGCAAGCATCTGGTGGAGCGGCAGATCTACATCAAGAGCGCCATGTCGATCGCGGCGGTGGGGCACCAGGCCGGCACCTGCCGCTTCGGTTCCGATCCGGCCAGTTCCGTGCTGGATCTGAACTGCAAAGCCCACGAGCTCGACAACCTCTACGTGGTGGATACCAGCTTCATGCCCAGCATCGGCGCCGTGAATCCATCCCTCACCGCCATCGCCAACGCCCTGCGGGTGGGGGATCACCTGATCGAACGGCTGCGCTGAAATCCCTGCCCCCCCCCCCGAAAACGCTCACTCCAAGACAATCAACTCATGGCCATCGGGATCAGCCAGCCTCAATCCCCGCTGCCAAGGGGGGAGAGCCTCGCCCAGGTCGAGCACCCCGGCTGACAGCAGCTGGCCGCCGTAAGCAGCCACCTGGGCAGCCACCGGGTCAAGATCGCTGACCGCCAGACGGATGTGCCAGTGGGCCAGGTCCTGCAGGGCCTGATCGGCCGGCATCGGCCGCCCCCGGTTGGGCGGCTGGTAATCCAGGGTCTCGATGCCCATGCCCTGTGGGCAGCGCAGGGGCGTGATCGTCACCCTCGTCTCCCGGAGGCCGTCGAGCCGATCCTGCTCCGGGCCACTGTTGTCGCCGCTGGGCAGCGCCTCCAGGCCGAGCACGGCGGCGTAGAAGGCGCGGCTGCGGGCCGTGTCCGCGATGGCGATGGCGCTGTGATCGATGCCGAGCAGCCTCGGGAGGGGGCCGGGGCAAGGCTGGTGCCAGCGGCCATCGCCCTTGCCGGCCGGGAACTGCAGCAGCTCGAGGTTATGGCCATCAGCATCGCGGAATTTGAACGCCCGGATGCCGGCGGCGGCGGTGTTCCAGTCCGGCAGGCGCTGGGGGGCCTCCGACACGGCCGTGAGCGAGCCATTGGCCAGCAACGGTTGCAGGTGCCCGTGCAGGGTTTCGAGATCGGGCGTCACCAGGCAGAGGTGCTGGAACCAGAGATCACAGCTGCGCGATTCGGGAGGGATCGCACGGCCTGGCCGCTGGCCCGCACCGGGATCCAGCACCTGCAGCAGATCCAGCCGCTCCTGCCCCACCCCCAGCCGCAGGCGGCGCAGCTGGCCCTGGCCCAGCCCCAGCAATGCGGCCTCAGCGCCCCCCTGGATGCAGTCCTGCCCCAGCAGCGTGAAGCCCAGGCTGTCGCAGAAGAAGGCTGCGCTGCGCTCGGCATCGCGGCAGGTGAAGGCGACGGACTGGATCTGCGGCCGGGGGCAGATGGAGGGGCTCATGATTCGGTGCCCGCCGCGGGGTGAACGGATACGGCGGGCCGCTGCAGCACGATGCTGAGCACGCCCCCCAGGGTGATCAGCGCGGTGCCGAACCACACCGGTGGGGTGGGTTGTTCGGCAAACCAGATCCAGCCGATCAGACCGGCAAACACGACCGAGGAATATTGAAAAGCGCCGATCGCCCCCGGTTCGGCATAGGTGTAGGCCTTGATCAACAGGAACTGAAAACAGGCCAGGCAAGCTCCCGAGGCCACGACCGTGGCCCACTGCGCTGGGTCAATACCGCTGAGCAATGCTGCGCCAACGCCTGGCGGCCGCAAGGGGCCGAGCACCGCCAGGGTGGCGCCGATGCTGCCGATGATCAGGAAGTAGGCCATCTGGGTGAGCGGCGATTCGCTGCGGTCCAGCCGTTTCACGGCCAGAAACTCCACCGCGCAGAGCAGACCGGCCGCCAGCCCGAGCAGATCACCGGGACGGGTGAGCAGTGACGCATTCGGCTGCACCACGATCACCATCCCGGCGAAGCCGATCGCGAGGCACCCCCAGAGGGCGCGGGGCACCTGCTGACCGAGCACCAGCAAGGCCAGCAGGGGGATGAACAGTGGCGTGGTGTTCAGCAGCACATTGGCATTGACCAGATTCACCAGCCGAGCCGCGGTGATGAACAGGAAGAATCCAGCCAGACCGGTGCAGCTGCGCAGCACATGCAGATGCAGAACGGTCGTGCGCAGATCCCGCCCGCCCCGCAAGAGCAGCCAGGGCAGGATCAGCCCAAGGGCGATCACGAAGGTGAGCCAGGTGAACTGCATCGCCCCCATGCCGCTGCCGAGGGCCTTGCCGAAGGCGCTCTGGGCGGTGTTGGCCAGAAAGGCCAGCACCAGAAGGCCGGAACCCAGCATCAACGAGCCCATTGTGGTCTCCGCCATCGCCCCATGCTTAGCGTCAAGGGCATCCCTGTCACCCGTGGGTACTGTGACCAACACCGCCAATCCTGAAGCCGCCCGCAGCCTGGCCCACCTGTTGGAAGGGAAGGTGGCGATCGTCACTGGCGGGAACAGCGGCATCGGCAAGGCGATCGTGGAAGCCCTGGCCCATCGCGGCGCCAAGGTGGTGATCGACTACCGCTCCCATCCCGAAGCCACCGAGGAGATCGAACGGGAGATCGGAGCCTTCGGCGGCAGCAGCTATGGGGTGCAGGCGGATGTCTCGAAGCTCGACGATCTCCAGCGCCTGGTGAAGGCAGCGGTGGAGAAATACGGCCGCCTGGATGTGATGGTCAACAATGCCGGCATCGAAACCCGCACCTCGATTCTCACCACCACACCCGACGACTACGACAAGGTGCTCGATGTGAACCTGCGCGGTGTGTTCTTCGCCACCCAGTACGCCGCCCAGCAGATGATCGCCCAGGGCGGCGGCGGCCGCATCATCAACATCTCCTCGGTGCACGAAGACTGGCCGATGCCGAACAACACCCCCTACTGCCTGGCCAAGGGGGGCGTCCGCATGCTCACCCGCACCGCCGCCCTGGAACTGGCCCCCCACGGCATCACCTTGGTGAACGTGGGGCCCGGAGCTGTGGCCACCCCGATCAACGACTCCACGATGAACAACCCGGAACTGCTGGCCAAACTGGATGCCGCCATTCCCCTGGGGCGCATGGCGCAGCCGGAGGAAGTGGCCAATGTGGTGGCCTTCCTGGCCAGCGACGACGCCAGTTACATCACCGCCACCACGATCTTCGCCGATGGCGGCATCATGCAGAGCAGCCCGGGCCTCTGAATCGGAAGCAGCGACAGATGACGCGCGGTTGGCTGGGGCGCCAGGTCGCCGATCCGGAGGGGCAGGTGCTGCTGGCCCAGGGAGGGGTCGCCCTGCTCACGGCGGCCTGGGTGCTGTTCTGGCCGGTGCCCACCGAGGTGCGGGGCCGGGGGGTGTTCATCGTGCCCAACGCCGCCCGGGTGGTGGACGCCCGCGCTGAGGGTCAGATCCTGGCCATCCCGGTGCGGGCGGGAGAGCGGGTGCGGCGCGGCACCGTGCTGTTCCGCCTCGACCTGCCGGCCCTGGAACAGGAGGTACAGCGACAGGAGCGGGATCTGCGTGAGCTCCAGAGCATCGATGCCGACCTGAGCCGCCGCGACCGGCTCCGGCTGGCGGCGGCGGGGCGGGTGCGGGACACGGCGCTGGCCAACCTGCGGCGGGAGGAGGAGCGACTGGGGGCGCTGCGCCGCACCTACGACCAGAAGGCGGCCGATTTCCAGCTGCTGGCCCAGCGACGGGTGGTCGCCCCCCTTGCCGAGGAGGTGGTGGCCACCGAAGACCGCAGCACCCAGCTGGCGGTGGCGATCGAGACCGTGCGCATCCGCGAGAAGGAGGCCCTTGATGCCTTCGAGAAGGTGAAGCTCGAGATCGAAACGGAGCGGCAACGGCGCCGCTACGGGATCGAGGACAGTCGCCGCAGCCTGCGGGTGCTGCGTGCCCGCCTGGCCTACGAGAGCACCCTGCTGGCGGATCGTGATGGCACCCTGCTGGATCTGCAGGTGGTGCGGGGACAGTCGGTCAAACCGGGCCAGCGGCTCGGCACCCTGGCCGAGGGTGAGGAGGGCCCCCTGAAGGCCGTGGCCTACTTCGCCCCGGCCGATGCCCGCCGGCTGCGGCCGCCGCTGCCGATGGAGGTGGTGCCCGACTGGGATGAGCGAGGCCGCTTCGGGGGGATCACCGGCCAGGTGAAGCAGGTGGGGCTGCTGCCGGCCACCCGGGAGGATATCGACACCACCCTGGGCAATCCCCAGCTGGCCGAGGCGCTGGGGGGAGGCGGCCCGGTGATGCGGGTCGACATCCTGCTCAACTCTGACGACCGCACGGCCCCCAACAGCACTGACCCCGACAGCACGGCCCCCAGCTCTGCCGGTTACCGCTGGACCCTCTCACGCGGCAGCACGGTGTTCCCGATCCGGGCCGGGCTCACCCTGCGGGCCCATGGCTACGTGGAATGGCGCACGCCGATCAGCTATCTCCTACCGGTGTTCCGCGATCTCACCGGCTCCTACCGCAACCTCGGCCAGGAGCGCCAGGACGTGCCGGCCCTGCGCCAGAAGGGATCCTTGCCATGAAGCTGTCCAACTCGCCGCTGGGCCGGGAACTGCCGCTGCTGATCGTGGAGATCGCCCTGCTGGTGGTGCTGCTGCATGCCAACGCTCCGGAGGTGTGGTTCTGGTTTGCGGTGTTGCTGCTGCTGTTGCTCTGGCGCTTCCTGGCCTGGCAGACGCGGCGCGTCCAGCGCTCCAGGGCGCCGCAGGGGCCTCAGGAGCCTGTCGACTCCCCGGCGGCAGCGGCCGGCAGCACCAGCGGCAACGACACCGGGGCGCCGGGCTGATCCGGAACCGGCAGCAGCTCCCGCAGCAGCTGGGCGTAGCTGCCGTTGGCCAGGGTGATCGATTCGGCCACCCCCTCCATCGCCTGGGTGAGCAGGCGGATCGTGTCGCTCACATCGGTGTAGTTGGCCAGCCCGAGCTGGTAGCGGGCCCGCACATCCCGGAAGGCCTCGCGGGCGGAGCCATAGGAGGCCCGTGCCGCCAGGATCTGCTCAAGGGCGGCGCGGTGTTCGAAGAAGGCGGCCTCCACCCGCTGGCGAATGGCATTGCGCCCCTCGGCCAGCGCCTGGGTGGTGCGTTCAGCGGCAGCTCGGCTCGCTCCGGCGGCTCCGCTGCTCACCCCGGCGTCAAACAGGCGCCAGCGCAGCTCCAGCCCCGCCTCCCAGGCGCCGTTCTGCTGATAGAGCTGCGGGATGTTGGTGGCCGCGCAGCAGCCGCGCAGCTCGATCTCGGGTTTGTCCGCAATCCCCTCGCCGTAGCCGGCCCTGGCATAGAGGCGCAACTGCGGCAGCAACTCGGCGGCACGGCGGTCGGCCTGGCGCAGCAGGGCCTGACGGGCAGCCTGCAGGGCGAGCAGTTCCGGGTTATCGCGGAAGCCCGCCACCACGGTGCGCTCCAGATCCAGGGGCCAGGGGGGCTGCAGCCGCACCGCCTCCGGTGTGGTGA
Organism: Synechococcus sp. CBW1002; assembly: GCF_015840915.1. Taxonomy (NCBI): domain Bacteria; kingdom Bacillati; phylum Cyanobacteriota; class Cyanophyceae; order Synechococcales; family Synechococcaceae; genus Synechococcus; species Synechococcus sp. CBW1002. The sequence continues at coordinate 3,757,608 of NZ_CP060398.1, forward strand.
GCGTCACCGTGAAGGGCACGTTCAGCAGGTTGCTGAGCTGGCGCTGGCGGCTGCGCCACTGGGCTTCGGTCTGGGCCAACCGGAAACGGCTCTGCTGCAGGGAGGCCTCGGCCCGCAGCCGATCTCGAGCCGGGGCACCAGGCCGCTGCCCTCCAGGGCGATCACCTCCGCCAAGACAGCCCGATCGCTCTCGACCACGGCCTGGCGGATTCGCCGCAGCTGCTGGGCGAGCTGGAGGGAATAGAAGCTGAGGCTCACCTCCAGTTGCAGCTGGCGCAGACGGTTGGCGTAGCGGTGTTCAGCGGCCTCAAGCTCCTGGCGATTCTCCGCCAGAGCCGCGCCCCGCTCGAAGTTGACCAGGTCCCAGCGCAGCGCCAGAGCGGCGGTGCCCAGCAGCCGGTTTTCCCGGATCCGGTTCCAGCCGTTTGGATCCACCAGGAAGGGGGATCCGGCTGGGTAAAGACCAGCGTTGTCCTGCCACACCTTGTTGTAACTGGCCATCTGGCGGCCGCCGCCGCCGAGCTCCAGCCACAGCTCCGGCCAGAAGCGGCCGCGCACCGAGCGGAGCCACTGGCGGCGCTCCTGCACGCTGGCAACCTCCTGGGCCAGGGCCGGGCTGTTGCGCAGGGCCAGCGCCAGGGCAACGGGCAGGCTGAGGCGCGCCTCCTGCTCGATCGTCACGGCAGCGGCGGCGGCTGGAATCGTTGCCGCTGCCGGGGCGGCCAATTGCTCAAGCAGGCCCCGCTCGGCGGGGCTGAGACCATCGCCACCGGCCGGGCCGGGCGGAGCGGCGGGGTCGACCGCATCGGCGGGCACCACCTGATCCAGGGCAGCGGCATCTCGCTCGAAGCGCTCCAGGCTGCGCAGCAACAGCTCCGAGGGGGGCGGCAGGCCTGCGCGCCCCGCCTCCGCCAGACCCGGGGCCAGAAGCACTGGTGCGATCAGCACCTGTGCGATCAGCCCGGACAGCAACCAGCCACGGCGGCGGCGAGGGTGGCACTCCTTCCCGCCAGCGTCGATCACGACCGCGGCGGCGTGCCAGGGCCGCTGGAGCCATCGCGGGACGCTCCGGCCACCATCGCGCTGGTGCGGGCCAGGCAGCCGATCGAGAAACAGATGGCCCCACTGCCGAACAGCCCCCAGTCCCAGCGGAGGCTGGTGTCCCGTTGCCGCAGGGCCAGCAGCACCACCAGAGCCGCCGCCAGCCAGGGCAGGGTGACCACCAGGAGCAACCGGTTCGGGAGCATCGGGCAGGGGATCAGCGGGAGGTGAGACGTTCGAGCATCCGGCGCTCCTCGGCCAGGCGCTGATTGGCCCGGGCCAGCTCCCAGGAGAGCTTGGCCACACAGCCGATCGAGAAGCAGATCATCGCGCTTCCCACCAGGCCCCAGCCATGGGGGTGGAGGCTTTCGTCGTCGGCGCGAAGCAGACGCACGGCCAGGACCGCCACAAGACTGGAGGCGGCCCAGGGGCCATACACCCAGAAGCGGAGCGACGCGGGCATGGGCTCAGTCGAGGGCCGCCTCGATCAGGTCGGCGATCAGCAGATTGTCGAGCGACAGGGCACCGCCGCCGCTGCAGATCAGAACCAGGGCCATCACCACATAGACGGCGGCCTTCTCCCAGCTGGGCGGCTCCCCCACCCCCCCGGGCCCGGCGTAGTCACCGGGAGGAATCTGGTAGGGATCCGGGGCGATGAAGGGCGTGCCCTTGGCGATCTCCAGCACCATCGCGTAGGCCATTGACACCAGGATGGCGAGGGCCGCCAGGGGCGTGAACAGCCCCGGCAGCAGGGCGATGCCCGAGCCCCACATCGAGAAGGCGGAGAGGAAGCAGAGCCACACCGGCGTGTTCAGCGCTCGCGCCCAGGTATCGAGATGGCGAAGCTTGGGCCAGCCGTGGCGGATGAAGGCCACCCCCAGGAAAAGGCGCAGCAGCAACAGGGCCCAGGGCAACAAGCCGGAATCCCCAGCCAGCCAGACAGCAGCGGTGGCGAGCCAGGCCGGCAGGGCCACCGGCAGCCATTCAAGGATGGTGAGCTCCATGGCGCTCAGGGGGTGGCCCGGATCTGCCGCCACCGTAGGGAGAACCCGCTCACCCTGCAGCCTCTGGGCTGCTTTCCGCTGCGTTGGAGGCCTTCCCCTGCGCCTCTCGCCGCTCCAGCCCCACCTCCACCTGCAGGTGCTGATTGGCGCGGCCGGTGATCAGCAGGGAGGCGCGCTCACGGGTGGCGATCTGCCAGAGCCATTTGGTGAGCAGGGTCAGCCGGTTCTCGCTGTCCGGCATGAAGGCCAGGTGGGCCAGGCCCCAGAGCAGCCAACCGATGGGACCGCTCACCCGCAGGCCGCGCAGGTCGGCCACGGCATTGAAGGGCCCCAGCACCGCCATGCTGCCCAGATCCAGCCACTGGAACGGGGCCTGGCGACTGCCGCGGCTGATCGCCAGCAGATCGCGGGCCACCCAGCCGCCCATCTGCACAGCGGGGCCGGCCATGCCCGGCAGCGGCTTGCCATCGGCGGTGTGGCTGTAGGAGCAGAGATCTCCCACCACACGGATCTGCGGGTGTCCCGGCACGGAGAAATCCGGCTCCACCACCACCCGGCCGCCCCGATCCACCGGGCAGCCACAGCGTTCCGCCAACAACCGGCCCAGGTGGGAGGCACGCACACCGGCGGTCCAGCAGATCGTGGCCGCCTCAAGGATCTGCTCGCCGGCGGCCGTGCCCACCACCACCCGGTCCGCCTCGATCTTCTGCACCCGCCCGCCCAGCAGCAGCTCGACCCCCACGTTGCGCAGGTAGTCGCCCGCCTTGCTCGACAGGCTCGGATGCATGGCCCGCAGCAGCCGATCGCCAGGATCCACCAGGGTGACGCGGGTGTCGGCCGGATCGAGCTGGCGGAAATCCCGGGCGATCGCATGGCCCATCAGCGCGATCACAGAGCCAGCCAGTTCACAGCCGCTGGGACCGCCGCCGATCACCACCACAGACTGCAGCAGGCGGCGGCGCTCCGGATCGGGGGTCTGCTCCGCCTCCTCCATGGCCTCCAGCAGGCGACGGCGGATCTCATCGGCGTGCTCGAGGATCTTCATCGGTGGCGCCAGTGGGCGCCACTCCTCATGGCCGAAGTAGGTGCTGCCCGATCCGGCGGCCAGGATGAGGTGGTCGTAGCGGTAGCGGCGATCGTTGAACACCACCTCCTGCGCCACCGGATCGAGATCCACCACCTCCCCCAGCAGCACCTGCACGTTGGGGGCCTGCCCCACCATCTGCCGCAGCGGTGAGGCCACATCCGCCTCGGACACCAGGCCCGTGGCCACCTGGTAAAGCAGCGGCTGGAAGAGGTTGAAGTTGCGCTTGTCGATCAGCGTGACCCGCACCGGCTGGCGGGCCAGCACGTGGGCCGCCTTGAGACCGGCGAAGCCTCCACCCACGATCACCACGTGCGGGCAATCCTTGAGGCTGGCGTCGGCGGGCTCGAGTTCCAGGAAGAAGCGTTCCATCACCATCGACGCACAGCCACTGGGCGCAACCTATTCACGCCATCCGGATCAGTCTGTTCCATGTCACCGGCTGCGGTCAGGCGACGCAGTGACAAGCTGCGCAGCAGTGGAGCGGATGCAACGGTCGCGCGGGGTAACCGGTCGAGCAGCGAATCCTTGGCCATGCTGGGGCCGTCCTCTCCTGTTCCGCCATGACCCTGGCCGCCCTGCGCTCCTTCACCGCCCGCCTCGCCGCTGACCCTGCCCTGCGGGACAAGGTGCACGCCGCCAACGGTCTCGACGAGGTGGTGGCGATCGCTGCGGAACAGGGCGACACGATCTCCAAGACCACGTTGCTACGGGAGCAGGCCCGCGCCGTGGCCGAGACCCCCGATCACCACCTTGAGGGCATCAACAGCTGGGCTGATGCCCTGATGGTGTGCTTCGGCGCCACCGACAAAGACTGACGCTCTGAATCAGGCGATCGCCGCGAAGCACTCGCGGAACGCGGCGATCGTGGCGTCGATGTCGGCGTCGCTGTGGGCCAGGGAGGTGAAGCCGGCCTCGAAGGCGCTGGGGGCCAGGTAGAAGCCCCGCTCGAGCATGGCGCGGTGCAGCTTGCCGAAGCGCACCGTGTCGGCGGCCTTGGCGTCTTCGAAATTGCGCACCGGCCCCTCACAGAGGAAGAAGCCGAACATGGCGCTGATCGATCCACCGGTGATCGGCAGCCCGGCATCGCGGGCGCCCTGCTGAATGCCGTCCGAGAGGCGCTTGGTGATCGTCTCGAGCCGCTCGTAGGTGCCGGGTTGCTTGAGCAGCTCCAGGGTCTTGATGCCGGCGGTCATCGCCAGGGGGTTGCCGCTGAGAGTGCCGGCCTGATACATCGGACCGGCTGGGGCCACCATCGCCATGATGTCGGCCCGGCCGCCATAGGCACCCACCGGCAGGCCACCGCCGATCACCTTGCCCATCGTGGTGAGATCGGGGGTGACGCCGAACCGGGCCTGGGCGCCGCCGTAGCTGATCCGGAAGCCGGTCATCACCTCATCGAACACCAGAAGCGCGCCGTGCTCCTTGGTGAGTTCGCGCAGGCCCTCGAGGAAGCCTGGCTCGGGGGTGATGAAGCCGGCGTTGCCCACCACCGGCTCCAGGATCACGCCGGCGATCTCGCCGGCATTGGCGGCGAACAGCTGCTTCACCGCCTCCAGGTCGTTGTAGGGAGCGGTGAGGGTGTTGGCGGTGGTGCTGCGCGGCACCCCGGGGGAATCCGGCAGGCCGAGGGTGGCCACACCGGAGCCGGCCTTGACCAGGAACATGTCCGCATGGCCGTGGTAGCAGCCCTCGAACTTGATGATCTTCTCGCGGCCCGTGAAGGCCCGGATCAGCCGCAGCACCGACATGCAGGCCTCGGTGCCGCTGTTCACGAAGCGCACAATCTCGACCGACGGCACGGCCTCGATCACCATCTCCGCCAGCTGGTTCTCCAGGGCGCAGGGGGCACCGAAGCTGGTGCCCTTGTCGAGAGCCTCGTGCAGGGCGGCGATCACCTCGGGATGGGCGTGGCCACAGATCGCCGGACCCCAGCTGCCGATGTAATCGACATAGCGGTTGCCGTCCACATCCCAGGCGTAGGCGCCCTTGACCCGATCGAAGAAAATCGGCTGGCCGCCGACCGAGCGGAAGGCCCGCACCGGCGAACTGACACCGCCGGGCATCAGCGTCTGGGCGGCGGCGAAGAGCTCCTCCGAACGGGTGGTGTTCAGGGCCGGAGCCGATGCTGGAGCCGTGGTGGAGGCCGAGGTCAAGGCGGAGTCCGAAAACGGTGGAAGAATCCAGCGGACAGGAGCGATCTGGTGGCGCTTCTCTGAGGAAGCTGCCACGGGTCGTGTTCCCCGACACCGCAGGAATGACCCCCATCCTGACCCAGAACGGAACCCCCGCGTGCAGCCTCGGTAAGTTCTTGGTGGCTGACAGGGGCGTGTGACGATCGACTGGGCCGCTCTGGAACGGCAATGCCGCCGCATCCTGCCGGCGCGAGCGGTGGTGGCACAGCGCCAGGAACTCCTGGCTTACGACAGCGACGGGCTCACCCTGCATCGCCACCAGCCACCCCTGGTGGTGCTGCCCGAGACCACCGAGCAGGTGGCGGCGCTGCTGCGCCTCTGCGACCAGGGGCAGATCCCCTTCGTGGCCCGGGGCAGTGGCACCGGCCTCTCCGGCGGTGCCGTGGCTGAACAGGAGGCGCTGGTGGTGGCCACCAGCCGCATGCGCTCGATCCTGCAGGTGGACCTCGACAACCGCCAGGTGACCGTGCAGCCCGGTGTGATCAACAGCTGGGTGACCCGGGCCGTGGCCGGAGACGGCTTCTATTACGCCCCCGATCCCTCCAGTCAGGTGGTCTGCTCGATCGGCGGCAACGTGGCCGAGAACTCCGGCGGGGTGCACTGTCTCAAATACGGCGTCACCAGCAACCACGTGCTGGCTCTGGAGGTGGTGCTGCCGGACGGCACGATCACCCGCCTGGGGGGTGACCTGGCCGAACAGCCCGAACTCGACCTGCGCGGCGCCTTCATCGGCAGTGAAGGCACCCTCGGCATCGCCACGGCCATCACCCTGAGGCTGCTACGCGCTCCCCAGAGCGTGGCCGTGCTCCTGGCCGACTTCGCCTCGATGGAGGCGGCGGGGGAGGCGGTCCGCCTGGTCACAGCGGCCGGTGTGCTGCCGGCCGGCATGGAAATCATGGACAACTTCACGGTCAACGCCGTGGACGATCTGTTCGGCCGCGATGAATACCCGCGCGATGCGGCGGCGGTGCTGCTGGTCGAACTCGATGGCCAGGAGCGGGAGGTGAGCGCGGCGGTGGAGCTGGCCGGCTCGCTCTGCCGCCAGGCCGGCGCCCGCACGATCCGCCAGGCCACCGATGAGGCCGACAGGGCCCTGCTCTGGAAGGGCCGCAAGAGTGCTTTTGCAGCAGTGGGCCGGATCACCCCCACCTATTACGTGCAGGACGGCGTGGTGCCGCGCAGTGCCCTGCCCTCGGTGCTGGCGGCGATCGAGCGGCTGGCGCGCCAGTACGGGCTGCCGGTGGCCAACGTGTTCCACGCCGGCGACGGCAACCTCCATCCTCTGATCCTTTACCGGGCCGACGAACCTGGCGTGAGCGACCGGGTGCAACAGCTCGGAGCCGACATCCTGCGCCTCTGCATCGAGGCCGGCGGCAGCATCACCGGCGAGCACGGCGTCGGCAACGACAAGCGCTGCTATCTCGACTGGATGTTCGCCCCCGACGATCTGGCCACCATGCAACTGGTGCGCCGTGCCTTCGATCCCGAGGGCCTCGCCAATCCCGGCAAGATCTTTCCCACCCCCCGCAGCTGCGGTGAATCGATGCGCCGCCAGGTGCACCTGCAGCAGCAAGGTGTGACGCTGCCGGTGGCCGCCTTCTGATCGGGGTGCCACAGTCAGCCGTTCGGTGGCTGGGCCTCAGGCGGCTGGGGTAGAGCTGAGGTCAGAAGAGGGGGGCATCGGGGGTGCCGATCGGGGAGGGAGCGCGGGGGCGCGAAGGCTGCTCAGGAAGCGTCGCCAGCAGGGCTGAGATCGCCAGCAGGGCGATCAGAGCCCACCAGCGCCGACTCAGGTTGCGTCGTGGCAGGCGCGGCAACAACCGCATCCAGCCGCGACGCCGGCGGCGGTGCTGCTCCAGCTCCACCACCGTGCCGGTGAGGGGGCGGCCGCAACGGCCACACACCATGCGGCCAGCCAGACTGCGATCGGCGCGTACCGCCCAGCTGCCGCAGGAAGGACAGGCCATGGGTGCCCTGGTTCGATGCTGCGTCGGTCTTAACCAGCAAACCACGGCCCCGTGATCGAACCGCTGCCGCTCACTGTCCTGCCGCTCGCAGAACTGCCATCGCTGCCCGACGGCCTGCCCCTGGCGGTGGTGGGCCATGTGGAGATGGTGAGCTTCCTGGGAGTGACGCGATGGCCGCGTCCCGGACTGATTCAGCACGCCAACGCCTTCGCAGAGGAACCCGCCGGCGGAGGGGCCGTGGTGGCGGTGCAGCTGGCCCGCCTCACCGGAGCCCGCGTGCCCTTCTTCACCGCCCTCGGACGCGATCGAATCGGCCAGCAGGCTGCCGAACGGCTCGAAGCCCTGGGACTGGAGTTGCATGTGGCCTGGCGCGATGCCCCCACCCGCCGGGGCGTGAGCTTCACCGATGCCAGCGGGGAGCGCGGCATCTGCGTGATCGGCGAGCGACTCGCCCCCCAGGCCAGCGATCCCCTGCCCTGGGAGCGGCTGGCGGCGATGCGGGGCGTGTTCGTCACCGCAGCCGATCCGGAGGCCCTGCGCCTGGCTCGCCGGGCGGCGTGGCTGGCGGCCACGCCCCGGCTGCGACTGCCGGTGCTCCAGCAGGCGGGCGTAGCCCTCGATGCCCTGATCGGCAGTGCCCTCGACCCTGGCGAGCAGCTGCCGGACGACGCGATCGATCCAGCCCCGGCCATCTGGATCGGTACCGAAGGCGCAGCGGGTGGCCACTGCAGACCAGGCGGACGTTTCCAGGCGCTGCCCCAGCTGCGGCCCGTGGTCGACAGCTACGGGGCCGGGGACAGCTTCGCCGCCGGCGTGAGCGCCGGTCTGGCCGCCGGTTGGTCCCTGGCCGCCGCGCTCAGCCTTGGCTGCCACTGCGGCCGGGCCTGCCTCGACGAGCTGGGGCCCTATGCCAGCCAGCTGCAGCTCCGCTGACCCTTTTTCTGCCCCCCCTGGCACCGCCCTGATCAGTGGCTCGGGCACCTGTGGCATCGTGGGGCGCCCTCACGCCGCCTGAGATCGGATGTTGGTGCGGATCCGCCAGGAGCTTGCAGAGGCGGCACCACTGGCGGTGCTGGTGGGGGCCACGCTCGGTTATGGCCTCACCACCATGCTCGCGAGCGCCCTGGGCCAGAACAGCAGCCTCAGCATGGAGGCTCTGATGATCGGCACCCTGCAGATCTTCGGGCCGGTGGGTGTGAACCTGATCTGGATCAGTCGGTCGGCCCCGCTGCGGGTGGGCCTGGTGGCGCGACACCGCTGGCACCAGATGCAGCTGGGTGAACGGCCCGATGCCGGCGGCCCGCGCCTCTGGAGGGAACTGACTGCGGCGATGATCACGGCGGTGCTGCTACTGCCTTACTTCGTGGGCGCCATCCTGCTGGCCGGTGTGGTGGCCACACCCCGTCTCGATAACGCGGGGCAGCTGTGGGAGCTGATGGGACAGATCAGCCCGGGTGATCTGATGCAGACGCTGCTGCGCACGGCCCTGTTCGCCGCGGTGGCCGAAGCCCTCTGCCTGCGCAAGGGCCGCCGGCTGCAGACGTCTCTTGAGGAATTGCCCCGCCTGATCGCCGATGCGATTCCGGAGTGCTTTCTCGCGGTGATCGTCCTGGAGGCGGCCTGGCTCACCCTGATCGACCCGTTCCACGGAATCCTGCGATGACAGAGCTCCTTCCCGCCGGCCCAGGAGAGCCTTCCGGCCCCGGCCAGCTGCCGGCATGGCCGCCCCGCCGGCCGGTGGTCAGCCGCCTGAGCTGGCTGTTCATCATCGGCGCCCTGCTGATGGGCGGCTGGGTGGTGCGGGGCATGGTTATGGAGCAGCTCCGCTGGCGCAACAGCTTTGAAGCCCGGATGCGCACCCGCGACGCCACCGGCATCTGGCCAGGCGTGCATGTGACCCTCTCCGGCTATCGGATCGGTCGGGTGGATCGGGTCCAGCTCGGACCTGATGGTGTGGTGGCCGTGGATCTGCGCATCGTGGAGCGCTACCGCTCGCTGCTCGGTCCGCGTAGCCGCGCCTACGGCACCCGGCCCGGGGTGATCGGCGACAGTGAAATCGCCATTACGGCCGACCCCAGCCCACCGGGTTCTGCGTTGGCACGCACCGATCTTCTGATCCCTTACGACCCACCCACCGACGTGGCCGATCTTCTGCAGGAGCTGGCCCAGACCCGTCTGCAGCTGGATCGCACCCTGCAGAGCACGGTCAAGGTGGTCGAGAAAGACCTTCCCGGCGCCATCGGCCGCTTCAACGGCACCCTTGCCGACGTCAGCCGCCTGGCCGGCACCCTCAACCGCGAGACCGGCAGCACGGCAGCCGTGACCCGCGACACCCTGCGCGCCTACCAGCGAACGGGCGCGGAGGTGGGCCAGACCTCCACCCGGGTGGATGCTGTGCTGCAGAAGACCACACCGGAATTGGTGGGAGCGCTGCGCGAAATCCGCCGCTTCACCGCCGGCACCAATCGCCTGCTGGAAATGTTCGCCGCTCCCCTGCTGGTCGACCCTCCCGCCGAACAGGAACCGGCCAGTCCTCTGGCCAGTCCCTCAAGCAAGGCGAATCCATCTGAAAGAACAGCCAACTGAGGCTGCAGCCGATTGGGGATGCATGGGAAGATCTCCGGATTCACGCGGGAGTCAGCCTTGAATGACATGCACGCAACTGGCTCCAACGCAGCAACAATGGGCCAGCAGGCTGCAGAGTCTGGGACTGGCGGACGGGAACCGCTGCTGAACAGAATGGCTCCCATGCTGGCCACGGCCCTCGCCCTTCTCCTGAGTCCCGCGGCAACGGCCGAGGCCGCCGACAACGAATTCCTGGTACGCCAGGCCGTGGACTTCTACTGCGGCAGCATGAAGAGCGAAAATCCCGGCCGGATGACTGATTACGACCGAGGGCTCTACGAAGGCATGGCGATCGGATTCATCTTCGGCCAGTACCCCAAGCAGGCTGATTTTGTCGAAAAGCTGGGGGAAGATCGCTTCAACGGACTCTTCTACGGCGGCATTCGCAAGCAGTGTCCTTCCAAATCATTCGACTGAGACTCATCGCACCAAAGTTGATGGCCTACAAAGTCACTGGCCTAATGGTCGGCAGACTGTGATCACTTGCTTGAACTGTATCAATGTCATCCGATAGCTGTTCAACGTGAGCGAATTCGCACAGCGGCGGTTCAGCCGATGTAAATCTGCATGACAGGTCAGCCTGGTCTGTTGCATTGGCGACCGAAGTGAGATTGGGTCCTGACTGGTGATGGAGCAGACCTCCCCGGACTTTTCCATGGATTCCCCCACTGCGCTTGCAGCCGTTGCCCTGGCTGCTGTCTCATGGGACGGTAGTCTCACGCGAGCCGGCACCCGTTCTCTACGCCACCTGCTGGATTACCGAGCTCCTTACAACCAGCGCAGCGAAGCCCAGATGATCGCGCTGATGGATGACCTTCTAGCCGAATTACGTCGGCTCGGAGCTGAAGGACTGATGGAGCGGGCAGCCAGCGTTCTCGACCCGCGACAACGGCACACCGCCTATGCCATGGCTGCAGAAATCATGCGCTCTGATGGACCGCTGCTCGAACAGGAGCAGCTGATCCTTGAGCATCTTGCCGAAACGCTCAGCATTGACCTTCTCGAAACAGCCAAGGTATTGGAGGTGATGGATATCCTTCACGCTGCCTTGGACGATCCGAATTGGTTAACGCCAACCGACGGGACCCTGCGCACAACAGACAAGCCCGTTGCAACGGTGGCCGTCTGAAACGCTGAATCACGGACTGCGATCCATCACGACGGTCCGCAGCCGCAATGTCATACCCCCACTTCTCTTTCACCTGCTTCCCCTATGCGATTATTCTCCCCTAATCTGTGTTCGTAAGCATCACTGGAACGATCAGTCGATCCTGAGGCCGCTACCGGGCACAGACACAGGGAGGCGAGAGGGACACAGCCGAGATCCCGAACAATCGCATCGTGTGACATTGGAGGCCACAAGGCTCGATGGGAATCGCTGTGATCAAGTCCTATGGCGAAAGGGAAAAAGCAAGGAGCTCTTATATACCAAGCAAAGCTTGAACATTCAAGTCAAAGACATCATATAAGTAGGCGCCTCAACACTCTGTTGAATCCCGAAACGCCAATTCAGAAACGGAGGGGGCGGGATTCGAACCCGCGGAGGCTTTCACCTCGCTGGTTTTCAAGACCAGAGCCATCAACCACTCGACCACCCCTCCTTGGGCCGCCGCGAGATGCGGACCAGCGTCCGCCGTACGAACGCCTCCCCATTATCCCATAGTCATTTCCCTCAACCGGCGGAACCGCCTTTGGCACCGTCACCTGCTGTTTCAGTCGCCATGGTTCCAAACGTCGGCCTAGCTCCAATTCCCTTACCATTCTTTAGGTCGTTTACTCAAACCCGCGGGTCACCTCCCCCGCCCAACTCGGAGCAGACATCTGTCGGAGCTTGATGGCCACCCAAAAGCATCTATCGATCCAGAAGACTTTCACCTTGATCGCGACGATCAACGGCGGCGTCTTGGCCTATTTGACCATATATAACTTCACTTTACTAAGAGGGGAAGCGGGAGCGCATTCATCGATCTACGTTTCGCTCCTCCTGACAATGATCTTGTCAGCACTTGCCATCATTTCCTATCGTATTATTTTTGCCAGAATCGTCTCGCCATTAGCACATCTTGTAGAAGAAACCCGCAAGATTGAAAGCAATACCAACGATGAAGTCTATCTCACCGTAAGAGGAAGGGACGAGGTCAGCCTCCTTGCTCACAGGTTTAATATTTTACTATCAAAGATGCGTCAAGCCTTCAGCGAAATTGAGGCCTCCAACAATAAGTTAGTCCATGCAAATTCTAAAATATCCGAGTCCCTCCGTTACGCAGGATTACTCCAACGCTCAATTCTGCCAGATCGACAATTTAGAGATGTTTTTGGCGACGAGCATTTCATCCTTTGGCAGCCTCGTGACACCGTTGGTGGTGATTACTACATTCTCCACACCGAAGCCGATCGTACCCTGGTCGGAGTAGCTGATTGTGCCGGCCATGGCGTTCCAGGAGCCATGATGACGATGATGGCCAGGGCAGGGGTAGATCGCTCGGTACAAGATCTTGGAATCAGTTCGCCAGCGGCCTTGTTGATGGCAATTGATACATCAATGCGCAGCCTGCTGAGTGATGCCCAGCTGAGCCGAGCAATTGCCACTAGCATGGATATGGGTCTAGCCTTAATTGATTTTTCGAACGGCTTGATACGATTCGCAGGTGCCAAGATTTCACTCTATTGGAGTAATGGCACCAATGTGTACAAGCAGAAGGGTGACAATCGCGCCATCTGCGGTCGTCATCCTGGAAATTTTCAAGATCATGACATCAAGCTCATCCAGGGATTCACATACTATTTAACCACCGATGGATATCTAGATCAATCTGGAGGTGATCATGGCTTTGGGCTCGGCAGTGAACGTTTCTCCTCTTGGCTGCTCCAACATGCTGACAAGCCTCTAGAAGATCAACGCCATGCATTTTCCGAGAGCTTAGCCAATTTTCGAGGAAATCTTCCCCAAAGAGACGATGTTACCGTCTTGTCGTTCCGCCTGCCATAGAGTTTGATGTTCATTTGCTTCTGTGCTTTTTGCTTATTTATTCATGACTTGGAACCGTCAAGCCCAGTCGCTCCATATCTGCAGCTGAATCTGAATCTACCATGACCATCTCCATTCACAATCTATCAACGTTACGCCATTATTTTTGTAATGAACGCATTTTCATTTGCTTTAATGGTCCTATTTCGCGTAGCCTTATCGGGGAAATTGGCCTCGCGCTAAAAAATCATATCGAATCGATACAGACTAGCCAAACGGCAGCAATTGATGTCTTCAGTGTGTACGTAGAAATGAGTCAAAACATCCGTCATTATATGAGTACGCGTCAATACAATGAAGAAGATGCTTCAGCCACCGTGGTCATTGCCGCAACGGATGAATCGCATTATTCTGTTTCGGCTGGCAACGTCATTGAGCGTGCCGATGGGAACAAACTGTTGGAGCGGATCCAAAAGCTTGCCTCACTTGATAAGATAGAGTTGAAAGCGCTCTACAAACAACAATTGCGCCAGCCACGCAAGGAAGACTCTGTCACCGGTGCGGGCCTTGGCTTGATTCAAATCTCCAGGATCGCCTCCCGCCCCTTGGAAGCTACCCTTGACTTGCTGGACGACGGACGAGCTTTCTTCACTATCCGCGCCATTATCTGAGTGCCTATGAATTCTCCTACCGGCTTGAACATGAGCCTTCCCGCCAGCCAGTCAACGCCTGCGATCGACGCTGATTGGAACGCAGGGCTCCTGTTATGACCGGCGAATCCTATCCAGAGAATACGTACGAACTGTTTGACCAAGTGATCTCTTGGGTGGAGCAATATTTACAAATAATATCAGCGCCGCTCAGAGTCGACCTCAAGCTTAACTATCTAAACACAAGCAGCATACGCGCAATGATTGATATCTTTGATCTTCTTCAGAGAAGTTACGACGAAGGAGGTGATGTTTCTGTTCATTGGCTTTATGACTGTCGCAATCCCCGATCAGCAGAACTAGGAGAAGAATTCAAAGAAGATTATTCTTTTCCCTTTGAGATTCTTTTGACCACAGAGAGCTGATTACCATGGTTCGCAAGGAGGTTGATGAACTTGAGCTGTTGATACAACAGCTCTTGGATGATGAATCGCATCATGGCCATCCCTTGCATGCCGCCCTGGAGCAGCTTTGGCAACGTATGGCCATGCAGTTAGCGAAGCTTGAGCACGTCACTGCATCTGATCACAGCCATTCAGCCGCTTCTTCAGAAGAGCTGAGTCTGATGCATCGCTATGACAAGCAGCTGCGCCGGCTGGAACGTGTGATCAAGATTTCGGATCGCTACCAAGCCATGCTGAAGGATATGAATGTAAGCCTAAAGGAAGCTGCAACCCACGATCAACTCACAGGCATCCCCAACCGCCGTTTAATGGCAGACCGCTGTCGAGATGAGGATGAGCGTGCATCCAGGCATGGCACCACCTACTGTATGGCCATATTTGATGCTGATTTCTTCAAGGCAGTAAATGACACCTATGGACACGATATAGGAGATCAGGTGCTGATTAAGCTGGCTTCAACCTTGCGACGGAGTATGCGTGAATATGATCTTTGCGCGCGTTGGGGCGGCGAAGAATTTCTCGCACTTTTTGTTGGGAGTACAGCCACGCAAAGTCAAGAGATAGTCGATCGAATCTTACTAGAAGTCCGAAATCTAAGCATACCCACCGATGGGCATGAACTTCGGGTCACGATGAGTGTCGGGCTAGCGGAACACGAACCCGGCGAAACTTATATTGAAACATTCACAAGAGCCGATACCGCTCTATACGAAGCCAAGCAAACTGGCCGAAACCGATGTGTTTTTCATCGCTTTGAGGCATCATAACGAGAAAAGACAAGTAGGGTGATAGATTAATTCATTGGCCGGAAAGAGATTGATCTTAGATGGCCATCTCCTTTGAGACAGCTATTCCTATGGACCCATGGCTCCCAAAGGTTCGGACACACCATGAGCCAAATGGCTAGGATGCAGCCGGCTAGGCAAGTGGCAGCAGGCACTTATCAGAATCGCAACCTGCAGGACCGGCTTCCATCAGCTCACCGCCATCGTAACGCCGGAGGGCTTCAAAGAAATCTGCAGTGGTGCGACGGTTCTCCACCTCAATTTGCAATCGCTCATAGGTGGCATGGTCAATCGGTTCAAATGGCAATCTTGGAAAGGTAGCATTGGCATCAAAACGCGCCAGAAGAGCTGCAGAAATATACCCTTTTCCTTCTTCAATCGCCTCGAAGATGGCATTAGCCAAAGGTACGACTTCATGCTCACGAAATTCAACGGTAGCCGAAGTGTTATGAGCTGTGTAATGCTGCTGCACCTGCATATAGAAATCAAACTGGGCTAAGGCGGAGAAGTTGTTGATCTCCACGCTATCGGCACCTGGAATATTGGCCCAGCTCACCTGCGTGGGAATTTCAACCAGCCACTCCGTGCAGCGGGGATCGAACGGATCATCCAGGAGCCGGCCCTGCTCATCCTTATCGCTCTGGCTGGGGACAATGGTGTAGCCATAATCCATACAGGCCAGAGCCACCGGATCATTCTTGCGGAAGGTGATCCGGCGGATGAAACGCTGGGCCTTGGGCGGATGCCAGCCGGGGGAAGCACCCGTGAGCAGGCTCTTGGTACCGGCTGGCTGCACTGTGGTGCAGCGGTTGGGGCGGCGCATCCCGTGGCGATCGCAGTAGTCCCACACCGCCTGATTGACGATCTCCTTCCAGCGGCCCAGGTAAGCGGCCTCCTGGGCCTTGAAGCTGAGCCCCTCGGCCGTGGCCGGACGGCCGGCCTCCCACCAGTTCAGCCAGGGGGTACCGAAGGCGTGCACGAAGAAGTCGAACAGGCCGGTGAAGCTGACCCCCACGATCGGATCCCAGGCGCGGCTCTGGCGGTAACGCTCCACCTCGAAGCGGTGGTTGAGCAGACAGGCCACAGCCAGGCCGCCGGCGGTGAAGGCCTCCTCCTGGGCCTTGTGGTCGGCCGGATCGATGCGGTTGAGGTGAATCTCAGCCAGGTTGCAGTGAAAATCGTCGCCGAGGATTTCACCGCAGGGATTGAGGCCGTAGCGGCCCAGGCGATGCTCCAGTTCCGCCGGGCTGATCTCCGGGTGGTGCAACGTGAGCCAGCGACCGGCTTCCTCGCGGCCCTGATCCACATAGATCTCAATGAACTCGCTGCGCAGCTCCGGGGTGTGCAGCAGATCGGCGTTGGAGCGGGCGATCGCCTCAGGCGCGAACTGGATGGCACCCTCGCCGGAGTGGAACTGCTTGGTCACCGCCTCCAGCACCGTCTCACGACTGGGGCGGGTGTGAAAGACGCGGGTGTGGTTGGCCATCCGGAGTGCATCACGCTCGGGATCAATCCGCCAGTTGCCGGCAGCATCCTGCTGCCACAGGTTCTCCTTGGCACCAGCCGCGGCCAGGTCATCGGCGGCGAACTGGCGCATGCCTGCACTGCGCCGAATGTTGCCCGCCACGATCGTGACCGCCGCCTCATCAATCAGCAGGCAGCATTCCACCGAGCTGAGCTGGCGGCCACGGGCATTGTTGAGGATCTTGGCCACCCGGCCATAGAGATCTTTCAACTTCACCGGATTGGCCATGCCGCCGAAGCCCTTGAGGGTTTCACCAACGGGACGCACATCGGAGAGATCGACCGAGATCTCGACGGTGCCGCCCTGCTCGCACTCACCGAAGCGCGGGTCACTGCAGAGTTCCAGCAGCAGCTGATAGCTGTCCACCCAACCGCGGCGGGTATCGCCCACCCGGATGTGGACGTTGTTGCCCTCAATCGTGTGGCTGGTGGTCTCTTGCCGCAGGCCCGCAGGAGTGGCGCCAATGTCACTGACGCCGGTGATCACCAACTGGTTGCGCACCGCCGGCAACCGGTTGATCAGGCGGGGCTCAATGATGGCGCCGGTGCCGCAGCCCATCATGGCGAGGTCCATCATCAGACCGAAGGCCTCCCAATCCACCAAATTGGTGGAGGTGCAGTTGTAAGCACCGGAGAAGTTTTCCGGTTGCTCGATCCAGTCGGTGCCTCCGATCCAGAGCCAGCGACCGGAGGGCAAGGCCTTCTGCTCTTGCTGCATCCGACGCAGCAGGCTCACTTCCTCGTCTGAGAGGTTTCCGAGGCTGCGTAGCCCGGCCAGGTTGCGTTCGGCCACCTCATGCCAGCTCTCGCGACCGGTGGCCGTCTTGCGGGAGTAGGTGCGGTAGAAAACCGGATTGGCCGCGGGAGCGGTGGCGGGGAAATCAGCCTCGCACTGCCCCTGCCGGCCACCAGCCTCGCCACGTTCAACCGCCGCCGCACCGGCAGCCACAGACTGGGGATCGCTGCGTTGGAGCGACTCCGGGCGAAGGGGGGTGAGGGTCACCGCTGCTGAGGCCAGGTACTTGATGGCCACCTTAACGCCACTGGTGGGGCCATCAAGGTTCGCCCTGCACCAGTGGCAGTGGTCAGGTCCGATCAGCCGCGGCGGACCAACAGCGGATGTTGCCTGGCGTTTGACGCAGCAGGCTGGAAACTCTTCGCAAACGTGTTCGCCATGCCCAGCCCCGATCCCGAACCCATGCCGCGGCGGCCTGAGCCGGAGCTGATGGACGAACCGGCCCAGGCAACGGCCTATGCCGCGGCCGATTTCGCTGCCACCGACAGGCTGGTGGTCGATCGTTTCGCCGAAATCCTGACAACCCTCACCCCAGGCCGGTGCCCCGATCGCCTGGTGGACCTCGGTTGCGGGCCCGGCAACATCAGCTTCCTACTGGCTGAGCAGTATCCCGAGGCCCATGTGGTGGGCCTCGACGGGGCGGAGGCGATGCTGGCGATCGCCCGGGAACGGCTGGACAGTCGCGAGAACCTCAGCGCAACCGGTGACAACGCGCGCCCTGCCAGCACCGGCGGAGCCAGGGCCAGCGACAGACGATTCGGGGGAAATCTGGAGTTCCGCCATCTTGTGTTGCCGTGTGCCGACCTCGAGAGCCCTGATCTGGTCCAGGCCTGCGATGCCGTGCTCAGCAACAGCCTGCTCCACCATCTGCATGACCCCGCCGTGCTCTGGCACACGGTCCGCCAGCTCTCCGCACCCGGGGCAACCGTCGTCTACATCAAGGATCTGCGACGACCTGAATCAGCGGCTGCCGCTGAGGATCTGCTGCACCGCCACCTGGGCCAGGCACCAGAGGTCCTGCAGCGGGATTACCTGGCTTCGCTGCACGCGGCCTTCCGCCCCGACGAGGTGGAAGCGCAGCTGCTGCAGGCGGGATTGACAGGGTTGCGGGTGGCTCCCCTGGACGACCGCTACCTGGAGATCTGGGGGCAGCTTTAAGTCGGTCGGTCCACAAACCGATTCAGCAGCATCCAGCGAGAAGCTCGCGCCTATGAAAAACTGGAGCTGCAGGCCACCACCGATGGGCTCACCAATCTGGCCAACTATCGCGGCTTCATGGAACAACTGCGGCAGACCTGGCTGGTGTGTCAACGCAACACGGATTGACGGCTGGGAATTCTGATGCTGGATCTGGATCATTTCAAACGGGTGAACGACACCTACGGCCACGCCAGTGGGGATCTGGTATTGGAGCATTTCAGCCAGAAGCTGAAGGGAGCCCTGCGCACTTCTGATACGGCGGGTCGCCTTGGAGGAGAGGAATTCTTCGTGCTGATGCGTGGCACACCTCTGGCGGGCCTGACGGAGCTGGCTCAACGAGTGCGCAGCGCCATGGCAGCCGAGCCTGTGCAGCTGAATGGGCTTGACCTGATCGTGACGGTGAGTATCGGCGGCTGCCTTGAGGAGAACTCCGAAGACCGGATCCTCGATTCCCTGGCCCGAGGAGATGCAGCCCTCTATCGGGCCAAGGAGGCAGGCCGCATCTGCGTGATCCTGGACCCAGGCCCGGGCTCAGCCTGATTCAGTTTTACGATTCCCATGGCACCTGGATCGGCACCCCCCCGCTTGCGCCCGAGCCCTTTGGCCTCAGCCATGTTTTGCCTCAGCCATGGTTGGCCTCATCCATCCCCTGATCGGCCTGCTGAATCAATCTGTCGATCGGCATCAATCTGTCGATCGGCTGTCCGGAATTGATCAGCACCACTCCGCTGCGGAGGCTGAGCGGCAGGGTGGGATCCGGCAGGGAGTCGTGGGGAACCAGACCAAGGCGCCAATTCAGCTGGTCCTGGATCCGCATGCTGAGCGGGCCTCTGATCACAGCGACCCTCGGGATAAGGGCAGGTGAACTCCAGTCAGCCCAGAGCAGGGGCTGCCTGTCAGGCTGGGGCGCATGACGAGCACAGCCCAGTCCCCCTCAGCAGCGGCCAGCAGCGCCGCCGACCCCGAGCTCGCCGCCCTGGCCGAGGCGGTGGGCCGGCGGCGCAACTTCGCGATCATTTCCCACCCGGACGCCGGTAAGACCACCCTCACCGAAAAACTGCTGCTCTACGGGGGCGCCATCCAGCAGGCCGGTGCCGTGAAGGCCAAGGGCGAACAGCGCAAGGTGACCTCCGACTGGATGGAGCTGGAGAAGCAGCGCGGCATCTCGATCACTTCCACGGTCCTGCAGTTCGACTACAGCGGCAGCACGATCAACCTGCTCGACACCCCCGGCCACCAGGACTTCTCCGAAGACACCTACCGCACATTGGCGGCCGCAGATAACGCGGTGATGCTGGAGGACGCGGCCAAGGGACTCGAGCCTCAGACACGCAAGCTGTTCGAGGTCTGCCGCATGCGACAGATCCCGATCTTCACCTTCATCAACAAGATGGACCGGCCAGGGCGCGAACCCCTGGAGCTGCTCGATGAAATCGAGACCGATCTCGGTCTGGCCTGCTGGCCCGTGAACTGGCCGATCGGCAGCGGTGATCGCTTCCGCGGCGTGATCGATCGCCGCAGCCGGCAGGTGATCCTGTTTCAGCGGGCCGAGCGGGGCCGCCAGAGCGAAGAGAAGCTGCTGTCCGTCGAGGAGGCCGTCGGCAGCGATCTGGTGGAAGCGGATCTGCTGGAGGCCGCCCTGGAAGAACTGGACCTGCTCGATGGGGCCGGTGCCGAGCTCGACCTCGAGCTGGTGCACGCCGGGGAACTGAGTCCGGTGTTCTTCGGGTCGGCCATGACCAACTTCGGCGTGCGGCCCTTTCTCGATGCCTTCCTGGAACTGGCCCAGAAGCCGATCGCCCGCAGCAGCAGCGCCGGCACGGTGGATCCGATCCGGCCGGGCTTCAGCGGCTTCGTGTTCAAGCTGCAGGCCAACATGGATCCGCGGCACCGCGATCGGGTCGCCTTCGTGCGGGTCTGCAGCGGCCGATTCGAGAAGGACATGACGGTGCAGCACGCCCGCACCGGCAAGGCGATTCGGCTCTCGCGGCCCCAGAAACTGTTCGGCCAGGACCGGGAGGTGGTGGAAGACGCCTACCCCGGTGATGTGATCGGCCTCAACAATCCGGGCATGTTCGCCATCGGTGACACGCTCTATGTGGGCCCCAGAGTGGAATACGAGGGAATTCCCTGCTTCAGCCCGGAGATCTTTTCCTGGCTTCGCAACCCCAACCCCTCAGCCTTCAAGAGCTTCCGCAAAGGCGTGAACGAGCTGCGCGAGGAGGGCGCCGTGCAGATCCTCTACGACACCGACCAGAGCAAGCGCGATCCGATCCTCGCGGCCGTGGGCCCGCTCCAACTGGAGGTGGTGCAGTACCGCCTCGAGAACGAGTACGGCGTGCAGACCCGCCTGGAGCCCCTGGGCTTCTCGGTGGCCCGCTGGGTGGTGGGGGGCTGGCCAGCGCTCGAGCAGGTGGGCCGCGTCTTCAACTGCAAAACCGTGCGGGATGCCTGGGACCGACCCGTGCTGCTGTTCAAGAACACCTGGAATCTCAACCAGCTGCACGACGACCATCCCGAGCTTGAGCTCAGTGCAGTGGCGCCCGTGGTGAGCGGCGTCGAACCGATCGCGCTCTGAACGCAGCCCATCGGGCAGCCGGACTGCGGAGCGAGCTCGGCTGGTCGCGGATGGGCGCAGGATCCGCCAGACTGCTCTTCACCAACCGAAAGGTTCTGCAACAGAAGGTCATAGGTCATGCCGCTGCCGGTCTGGCTGGTGCGTCCCCGCAGCGACGGGGGCTGTGATTACGTCAATTTCCTCCCTGCCCAGGGGGCTGTCGAGATGCGTGAGGGCAGCCATCTTCCTCCCCAGATGCCGCTGCTCAAGCATCGCCAGCGCCTGCCTTTTGACGAAGCAGAAGCCTGGCGTCGCCGTCTGCAGCAGGAATCCGGATACCAGCGCAGCGATCCGCTGTTCTGAGCTGAACCACCCAGGGTGGCCGGTTCTCGATACGCTCCTCCATACGCAGAGCTGGCCATGAATCAAGGTTCCGATCAGCCGTCCCGCGCGGCCGATGCCTTCGACCCCTATGAGCGTCTCGGGATCGCCGCCGACGCAAGTTTCGACGCCGTGCAAGCCGCCAAGCTGGCTCGTCTCGACGAGGTGGGCGATGACCCCCTGGCCCGCTCCCGGATCGAGGCCGCCTACGACGCCGTGCTGATGGAGCGCCTCAAGGAAAGGCAGCAGGGACGGGTGAGCTTCGCTGCCCGTTCCGCCTCCCAGCGGGAACAGGCCTCGCCGCCGCCAGCCCGGCCGGCCCTGCCCGCCCTGCCCCAGTTGCCGCAGCTGGCGGTTCCCAGGCTCTCCGGCGCCGCCCTGCGCATGCCCAACCTGGGATTGGCCAGTGGCACCGAACTCTGGATTCCCCTGGCCGGCATCGGTTCCCTGCTGGCCCTGCTGCTGTTCACCCCGAGCGCAGCACCGGAACTGCTGCTGGCCCTCGCCACCGGCGTGGCCGTGATCAACCTGCAGCGCCGTCTCGGTCGGTTGCTTGTGGCGGTCGGCTGGGGTTTTGCCTTGCTCTCGATCGGGCTTGTGATCGGCGGCCTGCTGGCCGGCGGCCTCGATCCGTCCCTGCCCCTGTCGCCTCTCCAGGTCCAGAGCCTGCCGGCCCTGCTGCTGCTGCTGCTGGGTGCCCTTCTGATCGGTTGAAGCCCCCCGGTGGCCTCAAGCCGACGGCTCAGGGGCGACTCTCACGCCACAGCAAGCTCGTCGATCAGCTCCTGCAATTCAGGGGCCTTGACCTGGTAAGTCTCATTGCAGAAGTGGCAGACGAGCTCAGCCTGGCCGTCTTCCTGCAGGATGGCGCTCAGTTCGTCGCGGCCCAGCAGTTTCAGGGCGCTGACGCTGCGACGGCGGCTGCAGGGGCAGTGGAACTGCACCGCCTGGTGGGGCTCTCCCTCCTGCAGCAGCTGGGGATCCAGATCCGGGAAGATATCTTCCAGCAGGGCCTTGAGATTGCCCTCACAGGCGACCAGCCGAGTACTGAAACCTCGGATCTCACGACACCGCTCCTCCAGCAGGGCCACCAAGGCCGGTTCCCGGGCCGCCTTGGGCAGCACCTGAACCAGCACCCCTCCGGAACATCGCACGCCGCTGCTGTCGATCCGTTCCCCCACGAACACCGCCGAAGGGGTCTGCTCGGAATGGAGCAGGTACGAGGCGACGTCTTCGCCGATGCCACCACTCACCAGCTCAACGGTGCTGCTGAAGGGCTCTCCCTCGCCCAGGTCTCGCACCACGTGCAGGTAACCGGTGCCGGTGGCCGTGCGGAAGTCGAAGTGGGAGCCGCCATCGGCTTCGCGCACCAGATCCAGCTCCAGGCTGGGCTGGCCCACGTAGCCGCGCACGGTGCCGTCGCGGCCTGCATCCACCATCAGGCCGCGCAGCGGACCATCGGAGGCGATGCGCAGATTCACCCGGCCATGGGCCACCTTCATCGAGCTGGCCAGCAGCAGACCGGCGGTCATCGCCCTGCCCAGCAAGGCGGTGGTGAGGAAGGAGAGGTCGTGGCGACGGCGGGCATAGCGGCTGGCCACGGTGGTGGTCACCGCCACCAGTCGGATACCGCCCCCGGCGGCGGTGGCACGCACCAGCTGATCGCCCATCACACCGGCCCGCCCGCAACCCAACTGACGGGCATCGTAGGCAGTGCGCTGCGGCCAAGAGGGGATGCGACGGAGTGCAATGCGGCCGTGGACGATGCGGCGGTAGGCGATGCGCCGGTGGGGTGTCCTGGCCCGTGGGTCAGCCCAGTCGGGCGGTTGAACGCTGCGCCGACTGGCCCGGGTGGGGTTGGCAGGCCTGGAGGGTGCCGTTCTCCAGGAGCCAGCGCTGGGGTGCCAGATCGCCAAAGAGCTCCGGCTCATGGGTCACCACCAGCACCGCCCGTTCGCGGGCGATGCTGCGCAGCAGCTGCAGTACCTCATCGCGCACGGTCCAATCGAGCCCGGCGGTGGGTTCATCCAGCAGCAGCACCCGCGGATCGCGCAGCAACTGCACCGCCAGGGCCAGCCGCCGCTGCTGGCCCCCACTGAGCCGCTCCGGTGCCTGCTGAAGCGAAACCCCTGTGAGCCCCACCTTGGCCAGCGCCGCCTCGGCCCGCTCCTGGGTGAGGCGCCGCTGGCCGAGTTTCAGCTCCTGGCCCAGCGTGAGGCCGAGGAAATGGCGCTCCGGGAACTGGAACACCAGCCCGCAGAGCCAGCGCCGTCGGCGGCTGGAGAGGAGTTCACCGTTCCAGAGAATGCGGCCACGATCGGCTTCGGCCAGGCCACTGATCACCTCCAGCAGGGTGGTCTTGCCGCAGCCACTGCGCCCCGTCACCAGGGCTGGCTCTCCCACCTCCAGCCGCAGGCTCACATCGAGCAGCACCGGTGTGGCAGCCGTGGCGGGCTGATAACGAAGGTTCTGAAGCTCGAGCATGGCACCAGCATGCTGGGCCGCCGCCTGAGTCGGTCGGTCGAGGCGGCGTGTTTGATGGAGAGACATCGATCGCAACCACGCCGGTTCGCACTGCCCCATGGAGATCCGCTTCCGCGAGGTCGACCCGTTCAACTGCTGGATCTGGATGCGCTTCTCCCATCCCCTCGGCCATGGGGAGAGGGGCTACGTGGAAACGGTGTTCGACAGCTGGTTTTTCCTCGGCAAGCTCGGCGGTTTCAATGCCGAGACCCTGCAGCTGCACGAAGAGGCGGCCGATCTGAGCTGGCTGGTGGTGGACCAGGAGGAAGCGGAGCGGGCCCTGCCCGCCCTGATGCACAACATGGGGCCGCTGGAGCTGCAGGGGGAGTGGGCCCGCTGCTGGGTGGATATGGGCACCAGCGATGTCTTTGCCCTGGATGTGCTGCTCAACGCCCTGCGGCAACTCAACAACGACGTGGTGGAGATCGAGGAGGTGGTCGTGGGCGGCATCAACGAGGACTGGCCGATCGAGGAGCAGCCCGACAGCCTCTTTCCCCAGCTGGAGGACGAATGAGGTACCGGTGGGGTAGCGGCTTGGGGTGAGCCAGAGCGATGGCCCGGGAACTGCGCCGCCTACTGATCGATCCGAACCGACTGCGGCAGGGCGGCGACGCTGGGATCGCCCTCAGCCGGGAGGAGAGCCACTACCTCAACAGGGTGCTGCGGCTGCGGCCCGGCGACCGGTTCGCCGTGGTGGATGGCTGCGGGGGCCTCTGGACCGCGCAGCTGCAGGAACCGGGCCGCGCCGACCTGGAGCAGCCGCTGGGGCAGCCCCTGGAGCGCCAGGAGCCCACCTCCCTGCCGATTGGCCTGGCCCTGGCGATGCCACGGCGCGACGGGGAACTGGTGCTGCGCATGGCCACCGAGCTGGGGGTGGATCAGCTGGGCCCCCTGCAGGCCGAGCGCAGCGTCCGGCGCGGCGATGCGGCGGACCCGGCGATCCCGGAGCGCTGGCGCGCGGTCGTGCGGGAAGCGGCGGAGCAGTGCGAGCGGCTGTGGCTGCCGCGCTGGGAACCGCTGCGGAGCGGGGCTGCCTACCTGTCAGTGCCGGTGGAGGGACTGGGTCTGCTGGCCACGACGCGTCAGGGAGAGCTGCCAGGCCTGGAGGAGGCCTGTGAGGACTGGCAGCCCATGGATCGTCCTACACCTGCAGCGACCATCTGCTCGGCTGCGACATCGCCTGCTGCGACCTTGCCAGCAGCGACAACACCGGCAGCTGCATCCGCGGCTGTGGCCACCATCACCCTGGCGATCGGGCCGGAAGGGGGTTGGTCTGAGCGCGAGGAGGAACTCGCAGTGGCCGCTGGCTGGCAGCTGGTGCAGCTTGGACCCACGATCCTGCGGAGCTCAACCGCTGCTGTGGCCGGCGTGGCCCGCCTGGTGGCCTGGCGGGCGCAGCTGGGGAGCAGCTGATTCAGACCTGAGCCGGGGCGATGCCCGCAGACTTCAACTGCGGAACATGCCGGCGGCCATGCTGCGGAAGCCGGCCAGGTTGGCGCCACCACGGCGGCGGCGGGTCACGGCAGCGCCGGGCACCAGGCAATCGGGCGCGAAGGTGGTCAGGCTGGGGGCCGGCCGGCTGGCGGCAGCGGCAGCCAGCTCGGCGGCGATGGCTTCAGCGGTGGTGAGCTCAACGCCGGAGGAGGGCGCAGCCTCCTGGATGGCGGGAGCGACTGCCTCAGCAGCCGTGACACCTTTGTCCTTGCTGGCTTTGGGGGCTTTGGCCTCCGCCTTCTCCTGAGCCGCCGGGGCAACGACCACGGCGGGCTTCTTGCTGTCTGGGGTCTTGGCGTCGCCGCCCAGCTCAAGGAAGAACGACGGCTTGAGCTTGAACACCATGGCGGCGTCGAAAGACTGGCCCGATTATCCGCTCCCGGCGGCACGATGCGGCCCAGCGCTTAGATCTGTGCAACACATCAATCGACCCTGGCCCTGTGCTGAGCAACGCCATCCCGGCCCAGACCGCCGCGCACTGGCTGCTGGCCCTGGGCCTGAATGGAATCCTGATCAGCCTGGCCCAGCCCCTGCCGCTGCTCACCCGTGCCGGCTGGATCCATGCCGGCCTGCTCGGCACCCTGCTGTGGGGCTGCCTGGGGGCCGCCGGCTGGTGGGCCGTGGTGGCCTACCTGGCTCTGGGGTCGGCCGTCACCCGCCTGGGGCTGCGCCGCAAACAGGAGCAGGGTCTCGCCGAAGCCAGAGGCGGCCGCCGCGGGCCGGAGAATGTCTGGGGATCGGCCCTCACCGGCACCGTTCTGGCGGTGCTGGTGCCCCTGAGCCCCCCGCACTGGCAGCCGCTGCTGCTGATCGGTTTCGCCGCCAGTTTTGCCGCCAAGCTGGCGGACACCTTCGGCAGTGAGATCGGCAAGCGCTGGGGCCGGCACACGCTGCTGATCACCAGCCTGCGGCCGGTACCGCCCGGCACGGAAGGAGCCGTGAGCCTTGAAGGCACGGCCGCCAGCCTGGCCGGCAGTGCCCTGATGGCCCTGATCCTGCTGGCTCTGGGCGTGCTGCCGGACTGGTTCAGCTGGGGCCTGGTCACGGCCGTGGGGCTGGCGGCCACCCTGCTGGAGAGCTGGCTCGGCGCCACCGTGCAGCAACGGGTCGCCTGGCTCACCAACGAGGTGATCAATGGCCTCCAGACCCTGGTGGCCGCCCTGCTGGCGATGGGGGCGGCTCGTCTGCTCACGTCTGCTGCATTGCCGGGCGGTTGAGCTCCTGCCATTGCTGCGCCTCCCGTTGCAGCCGCTGCAGCAGGGCGTCGGTTTGACGCTGGGCCATGCGTGGATGGAAGCCGAGCTCGCGCCCCAGAGCCACCCAGGTGTCGCCCTGCAGATGGCGACCGTTCAGCAGCTGCCGCTCCTGAGGACTGAGCTGGGCCAGGCGCTGCCGCAGCCAGTGCAGGCTGGCCTGATCTTGAGGATCTGGATCGGTTTCCGCGGAGGATGAGGCAGGAGAAACAGAGGCCGAAGGATCAGCCAACTGGTCCAGCAGGCAGCTGCCGCAGCCCTCGCCGTCATCCCCGCCGATCGGGGCATCCAGGGAGCGCAACCGCTCGCAGGTCTGCAGATCCGCCGCCTGTCCCAGGGCTTCGGTACTGCAGGAGAGCTGGCGGGCCAGCTCCTCGGCGGACAGCGGTGGCTGGCCGTCGTGCAGGCGAAGCGCCTGGAGCCGTTCCACCCGTTGCTGCAGCTGCCGCAGCCGCCAGGGCGCCCGCAGGGGCCGGTGCCGATCGCGCAGATACTGCTGCATCGTGCCGCGGATGTACGGAACCGCAAAGCTGCTGAGGCTGACGCGCCGCTGAAGGTCAAAGGCCTCGATGGCCCGCAGCAGGCCGATCGCTCCAAGCTGGATCAGGTCGTCGAGGGGCAGATCGGTGCTGGCCGCCTGGAGTCGGGCCTGCAGCCGTACCAGTGGCAGATTGACCTGCACCAGGGCATTGCGCCAGTGCAGCCGCACATGAGCTTCGCTGCTGCAGGCGTAGGCCGCCAACCAGGCTCGGTTGATGGCGGCCGGATCCGCCGGTCCTGCCGTGCGCCGCATGGCAGCTGGGGCACCAGCGGCAGCGGCACTGGCTTCCGTGGAGGCTGCCGTGGGTGACGAGCGAAACAGGGGAACGATCGAGCCGACCATGGGGGAATCACGTCCGTCCTTTCACGGTCGGCCTGGAGGCCAGGCGCCCACATCCCCTGATCCGGTGAATCCAGCTCACCCATTCGGGTGATCTTTGCCGCCTCAAACAGCCGGCGTGGCGGTGACACGGGGATCCAGCTCGGCCCAGCGCTGCAGCGCCGGCCAGCGGCACACCCGCTCGTACACCTGCCGGTGGCCTTCGGCGTTGAGGTGAAGCCCATCGGGCTCGATCCACTGCAACCAACGCGGATCGGCCGTGAGGGTCTCCAGCAGCGGCAGAAAGGGCACGTCCGCCTCCATGGCCGCCTCCTCCAGCAGCCCCTCGTAACGCCGCACCGACCCCAGGTCAAACCAGAGAACCTCGGCATAGGGCATCACCGCCTCATCCACCGGGGTGAGCCCCAGCAACAGCACCGGCGCAATCCGCCGGGCCTCCCGCAGCAACTGCTGCATGCCGAACAGAAAGGCTTCCGGTTCCAGCTGCTCACGGCCATCCGAGCGGCCCACCCGGGCGGTGTCATTCAGGCCGATGCCGATCAGGATCCCCTGGGGTCGCTGGCGGCGCAGCTCGCCACGGCAGTGCACTTCTGCCGGCAAGCGAGCGGAGAGGCGTTCCAGGCCGTCGCCCCGCACCCCGAGGTTGTAGAGCACCGGGCCCTGGGGCAGGCCCATCCAGTGGCGCCGCAGCCGCTCACACCAGCCGCCATGCTCCGGATCGCCCCAGCCGTAGACCAGGCTGTCCCCCAGCACCACCAGTTTTCGGGGAATCCGGGTCGGGCCGGGCACGATCGACGCCATGGGGGTTCTCGGAGCTTGGAAGTCTCGCCGCTGGATCCGACAGCCCTGCCAGTTTCCCGGTCAGCTGCTTTCGGGCCCGCAGTTGTCTGGTTCGCCGTTCGCAGGTCCCCTGATGCCAACTTCGCCGTCTCCAGGTGGCCTCAGGCGAGCAGCAACCGCTGGCGCAACCGGTCGCTGAGTTCCTCCCCCAGCAGGGTGAGAACGGCATACACCGCCAGCAGGGCCGCGATCTGATCCCAGGCAAAGCCGCTGAGGCTTTCCAGCAGCTGGGTGCCCAGGCCCGTGGCGCCCACCAGGCCCACCACCACCGATTCCCGAAGGATCACATCGGTCCGATAGGCGCCATAGGCCAGGTAGGAGCGGGCCAGCCGGCTGTAACGGCCATAAAGCAGGGCCAGTCGGGGGCCAACGCCACCGGCGCGCAGGGCCTGTTCAGGGCCAGGATCTGCGCTCTCGACCGCCTCCAGCAGCAAGCGCCCCAGGATGCCGAGGTTGTGGAAGCCCAGAGCCAGGGCCCCGGTGATCAACCCCGGCTGCAGCAGAAACAACAGCAGCAGGGCCGTCAGGGGTGGGGGCCAGAGCCGGCCCAGGGCCCAGATCAGTTGCAGAGCGGCCCGGGCCCAGCCCCAGGGTGCCGCCAGCAGCAGCAGCAACGGCGCCACGCCCACCGCCAGGGCTGATGCGAGCAGGGTCATCACCAGAGTGGTGCCGATCAGGTCGCCCCAGGGCAGAGCCAGCACCCCAGACCAGTCGCCCTGGCCCAGGCCCGGCAGGCCTTGCCACTGCAGCAGATCCTGGGGGCGCACCTCAAGCCGTGCCGCCGCCGCGAGCAGGAGTGGCAGCAAGGCCAGGGCCGTGACGAGGATCTCGCGGCCCCTGCGGCCCACGCTCGCCCGTTTCAGGCCCAGGCGGCCCGGCATGCCCCAGCGCCGCCGCAGCCAACCCACCAGGGCCTCGAGCAGCAGCATGGCCGCGAGCAGCAGCCAGAGGCTGGTCCAGAGTTCGTGGAAAGCGAGCGACTGCAGGGTCAGACGCAGGTCGGTGCCGATCCCCCCCAGACCGAAGACTCCGAGCAGGGTGGCGCTGCGCAGGGCGCACTCGAGGCGATACCCCCCGTAGCTCAGCACCTGCGGGAACAGCGGCGGGCCGATGGCCGTGAGCAGGGCCGCGCCAGGGGGAGCGCCACAGGCGCGCAACGCGTCAAGGGTGCGGGTGGGAAGGGCATCGAGCTGGTCTGCGGTGACGCGGGCCACCAGGGCGCCGTAGGGCAGGGCGATGGCCACCACCGCCACCGCCGGCTGCAGTCCCACGAGCTGCAGCAGAAACAGCCCCCAGAGCAACTCATGGATCGAGCGGGGCAGCGCCAGCAGACGGCGGATCAGCCCCGCCGGAGCTGAACCCAGTCCACAGGTGGCCCACACCGTGCGCGAGCTGGCCAGCCCCAGGGCCAGTCCAAGGCCGAGGCTGAGGGCCCAGCCGAGCAGGGCCACACCCAGGGTGATCCCCAGCCCCTGCAGGGCGGAACCCACCACCAAGGGGTCGAGGGAGGGCGTCACCGCCGCAGAGACGAAACGACCCAGCAGATCCCAGCCACCGCCGTGGATCAGCTGGGGCAGCAGGGCAGCAACCGGCAGCAGCGCCAGCGCCGGCAGCAGCACCCAGAGCGGCACGGCGGGCCGCAGCCTGGGCCTGTCCACCGCCGGCAGCGTGGTCATCGGGCCTCCACGGTGCTGGGCTCTCCGGCATACAGAGCCTTCAGGGCTTCGGGGCTGATCGCGCTGGGCGGGCCATCGAAGACCACCTGGCCCTGGCGCAGGCCCACCACCCTTGAGAATCCGCCAATCAGGTCAGGTCGATGCAGACTCAGCAAGAGGGCACGGGGGGGGGCGGCCTGGGCCAGCAACAGGGCCAGCAGATCCTGGGCCAGGCGCGGATCCAGGCTGGCCAGTGGCTCATCCGCCAGCAGTAGGGTGGGCTGCTGACGCAGCAGACGGGCCAGGGCCACCCGCTGGCGTTGCCCGCCCGAGAGAGCGGCAACGGGCTCACCGAGCAGGGCGGGATCGAGGTCAACCTGGCGCAGGGCCTGGGCATTGACCTCCGTCTCCAGGGGGAGCAGAAGATTCAGCAGGGCCCGAGGCCAACCCCACTGGGCCAGGCGTGCGGCGTTGAGATTCTGCTGAACGCTGAGCTCCTCGATCAGGCGAAGGTCCTGCCAGAGGGTGCCGATGCGGGCCTGTTGGCGCCGCCGCCGCCGGCCTGTGCGGGCCTGCGTCTCCCCCTGCCAGAGCACCACACCCCGCGTGGGCTCGAGCAGACCATTGGCCACGGCCAGCAGAGTGCTCTTACCGGCGCCGCTGGCACCAAGCAGCGCCACGCTGTCGCCAGGCTGCAACCGCAGCGTCACCCCCTGGAGCCGGGGGCGCTCCACACCAGCCACGACCCTTCCGGCCACAGCGATGTCCAGCAGCTCAAGCACTGGCGAAGCGGAGGTGTGCGTGGCAGCGGAGGAGGCGGCAGCACCAAGGGAAGGGGCCTGTGGAGATCTCACCAGGGGAAGGGGGCGTCGACTGGGCGGAATCCCTTGCACCCTGCCAGATTCAGGGTCGCTTCTCTGCGGATTCAGGCGAATTCAGTTCCCGCATCAATCCACAACCTTGTCATTCGGACCAAAGCGGCAGTTGAAGGCCTGCACATAGGCGGAGCCAACATCGTAATGGCCATGGTCCAGATTGTGCCCGACCTGCCAACGACTGGAATTGGCGGCGGTGCTGTCGCAAGAATAACGCGGATAGAGACAACGCCCGACACATCGACGGATGTGATTCATACGCGATCCCATGGACGCTGCACAACACCTGCCGCAGCAGCAGTGATATCTGATGCCAGCAGTCAGTGAATCAACAACAGCCCTTTCCCATCAATCAGATAGAAGACAGGACACCGGTTCAACGCCAGACCACCAAAAGTCTCACGGAGAAAAAGACCATCTTGAACGCTCATCATGAAGAAGGCTAGAGAGCCATGAAGGCAGGAAAGCCAGGAATCACTGAGGCGAACAGCCAACAGGCTCAACACTCTCAATCCGATCGATGGCGATCTGAACGCGACCAACTAAGATAATGGTGCCTTGTTCCGGCCCCGTGCTTAAACACTGAAGTACGGTTGTCTGGAAATAAGAGAACCGTCCAGGCTCGTCATGGTGAATCAGGACTCGCGGGCTCTGCAGTTTGCGGTTGGAGTCAATCTGATCATGGCGGTGGCTGGGGCGATCGCATCCTGGCTCTGCAATGCCCAGGCTCTCGCCCTCGATGGTTTGGTATCAGGGCTGAACGCCTTGATGATTCTTGCCGGCGGACACCTGAGCACCCAGGTTCTGCGGCCACCCGACAGGCGCTTTCCCTTTGGCTACTGGGCACTGGAAACCCTGTATGTCGGCAGTCGATCCCTCCTGCTGCTGGGGATTCTGCTGTTTGCGGCGATCAGCTCGATCGACAGGATTCTGGCTCAGCGGCATGGAGCCAGCATCACCCCTCCCTGGATTGGTGGAATCGTGATCTACGCATGCCTGATGGCCGCGCTGGGGCTCTTGGTCGCCTGGAATCATCACCGGCACTGGAAAATAGGGGGCAGACAGAGCCAGCTGCTGGCCATGGAGCGTCGCGCCACCCTGGTGGGTGCAGCCATCAGTGCCGGCCTGGGACTGGCCTTTGCCGTCACCCCCCTCCTGCTCGACACACCACTGGCGGGCATGGTGCCGGTGAGTGATGCCTGGATCGTTCTGCTGCTCTCTGGGATCCTAGTGGTGGCTCCGCTGCGCAGCCTCAGAGATGCGGTCAGTGAACTCGGTGGCGTAGCCGCCAGATCCACGGTCCGCCAGGCAGTGCTGAACATCGTCCGGCAGGAACTTAATGCACAGGGAATCCGCCTGGTTGACGACGCCGTGTTCACCTTAGGACGGGCTGTTCAGGGGTTGCTGTACATCGATCCCGGCATGGCCCTTTCGGCGTTGGATGTGGATCTCCTGCGGGATCAGCTGGAGCGGACCTGCCGTCAACGCTTTGAGAATCTTGCTCTGGAACTGGTGCTGACCTGTCGTGATCCTCTCTGAGGGAAAGAAAGAGAGAAGGGCAAGACCAAACGTCTTTGGCAGTCAATCAAACGCATCTCCGGTCAGCACATAACGTTTGGTTTCGGAATCGCCTAAGCCAGCGGACAAACCAAGATCTCTTCTCAGTGTAGTAGAAGCAAGATGGAATAAACGCCAGTGATGCCACGTCACGCACGCCGATACTTCGCGCTTCTGCTTTCAGGGGCGTCGATCCTGGCTGGAGCAATGCTGCATCCCTCTCCTGGCACAGCCCAGAGCATCCCACCCGATCAGAAACCGCTGTACGAACTGGAAACCGATTGTTCGATCAAGCAGGGGCCGATGCAGAAATGCCGGGTGGATGTCTACGATCAGGGTACTGTGACCTACTACCGGCACCGGATCGGCACGCAGGTTGAGCTGATCAGAATCTCCGATGACCCTGAGAATCGGATCGAACGTTTCGACCCCAAGGGAAAAGCCTGGGTTTCCGTCGCGTCAGCGTCAGGGCAATTCTCAACCAATACGATCTGCTTCAACGGGCGTGAGTTCTGCGTAGTCAATCCCAACTTTCTGAACAGCCTCTACGAGCAGCGCCCCGGCGAATACCGAGAGCGTGATCGAGTCGAGGTGATGTTTGACAGCAACGGCAGAGTGAAGGCGTCCTGCTTTGATGACGGCTGCGGCCGGCGCATTGGAGCCGACCTGTGAGACGTATCCAATCCTCCGGATTCACGCTTGCGGCGTCATCACTCCTGCTGAGCGCGATGGTGGCCATGCCCTGTGGCGCTGAAACTCTCCCAACTGAATCGCTGGGATGGACCCAGAGTCTTGCCAGCGGGGTCAACCCTTCGCCCGGGCACGAACGGCTCAATCGAGAGTTGGCAAAAAAAGGCGGAGGAAGCAGAGGCGGCGGCGGTAGCAGAGGCGGCAGCAGTCGAGGGCGAAGCGGAAGCAGAATCGGGCCCAGTAGCGGTGGTCGAACGGGTTTCGGTCGACAGGGAATCAACCGGGGCAGTTACCGGCCCACCAGTGGCTGGGGCCGCAGCAGCCATGGCCTCCGAAACCTCCCCCGAAGCATTCCCCGGAACAGCAGCGGAATCATCTGGCGGGGCAGGGGATCGTCCGGCGCCGTCTGGGGGAGGGCTCGCCGGCCAACCACACTCATCCGGCGGACTCCGGGGTGGGCGCGGCAAGGCTGGCGCCGGGCCCGTCCCTGGGGCTGGGGCTGGTACGGACGCTCGCGCAGACCCAGCTGGGGGTGGTGGAATTCCAGGGCAGTGGGTTGGGGCCTCGGCGCCCTGGCGGCCTCATCGCTGATCAACAACCTGATCGACGCCGCCGTCGACGCCGGCAATCCCACCGTGATCGTTCCCGATACGCAGCTGGGCCTCCGTTACGAGAGTATTCAGCCGGTCGACAGCACATCAACCACGTTCTGGGCCGAGCGAGAGAACACGATTTATCAGCTCACTGCAGACTGCGAGCAGGGCCTGCTGGATGGGGAGCCACCGGCCACCCCAGAAGAAGCCCAGTTGCTCAATGCTTCGTGCCAGGTGGCATTTGGAGAATAAAGCTGGCCCTGGAGCCAGCAGTAGACGCTCAGTGGGAATGCAGCATCCAAGCCATTTCGTCAAGGGCGACAATAGGTTTTCCACAGAACAGAGAGCGGGCTACCTGCGCATCGCCGATCAGGTTGCCAGAGAGCTCGGCAGTGAGATTCCTGGCCGGATCAACCCAGCAACAACCGAGGCACAACCAGGCACCTCTGCATTCACACTCTGAATTCACAGTTCCTCGCCCCTGCACAAATCTGATCTGAACGGAATCACGGCTAGATTGCCAGTCACACCTGAGCATCAGCAGAGGCCATCACCTTGAACAGTCCAGGCCTGTCGGCAGCGGTGTTTGACACGAAACCCTACGATCGCATTCACCTTCCCGCGGCAACGGGCGCAGACGTTCAGCTGCGTTTCCTGAACTTTCGCCTCACTGCCGAAACCGCCGCCGCGGCACTTGGCGACCGTGCCGTTTGCGCCTTTGTCAACGACACTGTGGACAGGGATTGCCTCCAGCAGCTTTCCTCTCAAGGCACCGAACTACTGGCCCTACGCTGCACAGGATTCAATCATGTGGATCTCTCCGCAGCTCGTGACCATGGCATCACTGTCACCCGGGTTCCAACCTATTCGCCCAACGCTGTAGCGGAACATGCTGTGGCGTTGCTGCTCACTCTCAACCGCAGGATCCACCGCGCCTTCAATCGCGTTCGAGAGTTGAATTTCTCCCTGCAGGGGCTAGTGGGCTTTGATCTGAACGCCAAAACTGCAGGCATTGTCGGAACCGGCAAAATCGGCCGCATTGTTGCTCGCATCCTGCGCGGCTTTGGGATGGTGGTTGTAGCCTACGACCCCTACCCTGATGCAGCATGGGCAGCTCGTGAAGGCATCACTTACGTGGATCCATTCACCTTGGCAAGCCTCAGTGATGTGATTTCCCTCCACATCCCACTCACTCCCGAAACACACCACATCATCCGCCGCGAAACCATAGAACGCATGAAGCCCGGAGTCGTCTTGGTAAATGTGAGTAGGGGAGCACTCATCGATACTGCAGCCTTGATCGATGCACTGAAATCCGGCCGTCTGGGTGGCGTAGCTCTTGACGTCTACGAAGAGGAGGAAGGCGTATTCTTCGAGGATCTCTCCGGAACCGTGCTGCAGGATGATCTTCTGGCACGAATGCTGACCTTTCCGAATGTGCTGATCACAGCTCATCAGGCCTTTCTCACCCATGAAGCACTGATGGACATCGCTCGCACCACAGGGGCAAATCTTCGGGCTCTTGCAGCAGGAGGTTCCTTCGTGGATGGCTCCGTGCTCACGTGACCCCCCCCCTCAACAACTCCATGACCAAGTCCACGAATGGAAGGAGCCACCCGATCGGCGCCACTGTGGAGCGCGGTGGGGCCAACTTCTGCCTGTTTTCCAGAACGGCATAGGCTGTGGAGCTGCTGTTGTTCGACGGGGTGAACGATTCTCACCCATCACAGGTGGTGACGCTGGATCCGTTGGAGCATCGCACCTACCACTATTGGCACGCTTTTGTGGCAGGGGTGGAAGCCGGTCAGCTGTATGGCTACCGCGTCCACGGGCCGTGGGACCCTTCGCGCGGGTTGTGCTTCGATGCTGCGAAGGTGTTGCTCGATCCCTATGGACGCGCTGTGGCCATAACAGAAGGTACGGGATTGATGAAAAGTGTGGTTGTTGATCCAGGAGCCTACGATTGGCAGGGTGATCAACCTTTGCGCCATCCCTGTGCCCGCACGATCATCTATGAAATGCATATCCGTGGCTTCACGGCCCATCCGAGTTCCGGAGTTTCCGAGGAGAAGCGAGGAACCTATGCCGGTCTGATCGCCAAGATTCCCTATCTCCAGGATCTCGGCATCACTGCTGTGGAGCTGTTACCGGTGTTCGCCTTTGATCGCCAGGCTGCACCCGCTGGTCAGACGAACTACTGGGGCTACCAGCCCCTGGGATTCTTCGCCCCCCATCCCGGCTACAGCTGTGGGGACGACCCGCTGGCGGCTGTCAACCAATTCCGCGACATGGTGAAGGCCCTGCATCGTGCAGGGATTGAGGTGATTCTCGATGTGGTGTTCAACCACACGGCCGAGGGAGGATTGAACGGGCCCACCTTCTGCTTCCGGGGAATCGACAATCCCAATTACTATCTGCTCAAGGACGGCGGGAGTCAATACGCCGACTACTCAGGCTGTGGGAACAGCCTGAATGCCAACCACCCTGTTGTGCAACGGATGATTATCGACAGCCTTCGTTACTGGGTTGGCGAGATGCACGTCGATGGCTTTCGTTTTGACCTTGCCTCCATCCTCGCCCGCGATTCGGCCGGGAATGTGCTTCCCAATCCCCCGGTTCTCTGGGACATTGAGTCGGACCCGCAGCTGGCGGGCACCAAGCTGATTGCTGAAGCCTGGGATGCGGCGGGGCTCTATCAGGTTGGCAGTTTCGTTGGCGACAGCTGGCGTGAATGGAACGGCCGTTTCCGCGACGATGCCCGTGATTTCTTTCGCAGCACACCGGGTTCCTTAGGACGATTCGCCGACCGACTGATTGGCAGCCCCCAAATCTACGGGCATAAAGAGCGTGAAGCGGAGCAAAGTATCAATTTCGTGAACTGTCACGATGGATTCACGCTCAACGATCTGGTTTCCTACAACCACAAGCATAATGAGGCCAATGGGGAACAGAATCGCGACGGCTGCGACGACAACCGTAGCTGGAACTGTGGCGTGGAAGGACCAAGCAACGACCCCGCAGTGGAACAGTTGCGGGCTCGGCAGATCCGGAACTTCATCGCTGTCACCCTGCTGTCTCTGGGCATCCCCATGCTGCTGATGGGCGATGAGGTCAGACGCTCCCAGCACGGCAACAACAACAGCTATGGGATGGATGATCCCGTGAACTGGTTCGACTGGACCCTGCTGCAACAGCATGCCGATCTGCATCGTTTTGTGAAACTGATGATCAGCCGACGATTGCTACGCGACCTTCACTCGGAACAGGAACGAACCCCCCTGAATGTTCTGATCCGTGATGCCACCAAGGCCTGGCATGGCAGTCGTCTCAACAACCCCGACTGGGGGGAGGACTCACACAGCATTGGCCTCACAATTCAGCTGAAGCGTGAAAACAGCTGGCTTCATCTGATCCTGAATGGCTACTGGAAGCCCCTTGACTTCGAGCTTCCCTTGATCGGCACAAACACTGTCACATCATGGCGGCGCTGGTTAGACACATCGCTCGCTTCTCCCAACGATATCGTGCCTTGGGAGATGGCCCCATCACACAGCGGGAATACATACGCAGCCGCAGAACGATCCGTCGTCGTTCTTTATACGACTGGATGAGGCATGCAACTGCGCGCGATCAGGCCCTCTTCGTCGGCCGCAATCCTCAGCAGATCCACGGGCCTGAGCCAGGCCACGGCCTCCTCCAGTTCGGCCAGCAGGGCATCGTCGTGCTCGCCGATGCCTCCGGTGAGGGCGATCACATCCACACCCCCGAGGCACGCCGCCATCGCACCGATACCGGCCAGAAGTCTGTGCCGGAACACCGCCAGAGCCAACAAGGCCCCCTCGTGGCCAGCAGTGGCAGCAACCCTCAACTCCCGCATGTCGGCACTCAGACCGGAGAGGCCGAGCAGACCGCTCTCGGTCTGAAGGCCGCGCTCGAGGAGCGCCGGCGACAGGCCCTGCTCCAGCAGGTGCAGCAGCACTCCCGGATCCACAGAGCCACTGCGGGTGGCCATCACCAGGCCCTCCATCGGCGTGTAACCCATGGTGGTGTCGAGGCTGCGGCCAGCTCGGATGGCGCAGAGCGAGCAGCCGGCCCCCAGATGGCAGCTGATCAGACGAAGGGGCTGAGCAGCCGTCCTCGGACGATCGGCATAGAGCCGACTGACCGTTTCACTGACATGCTGATGGCTCAATCCATGGAAGCCAAAGCGGCGCAGGCCCTGAGTCCGCCAGGCCTGGGGCAGGGCATAGGTGCTGGCCTCGGGTGGCAGGGTGCAGTGGAAGGCGGTGTCAAAGCAGGCCCACTGGGGAAGCTGAGGCCGCCAGTTGCCCACCCAGCCCATCACCCTCAGGGCCGGACCGTTGTGCAGCGGTGCCAGGGGCACCAGCTGCTCGAGAGCCTTGAGAGCCTCCGGGTCGAGCAGGGTGGGACCGATGAACCGCTCGCCGCCATGAACCACGCGGTGGGCCACCAGAAGCAGATCGACCTGCAGAGCCTCCAGCGCTGCGGGCAACCAGCCTGCGAGCACCTGCTCCAAAGCACCGACGGCGCGACTGTCCTCCCCGATTGCCGCTGCGGCAGCGTCGCCGTCCTGGTCGCCGGGGTGCCAGGGGCGCTGATCACGCCAGAGGCAGGCTCCATCTGGAGTGAACAGGGCAGCCTTGAGGCTGGAGCTACCCGCATTGAGAACCAGGAGCGCTACATCTGGCGCAGGAATCTGGCCAGCCATACCTAGGTCGCGACCGGCAGGGTCCAACGCCAGTCGGTGACTTCCGGTGCATCCATTCCGTGGGTATGGGCGTACTCACGGTGCCGAAGAATCGCCTCCTTCATGCGTTCCTTGAGGTGGGCGGCCCGGGAGCCAAGCGACGGAACACGATCGATCACATCCATCACCAGGTTGAAACGATCAATCTGGTTGTTCATCGCCAGCTCCAGCGGCGTGTTGATGTTGCCCTTTTCCTTGTAGCCGCGCACATGGAAATTGGAATGGTTCGTGCGGCGATAAGTGAGGCGGTGAATCAGCCACGGATAGCCGTGGAAGTTGAAGATCACCGGCTTGTCGGTGGTGAAGATCGTATCGAAATCGCGATCCGACAAGCCATGGGGATGCTCCGTGGGCTGGGTGAGGGCAAACAGCTTGACCACATTGACAACCCGGATCTTGAGTTGCGGAATCTCAAGGCGGAGGATCTCCACGGCTGCCAGGGTCTCCTTGGAGGGAATGTCGCCGGCGCAGGCCATCACCACATCCGGATCATCAGGCTCAGTTCCGCAATCGTCGTTGCTGGCCCAGCGCACGATGCCGATGCCCTTGGCCACATGGACACGGGCTTGCTCCAGGGTGAGATACTGGAGGTGCTTCTGCTTATCGGAGACGATGATGTTGCACACGTTCGGCTCCAGCAGCGCCTCTTCAGCCACCGCCAGCAGGCAGTTGGCATCGGGCGGCAGATAGACCCGAACCACTTCACCGCTCTTGTTACCGGCCAGGTCGATGAAACCCGGGTCCTGATGGGTGAAACCGTTGTGATCCTGCCGCCAGACGGTGGAAGAAATCAGACAGTTCCAGGCACCGATCGGGGCGCGCCAGGGAGCGTGATGAATGCACGACTCCAGCCACTTGGCGTGTTGATTGAACATCGAGGCGATCACATGCGCGAAAGCTTCGTAGGTGTGGAAGAAGCCATAGCGTCCCGTCAGCAGATAGCCCTCCATCATTCCCACCAGGGTGTGCTCGGAGAGCATCTCCACCACCCGTCCGTCGCGGGCGAGTTCACTGCCGCCGGCATCCTCCGGCAGGAGTTCCTCCATCCAGACTTTCTTGCTCACCTCGTAGATGGCCTGAAGGCGGTTGGAGGAGGTTTCATCAGGGCCGAACACCCGCAGGGAATCGGGGTTGCGGGCGATCGTGTCACGCAGCAGGGCTCCGAGAGCGGCCGTGTTCTCGTACTCCGTCTGACCCGGCTGCTCCACCGGCACGGCATAAGCCTCGATCGGCGCCAGCCGCAGGCTGCGGCGCAGTTGGCCGCCATTGGCATGGGGGCTTGAGCCCATGCGGCGATCACCCCGGGGGGAAAGCGTCTGCAGGTCGGAGCGGAGGGTTCCGTTGGCATCGAACAACTCGTCGGGCCGGTAACTCCGCAGCCAGCTCTCGAGCATGGCCAGCTGTTCCGGATCCTTGTTGGGCGCCGCCAGCGGCACCTGGTGGGAACGCCAGAATCCTTCCAGTTTCTTGCCGTGGAATTCCTGCGGACCGGTCCAGCCCTTGGGGGAGCGAAGCACGATCATGGGCCAGGCTGGTCGCAGGGCCTCAGCAGATGTGCGGCAGTCCTCCCGCACCCGCTGGATTGTCCCAATGGCCTGATCCATGGCATCGGCCATGGCGCGATGCATCGCCATGGGCTCACTGCCCTCCACGAAGATCGGCTCCCAGCCATAGCCCCGCATCAGGCTCTCGAGCTCCTGGTGGGGAATGCGGGCCAGCAAGGTGGGATTGGCGATCTTGTAACCGTTCAGGTGCAACACCGGCAGTACGGCGCCATCACTGATCGGGTTGAGGAACTTGTTGATGTGCCAGGAGGTGGCCAGGGGTCCGGTTTCAGCCTCACCGTCCCCGACGCAGGCGAGGGCGATCAGGTTCGGATTGTCGAACACCGCCCCGCAGGCGTGCGACAGCACATAGCCCAGCTCACCACCTTCGTGGATCGAGCCTGGGGTTTCGGGGGTGCAGTGGGAACCGATATGGCCCGGAAAGGAAAACTGCTTGAAGAAGCGCCGCATCCCCTCGGCATCCTGTGATTTGTCGGGATAAACCTCGCTGTAGCTTCCATCGAGGTAGGTGGGCCCCAGCACCCCCGGAGCGCCGTGGCCCGGACCGGAGAGGTAGATCATCTCCAGGTCGTGATGACGGATCACCCTGTTGGCATGGGCCCAGATGAACGCCTGGCCCGGACTGGAACCCCAGTGACCCAGCAGACGCTTCTTGATGTGCTCAAAGCGCAGGGGTTCCGCCAGCAGGGGGTTGTCCTGGAGATAGATCATCCCCACGGCAAGGTAGTTGGCGGCACGCCACCAGGCGTCGACAAGATTCAGCTCCTGGTCACGATCGAGGTCCATAGGAGCAGCAAGCGATTCTCACTATCTTCGCATGCCGCTGAAGCCTTGATAGGCATATCCTAACCACGCGTTAACGCCTGACGCATCGGCGTAGAAGTCCAGAGAGGAGTTCCAGGGAGGAATTCCAAGGAGAGCTGTTGATTCAGAAAGCGAAAACAGCTGGATCAAGGGCAGCCAGCGGCCAGCCAGTTGCGAGGAAACCTCTGCGCAGAAGAATCAAATCCACCAGGACACACTGTTCAGCAGATTAAATCTACTTGAAGCAGCTTTAGCGCCAGAGAAGAAGCCCGAAAACCATTCAAAACGCCTACACGACTGCTGCAGAGCCACAACCACCCCAACACAGCCTCAGGCCGCCCCGCCCCTGCTGCAATGCCATCCATGAAGGGAAGCGCCAACCTGAAAGCCTAAACACCTATCGCGGTAGCCAGAGACCGTCAGCAGCACTCCGCTGCGGATGGAGAACACTCGCTACCTGGCCCGAGACCGCTCCGGAATACGCCGCCAAAGACCTCACGCTCAGTCGCAGGCAAGACCATGACAAGGTCACCCAGAGGACCAAGCCAGAATCACTATCGATTGAAGAAATCGCTTGAAGAAAGAGTCCAGAATTGACGCCTGAAGGCCCATCGCTCAGGGGCATGATTCCCGCGATCGCCACAGTCTAAGCCTCAATATTCTCATGCATCTTCAGCACGGTTGAACATCGTTGCCAAGCCTTGCAATCCAAGCTCCAGAATCGATTGACCATCCCACCGGATCGGTCAAGGCTGAAGCGCAGCTCCACCTGAACCGACAGCAGAGGCCCCCACGCATCATTCGGCCTGGTGCTGGTCCAGCAAGCCCTGCAGATCGGCTTCCCACTGCACCCGTTCGGCGGGGTCCCCCACCAGGGTGAGCGCGCCGCTTTCAGGCCACCAGTTCAGCCGCAGATTGGTCTGCTGCTCGTCAAACACAAACAGTTCGTAGGCCCCCTTGTGCTCCCAGTGGCCGGGATGGCCGAGGCGCTCCACGAGGCTGCGCAACTCCTCCAGGGTTCCGGAAAACTGCATGGACGGACCTTCATGAAGCTGAGGGAACGCTAAGCACAATTTCGGCCGCTTTCCACAGGAGGCCAGGCCAACCCCCAGCCTCCAAGGCTCAGTTCTGCCCTCGCCTGAGCAGATCAGCGAATCTTGCCGATCTGCCGTCCCACCTGCTCGATCTTCTGGTAGTCCGACGCCTGGGCCTGGGTGAACTGCTGGGCGCCGAACAGCTCAAGAATCTGCTTCTGCTCGGGATCCTTCTGCCTCCAGCTCACGATCGCCGCCTGGATACGGCCCGTGAAGCCCTTGCCAAAGCGCTTGTCCAGGCCTGGCTGGGCGATCCAGTGGTAGTCGGGATAGGGCGGTGTACGCCAGATCGCGATCACCTTGCTTCGGTTCACCTTGCCCTCCCGCAGGCTGCTCTTCCAGACCTGCTCATTCACCACGCCGGCCTGATACGCACCGCTCTGCACCAGGGCGATCGTGGCGTCGTGGCTGCCACTGAACCCCGGTGCACCCCCGGCGAAGGATTTGAGGCTCACACCGGCCTGATTGAGGAAATACTGGGGCATCAGCCGGCCGGAGGTGGAACTCTCGGACCCGAAGGTGAAGCGCTTGCCCTTGAGAGCCGTCAGGCCCTTCTGGTTGCTGAGGGGCTTGAGGCCACTGGCGGTGTTGGCGATGAACACGCTGTGGAACGCGGCATCGATGTCGCGCTGGGCAATCACCGTCGCCCCCGGCTTCTGCAGACGGGCCTGCACGCCGGTGAGGCCACCGAACCAGACCAGATCGAGATTGCCGGTGCGGAATGCACTCACGGCAGCGGTGTAGTCGGTCATGGGCACGTACTTCACCGGCACGCCCAATTGCTGACTCAGCTCATCGGCCACCAGGCCGTAGAGCCGATTCAGCTTCTCGGGGTTCTGGTCGGGGATGGCGCTGATACGCAGCACGGTCTGCTGGGCCTCAGCCCGGCTCAGCAGCGGAGCGGCCTGGGGGTTGAGCGGAGGCAGGACCGCCGGCAGCAGGGCCAGGGAGAGACCTGCCAGCACGGCGGCCCAGCGGGCGCGGGGCGTCATGGTTGGTTGCAAGGGTGGAAAAAACCGCGCTGCAGCGGCAGCGCCGCAAGATCAGAGGGTGGCCAGGCAACGCTGGAGACGCCCGAGGCCGTCGTTGATCGTGGCAGGCGAAGCGGCGCACGACAGACGGATGCAACGATCATCTCCGAAAGCCACACCCGGCACCACCGCCAGGCCCACCTCCTCCAGCAGCAGCCTGCAGAGCGCCATCGAATCGAGGCCATAGGAGCTCACGTCCGGGAAGGCGTAGAAAGCCCCCTGCGGCGCGCGCAGGGTCACACCCGCAATCGCCTGCAGGCCTTCGGTGAGCAGAGTGCGGCGCTGATTGAACTGCTCTGCCATCGCGATCACGCAGTCGCGCGGGCCGCTCACCGCGGCCAGGGCTCCGTACTGGGCAAAGCTGCAGACATTGCTGGTGCTCTGGCTCTGCAGGGCGCTGGCGGCGGCCACCACGGCCCGGGGCCCCGCCAGCCAGCCGATGCGCCAGCCGGTCATCGCCCAGCCCTTGGCGAAGCCGTTGACAATGAAAATCCGGTCGGCCAGATCGGGGGCCACCGCCGCGAAGCTGTGGTGGCTGTGGCCCGGGGCCAGCAGGAATTCATAAATTTCATCGCAGACCACAGCCACATGGGGATGGCGGCGCAGCACCGCGGCGATCGCCTCGAGATCAGCCCGGCTGAGCACCATGCCGGTGGGGTTGGAGGGGCTGTTCAGCACCAGCAACTTGCTGGCTGGCGTGATGGCGGCGTCCAGCTGCTCGGCCCGCAGGCGGAAGCCTGCGCTGGCATCACTGGGCAGCAGCTTCACCGAAGCACCGGCCAGCTGGGCGAGTTCCGGGTAGCTGAGCCAGTAGGGGGAGGGAAGCAACACCTCATCGCCAGGGCCCAGCAGCACCTGGAAGAGGTTGTAGAGCGCCTGCTTGCCACCGTTGGTCACCAGCACCTGGTCACTGCTGGTGGACACCCC
Organism: Synechococcus sp. CBW1002; assembly: GCF_015840915.1. Classification (NCBI taxonomy): domain Bacteria; kingdom Bacillati; phylum Cyanobacteriota; class Cyanophyceae; order Synechococcales; family Synechococcaceae; genus Synechococcus; species Synechococcus sp. CBW1002. The sequence goes on from NZ_CP060398.1 coordinate 3,801,398, forward strand.
GTTCTCCGCCGAGAGCTTGGTGGCGATCGCCTGGCGCAGCTCCGGCTCACCAGCGGCTGGGCCATAGCGGGTATGACCGCTCTCGAGGGCCTCCGCTGCGGCCGTGCGGATGAAGGCTGGCGTATCGAAATCAGGTTCGCCGGCACTGAGGCTGCAGATATCCCGCCCCTCAGAGCGCAGCTGCTTGGCTTTGGCGGCGATCGCCAGGGTGAGAGAGGGCTGCAACGCCTGCGCCCGGGCAGACAGCGTCAACGGGGCCGGCATGGGACAGGCGCGCCAACGGGGCGCAGCTTCGGCGAAGGGGTCATCCTGCCCTATGCCCTGCAGCCTTTGGCCTGGGCCCTTCACCAATCGCCACGCCGCCCATCAGGAGCATGCCCGTGAGGTCCTGGTAGCCAGGGTGACGGCAGTTCCGGTCGCGTCGATGGAGATTCAAAGCGTTCTGCTACGGGGTTCGCGGAGTAGGCCGCGGCGTCGCTCTCCATGACATCGCCTGCAACCGGACCCGGAATGGAGAACGCCCCCCAGGTCACTGCCTACGGACTGCTGCAGGCTCTGCTGCCCGAGGCACCCCGGCCCAGCAGTCTTCTTGAGCGCCTCCTTCCGACCAGCGGAACCCTGCACGCCCGCACGGATCCCTGGATCGCCGGACGTTCCCATCTGGCCGAGCTTTTCTGCGGCTTGCGATCGGTGGGCCAGGTCATCCTGATCAACAATCCCCTCAGTGGGGCTGTGCTGCTACTCGCACTGTTGCTGCAGTCCGGCTGGATGGCCGCATTCGCGGTGCTCGGCATTGCCGGTGCCCATGCCATGGAAATCGCCATGGCATGGGATCCCTCCTCCAGGAGGCAGGGGATCGTGGGCTTCAACGGGGCCTTGGTGGGATGCGCCCTTGCCTTGGTTGCGCCCCCTTCTGGCCCCGCCCTGGTGCTCTGGTTGGTGTTGGTACCGCTCGCGGGTGCATTGAGTGCGGCCTGCCTGGAGGGGCTGAGGAGCTGGTGGTTTGGGAGGACAGGGTTGCCTCCCCTTTCCCTGCCGGCTTGCCTGATCGGCTGGCTGCTGCCGCTGCTGCTGGCTGGTCTCGGCGCAATCGGCATCCAGACCGATCCGGTGGAACCATCACTTTCATTGTCCGCTTCCTTGCCCTTTGCCGGGGAGGGTTCCCCCTTGCCATGGCTGGTGCAAGGTGTTGTACGGGGTTTCGGTCAGGTTTTTCTCTGTACAGGATTACCCAGCGGAATGCTGGTGCGGCCGCGTCCCTTTGCGTGGTGTAAAACCCGAGGCCCGAATGCCCTGACTCAGAGGGTGAACAGGGTGGAATGACGGGCTGTCATTCCTGAGGTGCAGATGCACCTCGTTCTTCCACGATGAAACGAGACGATTGACTTGTCAAGTCTCTCGTCTGATCGCGGCTGTGTTGTGAGCGGCAGGAGTCTTCTATGCAGCCCAGGGGTTACAGCGCCGGCCCCCGGGCGGCGATCGAGGCCGCTGCGCCCTGTGGGGGCGCTGCCACCTCAATCACCTGGGGCCTGCGTCTTGCACCTCTGCGGCGGCGGCGCTGAGCAGGGCCGGCAGATCCTCCAGCTCCGGGATGGCGGCCATGCTCTCGGCTGAGAACATGCGGCGTCCCTCCAGCTGCCAGTGCTCGTGCTGCTCCAGCAATACCGCGCCCACCAGGCGGGTGATCGACGCGTCGTTAGGGAAGATGCCGACCACCCTGGTGCGGCGCTTGATCTCCTCGTTGACCCGCTCCAGCAGGTTGGTGCTCCAGACCTTCTTCCAGTGAGGCTGCGGGAAGTGACGGAAGGCCAGCACGTCCTCTCTGGCCTCGTTCATGAGCTCGGTGGCCTTGGGGAAGCGCTCCGCCAGCGAGGCGGCCAGGTCATCCCAGCGGCTGAGGATCTCTCCGGCATCCTCCTGAGCGAACACCGAGCGCAGGGCGGCGGTGACCATGCCCTGGTGGGCTTTGGGGACGCGCTGGAGAAGGTTGCGGGCGAAGTGGACGCGGCAGCGCTGCCACACACAGCCCTGCAGCTGGCGCCTGATGGCCTTGGTGAGGCCCACGTGGGCGTCGCTGATCACCAGCTTGACGCCAGTGAGGCCGCGCTCCTACTGCTTCGCAGAAGCCTTCGGCTAGAGCGAGGCAATGAACTCGCTCCAGAAGCCCTCGGTTTCGCTGCCTGTCACCTTGAGACCCAGCAACTCCCGGCGGCCGTCCGCGTTCACCCCCATGGCGACGACGACAGCCCGTGAGCAGACCTGCAGGGCCTTGCCCAGCCTGCCCTTGAGGTAGGTGGCATCCAGGTAGACGTAGGCGTAGCCGGACTCCTGCAGGGGCCGGCTCAGGAACGCCTGCACCTGCTGGTCGATCTCCTGGCAGATGCGACTGACCTGGGATTTGGAGATGCCGCTCTGCGATCCCAGGGCCCCCACCAGGGCATCGACCTTGCGGGTGGAGACGCCGCCGATGTAGGCCTCCATGATCACGGCATAGAGGGCCTGATCCACCCGGCGGCGGGGCTCAAGGATCGAGGGCAGGAAGCTGCCGGCCCGCAGTTTGGGGATCAGCAGGTCGATGTCGCCCACCTGGGTGGTGAGGCTGCGGGGCCGGTAGCCGTTGCGGTAGCCGAGCCGTTCCTCGCTGCGCTCATGGCGGTCGGCACCCAGAACGGCGGCAACCTCCAGCTCGATCAGCTGCTGCAGGCCGTGGCGGGCCAGCTCCGGGATCAGCTCGCCGGCACTGCTGCCATCCAGTAGCGGCGCCAGGTCAACTGCGGCACGATGGGTCTTGGGCATGGTTCGTCTGGTTGAGGTGGTTCTCGAACCAGGGAAACGGGCCTGCCCACCCCTTGCAACGCCAGGCGTCTGAGGTGTGCTCGCTCAGCCCCGGCTACGCCGGGGCTGAGGCCCAGGGGATTTACACCACTGCTGGGGACGCCAGCTGCTGGTGCTCCTGTCGGTCCTTTTGGCCAGTCCAGTGGCGGCACTCCTCGGGGCCCTGGGGGCACTGACAGCAGCTCTGACAGGCCTTCTGCTGGGGCTGAACTCGTGGGAAGAGGTGATCTCAGGAGCGTACGGTTTCAACGCTGTCCTGGCTGCCATCGCCTTGGGCGGCATCTTTTTTGCACCCACCCGCCGGAGTGTGCCGATCGCCATCGCCGGTGCCGCTCTCACCATTCCGCTGGAGCGGATCCTTCTGGCACCCTTGACCAGGGTTGGCTTGCCCCTCTCCTCACTCCCCTTCGTCCTCGCCACCTGGCTGATGCTTGTGATGGTGCGGCGAAGACTGCCGGCCCTGGTTCCGGTGGCCCTTCACGCGATCCTCACCCCCGAGGAGCATCGCCGTCGTTTTCGAGTGGCCCGCCGCCTGCTGGCCGACTTCCGCCACCGCCTGCACCATGCCGCCTCCCCGGGTACGGGTCCAGGTCCATCTCTGGCCTCCTTCATGCAACCCGCTCTGGTGGCGAAATGGCTGGAGCTCTTTCGCCAGCTCGACCTCGATTCCAGCGGCTGTCTTTCCTTGAAGGAGTTACGGCGCGCCCTGGCGGGCGATTGTGCTCAACAGAGTCCTGCGGAGGTCAGAGCGTTGCTGGATCGGGTGCTGCGGCACATGGACCTGAACAGGGACGGCCGCCTGGATGCAGCGGAATTCGTGGAAATGGTCCTGCGGCTGCAGCGCCTTTCCCAGGGCCATGAACGCCTGCTGACCTACCTGCTGCCCGTCGATGCCAATGCCGATGGTCACCTCGATCGGGCTGAACTCCAGCGGCTGTTGCGCAGTGTCGGTGCCCGTCCCCTACAGCCCGAAGAGGAGGTCAGAATCTTCGGTCCACAGCAGCGCCCCCTGACCTGGGGTGAATTTGTGGATCTACTTCTGCTCAGCTGAACCACTCATGTGAGCCGTAGGGTCATGGTCGGCGGATCTCCGATGCCCCGAGACAGGATTCCGCGGAACATTTCGCTGCCTATGAACCCTTTGATCCCCTCCCAGGAGGGCCAGCAGCCGGATGTCTTCCAGGCCGAGCGCTACAGCCCGGCCCTGCAGCCCACCAGAGACGCTTCACTCGCTGAATTCGCAGCCGCCTGTGCCGGTTGCCGCCGCTGTGGTCTGGTGCTGGGGCGCCAGCAGGTGGTTGTGAGCCGCGGCAATCCAACCGCGCGCCTGATGGTGATCGGTGAGGGGCCCGGGGCCCAGGAAGACGCCACGGGGCTGCCTTTCGTGGGGCGCGCCGGCCAGCTGCTCGACCAGATGCTGGCGAGTGTGGGGTTGGACAGCAACCGGGATGCCTACATCTGCAACGTGGTGAAGTGCCGCCCACCCGACAACCGCAAGCCCACAGCCGAGGAGATGGCGGCATGCCTCCCCTGGCTGGAACGGCAGATCCAGCTGGTGGATCCAGCGGTGATCGTGCTGGCCGGCGCCACCGCCCTGGAAGGGGTGCTGGGGGTGAAGGGGGGGATCACCAAGCTGCGAGGCCAGTGGCGCCAGGGCAGCGGCACGGTGCTGGGTGGCCGCTGGCTGATGCCGCTGTTCCACCCCTCCTACCTGCTGCGCAATCCCTCCCGGCAGCAGGGCAGCCCCAAGTGGTTCACCTGGCAGGACCTGCAGGAGGTGCGGCGGCGCCTGGGTGAACTGGAGGCCGCCGCGGCCGGCAGTTCCCAGGGCGATCCGGCGTGAAGACCGCTCGCATGGCAGCAGGTCAATGCAGGCGCCTGCTGGTGGGGGCTGTGCTCGCGCCACTGCTCGCCGCCTGCGGCAGGCCACCGCAGGCCGAGAAGGCTGCGCCGCTCTATCGCTTCCGCGACACCCGCGACCTGGTGAGCCTGGTGGAGGACGGTGCGGCCCACCTGGAGCAGAAGGGTCTGCAGGCCCTCAAGGACTTCTCCAGGCCAGGGTCACGCTGGCTCCATGGCAACGACTATCTGTTTGTCTACGACGCCGATGGCACCAACCTCTTTCATCCCATTTTCCCTGAATTTCAAGGCCGCAACATGGGTCAGCTGCGCGATGTGACAGGCCAGCCGGTGGTGGATCGGATCGTGGCTATGGCCCGCAGGCCGGGGCCCAGGGCCAGCGGGTCAACGACGCCGACTGGCAGGAGCCGGAGATGGCCTCGGTACAGGGGGGGCTGCTCGCCGACGGCCTGACGGTGACCCTTTCGGGCCTGCTGGGCGGCATGGCCTCCGACACGTCCGCCAGCAACGTGGCCCTCAGCCAGGCCTCCGGGGCAACCAGCCGGGTGCTCGCCTACTGGGCTGGCGGCCTGTTCGCCCTGCTGGCATTCTCGCCGCGCCTCACCGCCGTGCTGGCCCTGATCCCCGACCCCGTTGTGGGGGCGATCTTGGTGTACATCATCGCCCTGGTGATCAGCTCGGGCCTGCGGATGATGGTCAGCAAGCCGCTCAGCCCCGCATCCGGCTACGTGCTGGGAACGGCCCTGGTGGTGGGCCTGAGTCTGGATATCCTGCCCCAGCTTTACCTCCACCTGTCGGCCTGGCTGCGCCCCCTGTTCAGCTCCTCACTCACCCTGTCCACGGTGGTGGCGATCCTGCTCACCCAGCTGCTGCGATTGCTGCAGCGTCCAGCCGCCAGCTGACGGTTCTGTGTGACAGGCTTGGCGCGTCTTCCGGCCCCACAGCGATGACCGCCGCCCCGGCCCGCAACCCAAGCGCCGCCGACAGTGCAGTGAACAGCGCCGCCCACAGTGCCGATGCGGCCATTCCCGACTGGGCCAACAACCCTCGCTACGACACGGTGATCCGCCGTCGCAAGACCCGCAGCGTGCGGGTAGGCGACGTGTTGGTGGGCAGCGACCACCCGGTGGTGGTGCAGTCGATGATCAACGAGGACACCCTCGACATCCCTGGCGCAACCGCCGGCATCCGCCGCCTGCATGAAGCCGGCTGTGAGATCGTGCGCCTCACAGTGCCGAGCCTCGCCCATGCCAAGGCGGTGGGCGAGATCCGCAAACGCCTGGAAGACAGCTACCGCCCGGTACCGCTGGTGGCTGACGTGCACCACAACGGCATGAAGATCGCCCTGGAGGTGGCCCAGCACGTCGACAAGGTGCGGATCAACCCAGGGCTCTACGTGTTCGACAAGCCCGACCCGAACCGCACCGAATTCACCCCCGAGGAGGTGGCCGCCATCGGCGAGCGCATCCAGACCACCCTCGAACCGCTCGTGAGCCTGCTCAAGGAGCAGGACAAGGGCCTGCGCATCGGTGTGAACCACGGCTCCCTGGCGGAGCGGATGCTGTTCACCTACGGCGACACCCCTCTGGGAATGGTGGAGAGCGCCATGGAGTTCATCCACATCTGCGACCGCCTCGATTTCCACAACATCGTCGTGTCGATGAAGGCCTCGCGGGCGCCGGTGATGCTGGCCGCCTACCGGATGATGGCCGACCGCATGGATGCCGAGGGCTTCCACTACCCGCTTCACCTTGGAGTGACCGAGGCGGGTGACGGCGACTACGGCCGCATCAAGAGCACCGCCGGCATCGCCACCCTGCTGGCCGAGGGGCTTGGTGACACGATCCGCGTGTCGCTCACCGAGGCGCCGGAGAAGGAGATCCCTGTCTGCTACTCGATCCTGCAGGCCCTGGGGCTGCGCAAGACGATGGTGGAGTACGTGGCCTGCCCCAGCTGCGGCCGCACCCTCTTCAACCTGGAGGAGGTGCTGCACAAGGTGCGCTCCGCCACCGCCCACCTCACGGGTCTGGACATCGCCGTGATGGGCTGCATCGTAAACGGCCCCGGCGAGATGGCCGATGCCGACTACGGCTACGTGGGCAAGACCCCCGGCACCATCTCCCTGTACCGCGGCCGCGAGGAGATCCGCCGGGTGCCGGAGGCCGAGGGGGTGGAGGCGCTGATCGCCCTGATCCGCGAGGACGGCCGCTGGGTGGATCCCTGAACCTTCGCCGGTGATGGTGCGGAGATCCGTTACGACGGAATCGGCCACGGGGGTTACGTTAAAGGGACATTCACTGACGACGGGAGCGCAAGCTGATGGCCAGAGGTCGCGCCGGCATCCTGGTGCTGGTTGGCTTGAGCGCCTGTGCGGCCACTGCCGTCATGGCCCGCGAACTGGTGATGGCCCCCGGAGGCAGTCCCCTGGTGAGCGACAGCCCCAAGGAGGTGATGGACCAGGCCTGGCAGATCGTCTTCCGGGATTATCTGGACACCACCGGCAAGTACACCCCCGATCGCTGGCGGCAGCTGCGTCGCGACATCCTGGCCAAGAGTTACGGCAACCCCAAGGAGGCCTATGAGGCCATCCGCGGCATGCTGGGCAGCCTTGACGACCCTTACACCCGTTTCCTGGATCCACGGGAATTCAAGGAGATGCAGATCGACACCTCCGGAGAGCTCTCCGGGGTGGGAATCCAGTTGAGCATTGACAAGGAGACCAAGGAATTGATCGTGGTGAGCCCGATCGACGGGTCACCGGCCTCCAGAGCGGGGGTGCAGCCGAAGGACGTGATCACGGCGATCGACGGCAAGACGACCAAGGGCATGACCACCGAGGATGCGGTCAAGCTGATCCGCGGCCAGGCCGGAAGCAAGGTGAATCTCACGCTGCGCCGCAAAGGTCAATTGATTGAGGTGCCACTGATGCGGGCGAGGATTGAACTGCATGCGGTGGATCATCAGATCAACACAACCCGGGAAGGCCTCAAGGTCGGTTACATCCGCCTCAAACAATTCAACGCCAATGCCACAAAGGATATGCGGCTGGCGGTGAAGGATCTTGAGGAGAAGGGTGTGCAGGGCTATGTACTAGACCTGCGCAGCAATCCCGGCGGCCTGCTGATGGCCAGCGTCGAGATTGCCCGGCAATGGCTGAACGAGGGCACGATCGTATCGACCAAGACCCGGGACGGCATCCAGGATGTGAAGCGGGCCACCGGCCGGGCACTCACAGAAAAGCCCCTGGTGATCCTGGTCAACGAAGGATCTGCCAGCGCCAGCGAAATTCTCTCCGGTGCTCTGCAGGACAACAAGCGGGCCGTGCTGGTCGGGCAGAAGACCTTCGGCAAAGGTTTGGTGCAATCCGTGCGTGGCCTGTCGGACGGCTCCGGCATGACCGTGACGATTGCCAAGTACCTCACACCCAGTGGCCGCGACATCCACAAGCACGGCATCGATCCCGACGTGCCGGCCAAGATGACTGAGGCGGAGGCTCAGAAGCTCAAGCTTGAGGATCTGGGTACCGCCAAGGACACCCAGTACCGGGCCGCCGAATCCACCCTGATGAAGCAGCTGCGCATCACCGCCACGTCCGGTAGCACCTACAAGCCCGGCAGCGCAAACCTGCCGGCGGCCCTGGGTAGCCGCTGAATCGGGATTCTGGGGCAACAGTCAAGCCTCATTAGGCCAGCGGGGCCCACTGCCAGCCCGTGATCCGGGCTTTGGCCTGCACGTGCCTTGAGAGACCCCATTCTTTTCAGCCATTCCCTTTGGAGCCACTGCCGCTGATCCACTGCCATCCCAGGCCTTGATGTCCAGCAGCTTCTGCCCTTGGAAAGCCACATTGTTTGTGACCCCTGTCCGATCGCAACCCCTGACTGGTGATAGGGCTGCAGGTGGATGACAGCTCAGTACCCTTCGGCCGCTGGCAGGTTAGATGACAAAGATGCCGCAGGGAGCTGACGATCTGAAGCTGAATGCCTAGGGTGCAAGAAGAACCTTCCGGTTCTCCGGAGTGAAACTTCAACCCAGAAGCCTAGGGGCTGCGACTGCCACGACATGAGCCTTTTCGCCAGTTACTCGAAGATCCTCGAGATCGTGGGCGACATCATCCGGGTGGAGGTTCCTGCCGGAGAAGAAGTGGGTGAGAATACACCCCGCTTCAACGATCTTGCGGTCCTGCAGAACGCCAACGGCAGTGGTTCTCTGGCCCAGGTGATTGATCTGAAGCAGGGCTCGGTGGCCCTGCAGGTGTTTCGTGGAACCAAGGGGGTCTCGACCAACTCGCAGGTACGCTTTCTCGGCCATCCGATGACGGCCACCTATTCCGACAACATCCTCGGCAGGGTGTTTCGCGGCACCGGCGAGCCGATGGATGGTGGACCCGAACTTTCGCAGGATCCCCGGGTGCCAATCGGCGGTCCATCGGTGAATCCGATGTGCCGCATCCTGGCCTCCAAGCTGATCCGCACAAACGTGCCGATGATTGATATTTACAACTGTCTGGTGGAAAGCCAGAAGATTCCGATCTTCTCCATCTCCGGCGAACCGTTCAATCCCTTCCTGGCACGGATCGGCATTCAGGCGGATGCCGATGTGGTGGTCTTCGGCGGTCTGGGTCTGATCTTCGACGACTACTACGCCTTCCGCAAGACCTTCGAAGAAGCGGGTGTCTTCCCCCGCACGGTGATGTTCGTCAATCTGGCCTCCGACCCGATCGTGGAACGGATCCTGATCCCCGACATGGCCCTGGCGGTGGCCGAGAAATTTGCCGTGGAAGAAGGAAAACGGGTGCTGGTGCTGCTCAGCGACATGACCTCCTTTGCCGATGGTCTCAAGGAGATCAGCATCGCCATGGATCAGGTACCGGCCAACCGCGGCTACCCGGGAGACCTTTACTCCCAGCTGGCGCGCCGGTACGAAAAGGCTGCCGATTACGCCAAGGGGGGCTCGGTGACGCTGCTCACCGTCACCACCATGCCTGGCGGCGATGTGACCCACCCGGTGCCGGACAACACCGGCTATATCACCGAAGGGCAGTTCTATCTGCACGACGGCATGATCGATCCCTTCGGCTCTCTGTCGCGGCTCAAGCAGAACGTGATCGGCAAGGTGACCCGGGAAGACCACAGCCAGATCATGAACACCACGATCCGGCTGTATGCCGGCGCCAGGGATGCGCAGCAGAAGCAGGCCATGGCATTCGAGCTCTCGGACTACGACCGCAAACTGATCCACTTCGGCGACCTCTTCCGTGATCGCTTCATGGACATCAATGTGGATCTACCGCTGGAGGCAGCCCTGGATCTGGCCTGGCAGACCCTGGCCGAGTGCTTCGAGCCTCAGGAGTTGCTGATGAAGCAGGAACTGATCGACAAGTACTTTCCCCATCCAGTTCCTCCGAAGCCAACTCCTGCCCAGCCAACTTCAACGCAGCCGGCTTCAACGCAAACAGATTCTTCGCAGCCAGGCTCTCCGCCATCAGGCCCGCAGACAACCACCGTCGCATGAGCAGACTCTCCCTCACCAAAGCCTCCCTCAGCCGGCAGAAGGGTCTGCTCAAGACCTATCACGACGTCTTGCCGTCCCTGGACCTCAAACGTCGTCAACTCAGTGCGGAGCGAGAAGCCGCCCGCCAGCAGCTGGAGGAGGCCCGAACCCGGGCGGCCGCCATCGAGGCGGAGGTTGGGAAATCCTGTCCGATGCTGGCCCACGAGCGGATCGACCTCTCGGATCTGGTGACCATCACCGCCGTTCATCAACAGGAGGAAAACCTGATGGGCACCCGCCTGCCGAAACTGCAAGGGGTGGACTTCCGGGTGGCCGACTATGGCTTGCTGAGCCGGCCCTTCTGGGTGGATGCCGTGGTGGGCTGGCTGCAGGAGGCCCTGCGCAATCAGCTGCAACTGCAGGTGGCCGAGCAGCGGCTGGAGCTGCTGCGACAGGCCGAGCGCAAGGTGACCCAACGGTTCAATCTGTTCGATCGGGTGCTGATCCCCCGGACCCGCAGCAACATCAGACAGATCACCATCTACCTGGCCGATGCGGAGCGCGCCGGGGTGGTCAATTCCAAGATCGCCAAACGCAAGAAACAACGGGACATCGCCGTGGCGCCATGACGATCATTCCTCTGGCCAAGCTCACGCTGTTCGGGCTCTCGGCCGACCGGAAACCCCTGCTCGATGGCCTCCAGAGCCTCGGCTGCGTGCATCTGATCCCCCTGACCAGCACCACGGAAGACGAGAATTTCGTGGTCGCACGGCCCAGCGAAGACGCCCGCAAGGCCCTGCGCTATCTGATGGATGTCCGGCGACGGCGCCATCAGACGAGGGTCGATGCCACGTTTGATTTCGACCGCATCGTGGCCGAAGCCCTGGCCAACAGGCAACGCAAGCAGCAGGCCGAGGATCGGGTGCTGGCCCTGGGCAAGCGACTGGATGAACTGGAGCCCTGGGGAGACTTCAGCCTTCCCGATCAGGATGGACTGGCGGGCAATCTCCTGTGGTTCTACCGGGTGCCCCACCCCAAGGCCGCCGCATTTCGTGGTGCCCTTGGCAGTCTTGGTCTGCCCTGGCAATTGCTGCACGAATCCCCCGCCCATGGGTATTACGCCCTGATCGCCGAGCAGGAACCCGATCAGGCACTCCTGCCCGTGGCCCGTTCCCATGTGGGGGCCCAATCCCATCGGGATGTGCAGCGCCAGTTCGATGACGCCCGCACCGCCCTGGAGGATGTGGAGGCCGAGCACGAATCGCTCAGCCGCTGGGTGTTTCTGCTCTCCAAACACCTCACCCGGGCCGAGGACGCCCAGGCGCGGGAGCAGGCCAGCGGCATGGCCCTCGATGACGACACGCTGGTGCAACTGCAGGGCTGGATTCCTCGCCCCGCCCTGCCCCGTCTCGACGCGTTTGCGCAACAGCACGGTCTGGCCTATCTCGCCGAGGTGCCGGAGCCGAAGGACTCCCCACCCACCCTGTTGCGCAACCCCGCCACCCTGAGCGGCGGCCAGGATCTGGTCACCTTTTACGAGACCCCGGGCTACCGCGACTGGGATCCCTCGATCGTGGTTTTTTTCTCGTTCGCGTTCTTCTTCGCCATGATCATGGCGGACGCCGGCTATGCCCTGGTGCTGGGGCTGGTGGTAGGCCTGAAGTGGACAGCGATGGGGCGCTCGTCCGGTGGACGCCACTTCCGCATTCTGGCGGTTGTGGGCCTGGTGATGGCGCTGATCTATGGAATTCTGGCCGGCAGCTATTTCGGCGTAGCCCCTCCAGCTGGTTCCCTGTTGGCGCACTGCAAGCTGCTGGATCTCAATGATTTCGCCGCGATGATGAAGCTGTCGCTGGTGGTGGGCTGTGCCCACCTGCTCCTGGCCAATGGCGTGGTGGCCCTGCGGGGCCAGTCGCTGGCCCAGACGGCACCACCGATCGGCTGGATGGCGGTGATTCTGGGCGGGCTGACGCTCTATCTCAGCCAGGCCGAGACTCCCTTCCTTCACCTGGGCATCGGCCTGATTGCGGGTGGACTGCTCACCGTTCTGCTGCTCAGCAGTGAACGCCGTATCAGCCATCCGGCCGATCTGCTGCTGCGCCTGCTGGACGGGCTGGGATCGCTCACCGCCATCTCGAAGTTATTCGGCGATGTGATGAGTTACCTCCGTCTGTTTGCCCTGGGCCTGGCGAGCGCTTCCCTGGCGATCACCTTCAACCAGCTGGCTGGGCAGGTCTCACACTCGGGCCTGGCCTTGGGTGTGCCGATTGCACTGTTGATTCTGGTGCTGGGCCATGGCATCAATCTGTTGCTGGCGATCATCAGTGGATTTGTGCACGGCCTACGGTTGAACTTCATTGAATTCTTCAACTGGGGGCTGTCCGGGGAAGGTGTTCCCTTTAGGCCTTTCATCAAAAAGGAGCTTGCCTCTTGAACGACCATTTCTCTCTACTCGCTCTCGGCTGGATCGGGATTTATGCTCCGGTCGCTCTGGGGGCGATCGGTGCCGCGATCGGCTGCACCATTGCCGGTCAGGCAGCGATCGGCGCGATGATGGAAGTCAACAGCGGCTACGGTCGTTTTGTCGGCCTTTCGGCGCTGCCATCGTCGATGTCGATCTACGGCATTGTGGTGATGTTCATCCTCAACAGGCCGGTGATCCCGGCCAATGCCGGGGCCCTGTTCGGCCTGGGCACTCTGTCGGGACTCGCCTTTCTGATTGCCGCGACCTATCAGGGTCTCTGCTGCGCTTCGGCGATCGCCGGATCGAAGTCGAAGCCGGAGATTTTCGGCCTGGCCTTGGCACCGGCCGCAATCGTGGAGGGCTTCGCCGTCTTTGCCTTTGTGTTCGCCCTGGTGGCTGCCGGTGGGATTCCCAAGTAAGTCACCCCGTATCACGTCCAACTCTGTGATCCGCTGTTCCCCCTCCTCTGTTCTGGAGTGCGATGCCCAAGTTCCGAACCAAACGTGAAGACACCCCGGCCCAGGTCGCTGCGGGGGTTGAGGAGCTGATCTCCCGTCTGCGGGATCAGGGTGTGGCCGCCGGCAGGAGCCAGGCCGATCAACTGGTGGCCGATGCTCGGACCGATGCCCAGCATCTGCTGGATCAGGCCCGCCAGCAGGCCGACCAGATCGTGCAGCAGGCCCGTCATCAGGCGGAAACCCTGGAAAACTCGGGCAAGCAGGCCCTGACGCTGGCCCTGCGGGATGCGGTGCTGGAGCTGAAGTCGCAATTGATGGAGCGGTTCCGGGGCGAAGTGCGCCAGCTGGTGGGAGAGGAGCAGCAGAAGCAGGAAATCCTCGAAAAGATGATCCTGGAGGTGGTGGGTCGTGTACGGGGCGAGGCCGACCGCTCCGAGCAGCCTGAAGTGATCCTGCCCCGCCACATCGCCGGCCTCGAGGAACTCAGCCAGAATCCCCAGGAGCTCGAAAACGGCGTGCTCACCCGGTTCGTGCAGCTCGTGTCCCGGGGGATCCTGCGCGAGGGGGTCAGCTTCGGCGTCGCCTCCGACCACCAGCAGGGGCTGCGACTGCGGCTGGTGGATCGCGATGTGATGCTCGACATCAGTGATGCGGCCGTGGCCGAGGCCATCCTTCAGCATCTGCAACCTCGCTTCCGGGCGCTGCTGGAGGGTGTCGTGAAATGAGCCCCCGCTACACGGCGCTGATGGCCAGCCTGCCGCCCCTGGGAGGTCTGTTGGAGGCGCGGGCACCGGCGATTTCGATGCTGAAACTGGAGAGCCGCCTCAACTTGCTGCACCCCGAGGACAAACGCACCCTGGACCTGATGGTGGTTTTTCTCTCCCAGTCGGTGCGCGACGACGACAGTCTGGCTGCTCCGGTGGACGCCCGTCTGCTGGAGTCGGCGAATCAGTTCTTCAAGGAGGTGTCGAACCCCACCCTGCGCCAGCTGGTGGCCCAGCGTCTCGACCTGCGCACGATCATCGCGGCCCTGCGCCGACGCCACCGCGGCGAAAGCGAGCCCCCCACGGGTCCCGCCTGGGGCTTTGGTCCCTGGGTGAACACGATCGAGCGGCGCTGGAAGGAGCCGGCCTTCGGTCTTGAGGCGGTCTTCCCCTGGATCCCCAACGTGAGCCACCTGCTCGAATCGGGAGATCTGGTGACGCTGGAACGCTCGTTGTTCGGAGTGATCTGGAAGGATCTTGACCGTCTTGGTTTCGGTCACCACTTCGACCTCGAGGCCGTGGTTGTGTACGTCGCCCGCTGGGCGCTGGTCGATCGCTGGTCCCATTACGACGCCCGGTTGGCCGTGACGCGCTTCGGCGATCTCGTCAGTACCTCGCTGGCGGGCATCACCAACGGCTCCCAGGCTCCGCCCCCCCCTCGATCCGCTCCCGCCACCCAACCCGCCGCTGCCAGCCGATGACCGAAGCCAGCTTCAACATCGCCCGCGTGGTCGCCGTGCAGGACGACCTGGTGACGATCGCCATGGCCGATACCAATCCGCGACCGATCCTCAAAAATGAGGTGATCTACATCCTCCCGGGCCGCAAGGACGGCAACCGGCAGGAACGCCTCAAGGCCGAGGTTCTGAGGGTGCACGGCTCCACCGCCGATGCCCAGGTGTACGAAAGCACCAAGGGAGTGGGCGTGGGAGATCCCGTCGAACAGTCGGGCGAACTGCTGTCGGTCACCCTCGGGCCGGGTCTGCTGAGCCAGGTGTACGACGGCCTGCAGAATCCCCTCGCCGGGCTGGCTGCCGGGTATGGCACGTTCCTCCCCCGGGGAGCCGTAGTGCCGCCCCTGGATACCGAGCGGAAATGGTCGTTTCAGCCCACCGCCAGGATGGGCCAGCGGCTCAGGGCCGGTGATGTGATCGGCACGGTGCAGGAAGGCCGCTTCACCCACAAGATCATGGTGCCCTTCGCCGAGCCTGGAGAGGTCACGCTCGACTGGATTCAGCAGGGCAGCTTCACCATCGACACCGCGGTGGCCCGCATCCGCGATGCCCAGGGCAACAGCCGCTCCCTCACCCTCACCCAGGAATGGCCGGTGCGGCAACCCCTGCCCCAGAACCTGCTGGAGAGGCGGCTGTGTGAGCGGCTCTATCCGGAGGAGCCGATGATCACCACCCAGCGGATCGTCGACACGTTTCTGCCGATCGCGCGCGGGGGAACCGGTTGCATCCCGGGGCCCTTCGGCGCAGGCAAGACCGTGCTGCAGAACATGATCTCGCGCCACTCCGACGTGGACGTGGTGATCGTGGTGGCCTGCGGCGAACGGGCCGGCGAGGTGGTGGAAACGATCACCGAATTTCCCAAACTGATCGACCCGAAAACGGGGGGATCACTGATGGATCGCACGATCATCATCTGCAACACCTCCTCGATGCCCGTGGCGGCCCGGGAGGCTTCGATCTACACCGGGCTCACCCTGGGTGAGTACTACCGCCAGATGGGTTTCAACGTGCTGCTGATCGCCGATTCCACCTCCCGCTGGGCCCAGGCGATGCGCGAAACCTCCGGCCGGCTTGAGGAGATCCCCGGAGAGGAGGCCTTTCCGGCCTATCTCGACTCCTCGATCAAGAGTGTCTACGAAAGGGCCGGCATCATCCGCACCAACGACGGCAGCGTCGGCAGCCTCACCATGATCGGCACCGTGTCACCAGCCGGCGGCAACTTCGAGGAGCCGGTCACCCAATCCACCCTCAGCACCGTGAAGGCCTTCCTGGGACTGAGTGCGGATCGGGCCTACAAGCGTTTCTATCCCGCGGTCGACATCCAGATGTCCTGGTCGCGTTACTTCGGCCAGCTCGAAGGGTGGTTCGCCAAGCATGTCGCCCCCGACTGGGTGAAGCGGGTGCAGGCGATGACTGATCTGTTGCGCCGCGGTGATGCGGTGAACCAGATGATTCAGGTGACCGGCGAGGAGGGCGTCACAATCGAAGACTTCATTCTGTATCAGAAGTCCCTGTTTCTCGACATGGTGTACCTCCAGCAGGATTCCTTCGACGAGGTGGATGCCAGCTGCTCGATCGAGCGCCAGAAAACCTGCTTCGATCTGGTCTGCGGGCTGGTGGACCAGACTTATCACTTCAACGACAAGAAGGCCGTTCGTGATTTCTTCACCCGCCTGACCGGTCTGTTCAAGAACCTCAACTATGCACCCACCAACTCGCCCACTTACACAGGCTTTCTGCAACAGATCCAGACTCTCGCCACCACCCAGGCTCATCCGCCTGGCATCGCCAAGACGACGGAACCGGTGTCCAGCCGCTGAGCTGAGCTGAGCAGACCAGACCAGGCGAGAGCTGAGCGGTGCAGATCCGTGGGAGTCTCAGACCAGGGAGGCCGAATCCTGTCCAGCGTCGCTGCCCGTCATCAGGCCGGTGAGATCGGTGGTCCCGAACACCTGCCGGTAGGCGGCAGTGCTGATGCAGGCCACCACGGGAATGGCCACGAAAAGGCCCACAACACAGGCCATCAAGCCGAGCAGCAGCACGGCAAATTCCGCCAGGCCCAGCAGCAGCACCTGGCCCCATTGCGGGTCAACCACAGCGCGGCCCCGCTGGATCGCGCTGATCGGGCCAAGTCCCTCCAGCAGGCTCACCTGGGCCAGGAACTTCTGATTGATCACTACATAAATCAGCACCAGCAGGGCCACGAGCAAGGGCAGGACTGCCAGCAACTGGCTCAGCTGCGCCACTCCGAAGGCCAGGCCGGCGGCCACGAGGAGCATCAACCCCACCAGGACGCCGAGCACCAAGCCGTTGCGAAACAGCCGGATCATGGCCGCCCCATCCCAGCGCACGAAGGTCGCGAAGCTGGGTTGACCACCCTCAAGAGCGCTCCAGGATCCCCGCACCAGGGCAACGCTCCCCCAGAGACTAACGATCACACCGGCCACAGCCCCCAGCAGCGCCACCAACGCCATCGGCCCGCTGATTGGCAGTCCCTCTTCATTGGTACCCAGCCGCTGAATGCCACTGAAAATCGCATTCACCACCGTGAGCAGCAGGGAGAACCCCACGAAGACCCAGGGGGCCCGGCTGAAGGCCGCCCAGCCTTGCCTGACCGCTTCGAAAACATCAAGTTGAGCCGGAGGAGGCGGAGAACTCTCGATCATGGAGGCGAGTCCCTGTGAAACAGCGGGTGCGCCCACAGTAGGGAAAGACATTCCGGCGCGCCATGACGATGTCGTCCCAGCACGGAGGGATGAGGTGGTTCCAGGCCTTAGTCGCCGATCATTGAGACCATGAAAGCCACGGTGTTCGGATCACATTCGACCGGCGAATCATTAGCGAGCTCTTGCCCATGGCTAAGATCTTGGATTTGCTTTACTTGACTGAAAGGCAGCCATGGACATAGCGAAGCTCCAATAATCAAGTCTTGGATGAAATGACTTGAAGAGAGTTTGCGGAGGACCCTGTTGAAGGCATTGCAGGAGGTGTTGAGCCCCCTTCGAGGAAGAGGGTCTGCGTTGGGTAAGCAAAGGCGATGGCTTCACCGAGGAATTTCTCCATAATCTGATAATTCACTTCTTGCTGAACATTCAGAGCCAGGACGTAATCACCACCTGGGACAAAATACACAAATTCAAATTCGAGAGCGCTGTCTGCAAACCGCACGAAATGACAGCGATCGAACTCAGCCGGCGGCACCTGCTCGACCACCTGCTGCAACAGCGCAGGAATGCGGCGCACTTTCTCCAGTGAGGTCTGGTATTCAACGCCGATGTGATGCACCAGCCGGCGGCGGGGCAGATCGCCGAAGTTGCGGATCGTCTGAGAGAGCAGATCCTCGTTGCTGATCACGATGCGCTCGCCATCGAGGCTGCGCAGACTCGATGAACGGATTCCCACTCTCTCCACCGAGGCCCAGTGCCCGCCGAACTGAATCACCTGCCCGATTTCGAAGGGTTGATCCAGCAGGATCGTGAGATAGTTAATGAAGTTCGACACTGGCCCCTTCAGGGCCAGGCCGATACCGATGCCGGCACCCGCCAGGGAGGCATAGATCGCGCCCATTTCCACGCCCTGGTTCTGCAGGAACACCAGTCCCCCGAGCAACCAGAACAAGGTGCGGATCATCGGGGCCAGACTCTGCAGAGTGGCGATCTGCCTGTCCTTGCCGAACCGGCGCAGCGAGCGATCCAACAGCAGCAACAGACTGCTGTTCACCAAGCGCACCACCAGCACGATGGCAACCAACTGGAAGGCCCCCTCCACGACCCGGTCGAGCCAGGCACCGGCGGCCAGGGCCTGCAGCTCAGACACCAGGCTCTGCCACCCCCAGACCGCCACCCCCAGATAGGCCAGCGGCGTGATCGTGCTCAACACCAGGCTGGCCAGCAGATCGTCGGTGCGGCTGCTGGTTCGCCCGACCAGCCGCATCACCCAGCGCTTGAGCAGACGCGACGCCAGCCAGACCACGAAAGCGCCAAGGGCCATGCCGCCCAGGGTGCTGAGAATGGCTAAGGCGGCGGTGTTGTTGATTCCTCCCATCGGCATCCGTTGATCCTGCGGCACATTCGGTGCACTCTATGCAGAGATCGACGACTGCGTGGCTGAACCCTGAGCCATGCTGCAGCACACAGATCCAGCGAGGCGGCCCCCAGGCAGACGTGCAGGGAATCAGCCGGGCGGCATCCCCTTGGTGGAGACATCGGCTCCAACCTGTGGGCCTGGAAGCCCTCCCAACAGAGCACGACTGAGTTCCGTCGGCAGCTGCAGCTGCAGCGCACCCTCGCTGAGATGGAGGGTGCGCTGGGGGAAGGGGATCGTGATGCCGTATTGCCGCATAACGGCTTCGATGCGGTAGTTCAGGGCACTGATGATTTCATACTGACGGAGTGGCTGGTTGATCCAGATCAGCAGATGGAAGTTGAGAGCGTTGTCGCCGAAGCCCTGGAAGAACACCTGCGGTTCCGGTTCCTTGAGGATGCCGTCCACATCTGCGCAGGCTTCGCACAGGGCCTGGGTCACCTGTTGCGGATCACTGCCGTAGGCCACCCCCAGAGGCACCTGCAGGCGGGAGGTGGTGGAGCCGTGACTCCAGTTCACCACCCGGGATTCGAGGAACTCGGAATTGGGCACAATGATGGCAATCCGATCCAGGGTGAGCACCTCCGTGCTGCGCAGATTCACCCGCTGCACGGTGCCCTGCAGATCACCGATCTCCACGAAATCCCCCACCCGGATCGGCTGCTCGAAGATGATCACCAGACCGCTCACGAAATTCTTGGTGATGCCCTGCAGACCGAGGCCCACGCCCACGCCCAGGACACCCGCGAACAGAGTGAGAGAGGACAGATCCAGGCCCCAGAGCTGCAGCAGCACCAGGGTGCCGATGAACAGCAGGCCATAGCGCACCACAAAGGCCACCGCCTCCTGGGCTCCCACGTTGATGCCCGTGTATCGCAGGACGCGACTGCGTAACAGCCCCTGCAGGACCCCAACCAGGCGGGTGAGCAGCACAAACAGACCCAGCAACACCACGACATCCAGGACGGAGTAGCTGTTTTCTCCCAAGGGAAGAAACGGTGAGGCGAGGCTGTCGCTCAGGGCGGTGGCGACCCGATAGAAGCCGATCCGGGCGCTGGGAAACGGCTGAGCCGCCAGGGCGATCGCAGAGATCCACAGACCGATCTTCAGCGCCAGCATCCCGCTGCGCAGCAGAAAGCGCAGACCTTGAACGCGCATGGGGCGCGCCGGATCGATCGCAGCCGGCTCGAAATACCTTTGCGCCAGGTTCCGGCCCAGCCACCCCAGAGCGCGCTGACCCAGCCAGGCGAGCAGCAGCAGAGCTGCGGCCAGCAGGAGACTGCGGCGAACGTGATCCGGATGGCGCTCCCGGCGGCCCTGCTCGATCGCCTTCTCCAGCTCCGCCTTCCAGCGCTGGGCCTGCGCAAAGGGGTCGAGCCCATCGGGGGCATCGCGCCGGGTCACGGTGATCAGCACCTGCCCGTCGAGGGCGAGCACCGGAAGGTTGTTGTGCTCCCGCACTGTGATCTGCACGGGGCGACGGGAGAGCACGGCCTGCTGGAGGATGCGGTTGACCGGCTCCACCCGTTGTTCGGCACTGAACTCATTCGATGACCAGACGCCGAACAAGGGACGGCCGTCCAGCTCCACCTGCTCGGGCCCCGCAGCTTGCGAGGCAGCCTTGGTGAGCGATCCAGCGGATCCCTTCTCTGCCGGTACTGCGGCCTGGGGAATCACGGGCCCGAGCGGTGTCGCGCCTGCCCCCTGAAGCAGTCCCGCCCCGACCGTGATCGCCAACCACGCCGCAAGGACGATGGGAAACAGCAACCGAGGCAGTCGCTGACGGCCTCTCGGGGACCGTCTATGGCGGTGACGTCCTTGAGGGGGGAGACGGTTTGGGGTCATGCCGCTCTCTCCAGAAGGCCGGTGCCTGAGGCTGACGCGAGGCCACGAATCTCGTGCCACCTTCCCACCCCCGCAGACCCCGCCAAATCGAAACTAAATATTAAGAGCCCAGGCCAGACCTGGGTTGGATGGGACAACCTTGGACGTGTCACAGTCCGCAGCCTGCTGGATCGGTGAAGCCGGGCCAGTCGGGCCTTCAGCCGGACCGCGTCACTTGTTCTCCGCAACAGGTCCCCATGGACATCCCGCCGCCCTCCCTCCAACCGAGCATGTCGGTTGCATGTCCTGTGGCCCCTGCGAGCGCATCCAAGCTGCAGATGTCCACCCTGCGCACCCGTTCCAGGCTGACCGCCCTGCGGGAACGGCTGGAGGTGCTGCATGCTCAGCTGGCCGAGCAGGTGGAACTCCTGCCGATCGGCAATGAGAGCTGGATCGAGACCGAGCGCGAGCTCCGGGCTGCGGAATCAGCCATGGCGCAGCTGCATGGCAGGCGATGGATCTGAGCAGGGGCAGTCTGATGATGCCCCAAGACATTTCACCCATGGCCCTTGGCGATCTCCCAGCTCAGCAGCGCCCATTTCAGTGGTGACCATGACCGTCTGCTGGAGGGGCTGAGCCAGGGGAGAAGGATTGGCTCCACAGGGGCCGGAGCAGTCCGGTCCCGATTGTCACGGCCGCTGTTGCTGATCCAGGATCTCGATGGGGTCTGCATGCCCCTGGTGCGTGATCCCCTGCAGCGCCGGGTTGATCCGGCCTACCTGCGGGCCTGCAAGGCGATGCAGGGGAGCTTCGCCGTGCTGACCAACGGCGAGCACGGCGGCCGCCGCGGCATGAATCCCATCGTCGAAGCGGCCGTGGGCGATGCCGAGGCGGTGCGCCGCGAGGGCCTCTACCTGCCGGGTCTGGCCGGCGGTGGTGTGCAGATCCAGGATTGCCACGGCCGGATCGAGCATCCCGGCGTGAGCGATGCCGAACTCAGCTTTCTCGAACATGTGCCGATCCGGCTGCGCGAGGACCTGACCACCGTGCTGGCAGGGCCGTCCTTCGGTCTGCGGGGCGACGAACTGGAGGCACTGGTGCAGACCGCCGTGCTCGACAACCAGGTCTCCCCCACCCTGAACATCAATACCCTCTTCCCCTATTTCGGGGCAGAACCGGAGCTGTGGGGCCGGCTGCAACAGGCCATGGCCGGCCTGATGGAGGGGCTGCTCGATCAGGCGGTGGCAGCCGGGCTGGAGGGGTCGTTCTTTGTGCACCTCGCCCCCAACCTCGGCAGAAGCGGCGACCGCGAGCTGCTCAGGCCCGGCCAGGCGGGCGATGCCGGCACCACTGATTTCCAGTTCATGCTGAGCGGTGCCGTCAAGGAGGCGGGCGTGCTGGTGCTGCTCAATCAGCACGTGCACCGCAGCACCGGTCGCCATCCCCTCGGGGCCGATTTCACCGTGCGCACGGCACCACGCCGCCATGAAGATCTGCTGCGGCTGGCGCAGGAGCGCTTCGATCCGGCCACGCTGCCGCAGCTGGTGGGCGTCGGCGACACGGTGACCTCCCAGCCGATCAAGCCCGGTTCAAACGAACGGCTGCGGGGCGGCAGTGACCGGGGCTTCCTGCGGCTGGTTCAGGATCTCGGCCGCCAGTTCAGCACCGACAACCTGGTGCTCTTCGTCGACAGCAGCCGCGGCGAGGTGCGCCGGCCCGGTCTGGGGGATGGCCTGCAGGAGGGCACCCCTGGGGCTGAGCCCCCCTGGGAAGCGGTGGAGGGGATCAGCGATCCCGCCGATCCGCTGCGACTCCAGTACCTCTTCGCCGGCGGCCATCGCCAGTACACCGCCTGGTTCGCCGGGCTGGCCGCGGCCCTCAACCCTGGGAGTGGGGCGATCCCGTCCGACGCAGACGCACCGGCGACGCCCCCGACGTGAGGCCCCGCCGCACCGGGTGGGCGGCATGGGTGGCGTCCAGTTCAAGGCTGGCGCGGCTGAGAATGCGGCTGAGCACCACCTTCATCTCGTACTGGGCGAACGCCATGCCGATGCAGCGCCGGCTGCCGCCACCGAACGGAAGGAACTCGTAGGGCTGTAGCTGGTCTCGAGGAAGCGCTCGGGCCTGAAGGTCTCGGGATCGGGATAGACGGCCGGGCGACGGTGAGCCAGATAGTTCGAGCCGATCACGAGCGTGTCCGGTTCCAGGCGCTGGCCTGCCAGGGTGACGGGACGGCGCACAACCCGCGGAAACGTGAGCATGCCCACCGGGTAGATGCGCAGGGTCTCGTTGCAGACCGCCGCCAGATAGGGAAGAGACAACACGGCCGTGGGGTCGGCGGCAGCATCAACTCCAGCCAGCTCCTGCTGCAGGCGCAGACGCAGCTCCGGCCTGCGATGCAGCCAGTAGAGCGCCCAGGTGAGGGCCGTGGCGGTGGTTTCGTGGCCAGCCACCAACAGGGTCATCAGCTCATCCCGCAGCTCCTGGTCCGTCATCGGCTGACCCTGCTCATCGCGGGCCGCCAGCAGGAGCGACAGGATGTCGCTCGAAACCTCGGACGTCTCGGGTTGCCGGCGGCGCCGCTCGATCTCGTCATCGATCAGGGCATCGATCGCGGCACGCCGGCGCACAAAGCCGCCCCAGGGGCTGAGCGGCCCCAGATCAAGCCGCAGCAGCGGGAAGTAGAGGAGGCTCACACTCGCCGGACTGCTCATCTGATCCAGCAGGGCGACCAGCAGCCGCTCCAGCTCCCGGTAGCGCTCCCCCTCCGCCAGCCCAAAGACGGTGGAGAGGATCACGCGCATGGAGATCAACTGCATCGCCTTCTGGGCGGAGAAGGTCGATCCGACAGGCCAGCCATCGATCACCGCATCGCTGATCTGCGCGATCGTCTGCCCATAGGAACGCATCCGCTCCCCGTGGAAGGGAGGCATCAGCAATCTGCGCATGCGGCGATGTCGGTCGCCGCTGATGCCGATCACCGACTCGGTGCCGAGGAAGGGTTCGAACAGGGCGTTGAGGTCCCCGGGGGCATCGAACGGATCGCCGTCATCCTGATTGAGCAGCGTGCGCAGATCCTCCGGCGCGCTGAGCATCACCAGCGGCCTTCCGCCCCCTCCCAGCCGTGCCGTGAAGGCATCGCCGTAACGGCTGGCGGCTCGCCGCATGAAACGGAAGGGTGAGCGGATCCAGCCGAACGTCTGCACCACCCAGGGGGAACGCGGGCCGGCCGGCAGCGCGGAGCTGGGCAGGGTCCGAGTCTTCGACTTGGTCTGAGGCTGACCCTGGGCCTGGGTCTCAGTCTTGGTCTGGGGCAAGGTGGTCGAAGGGGAAATGACGGGACGCCACGGAGCGTGGTGGCGATGGATGCACTCCAGCCTTGAGGGCGGCGGGCTGGCCTGCGTTCAGTCGCGCCCGCTGGAGGGAAGCCGGCTGACCTGCTGAGCGCGGGCCTCGGGATCGCCCAGCAGAACCAGACCCGCCTGATGGACCCGAACGATGCCGTGGGCCATCAGCAGCGCCGCCGCCAGGCAGCCCACCAGGCTGAGCAGCGCCACCAGATCCAGGCCGGGAGCAGGATCCCCATCCCGTCCCCCGCTGCCCACGCTGTCCAGCGGCTGGGGTTGCCCGGGTGCTCCGACGGGCATGGCCTGAGGGGCGGACGACCCCCGCATTGTTGGCGGCTGTCACCGCTGGCGATGATTTTCGTAGCACCTCGTACCCATGCAGCGTCAGCCCATCGGCTGCACCCTGGGGACGCCCCCTTCTCCCGCCAGACGGATGCCCCAGCCATCCCGCCCCGCGTCCGGGCACCCCATCTCAGGCCCGCCCGCTGAGTGGAGCGGCGCGGTGTGTCGGCAGGAAGGCTGGTGGACCGCCACCACCAGCCTGGCACCGGCGGGTCTGCGGCTCTACCGGCAGCGCTGGAGCGGTGCGGAGCCGCCCCGGGCGGCGATGGTGCTGGTGCACGGCATCGGAGGTCACAGCGGTCTGTTCACAGACCTGGCCGAGGAGCTGGTGGGCTGGGGTCTGGAGGTGTTCGCCTTTGATCTGCCGGGCCATGGCCGTTCGGACGGTCCCAGGGGGCTGGTGCGGTCCTGGAGCGATTACCGCGACTGTCTGGATCAGTTCCTCGCCAGCGAGGTGACCGCAGCCCGCCCGGACCTGGCCTGTCTGCTGCTGGGTCACAGCCTCGGAGGGACCCTCGTGCTGGATGCGGTGCTGGATTCGGATGAGGCCAGCACCCGGCTCATCGGGGCGGTGGTCTCGAATCCTGCCGTCGGAGAAACAGGAGCAGCTTCCTGGCGCCTGCTGTGCGCCCGCCTCCTCTCACGGATCTGGCCCTCCTTCACCCTGTCCACGGGCTTCCCCCTCAAGCTGGCCTGCCGCGATCCGATCCGCCTCGAGGCCTACCGCCGCGACCCCTACCGGCACACCCTCTGCTCAGCGCGGCTGGCCACCGAATTTCTGGCGGTGGCTGGGCGATTGCAGACGGAGGCGCCCCGGATCACCCTGCCGCTGCTCCTGCTGCAGAGCGGCGCCGATGGCGTCACCCCGCCGGCGGCAGCGGAACGGTTCTTCGCCGGGCTGCCGGAAGCGACCAGCACCTGGCGGTTCTACCCAGCCAGCTTCCACGAACTCTTTGACGATCTGGACCGCCAGGAGGTGCTGGCTGACCTGCGGAGCTGGATCGAGGCCCTGATGGCGGTGCCGGCCGGATCGCCGTGACCCCCATGCACGGACGGAACGGCCAGGGCCTGGAACCGATCCCGCCCCGCCTGAGCATGGCGATGGTGCGACTGCTGCATGGCCTGCTGCCGCTGCTGTTGCGCTTCCGCTGGTTCGTATGGCTGCCGGCGCGGATCGAAGGGCTGGAGCTGGTGGAGGGGGAGCATCTGGTGGAGGCCTTCCAGCGCTTTCAGGCCGGAAACCTGCGCTTGATCCTGGCGTTCCGCCATGGGGAAGTGGATGATCCCCTCGCCGCCCTGTGGCTGTTCTCCCGCGGGGTGCCGGCCCTGGCCCGCCGACACGGGGTGCGCCTGCATCTGCCGTTGCATGCCCAGTTCCTCTACGACCGCGGCATGCCGCTCTGGGGCGGACGCGGCCTCGCCTGGGTGCTCTCCCGCCTGGGGGGAGTGTCGCTGCGGCGCGGCCGGCGCCCCGACTGGACGGCCCTGCGCACCAGTCGGCGCCTGGTGCTGGAGGGAGCCTGTCCCTTTGCGGTGGCTCCGGAGGGGGCCACCAACGGCCACGGCGAGCAGCTGGGCCCCCTGGAGAACGGTGTGGCCCAGCTGGGGTTGTGGTGTGTGCAGGACCTGGACCGTGCCGGCCGCAGCGAAGCCGTGTGGATCGTGCCGATCAGCCTGCAGTACCGCTACCGCCGCCAGAACTGGGGAGCACTGGAGAAGCTGCTGGAGCGGCTGGAAGGGCTGGTGGGTCTGACAAGCGATCGGGTCGGCACGATGCCAGAGGCTGAAGCGCCGGAGGGCGCGGCCATCCAAGACAACGGGGCCATCACAGAAACGGCGTTGCGGCTCTACCCGCGGTTGCTGGCGATCGGGGATGTGCTGATCGAGCAGCTGGAGCGGTTTTACGAACGTCTTGCCCCGCAACTCAAGCTGGGGTCCCCAGCACCTGCCCCCCGGCAGACTGCCGCCCAGAGGAGGGGGTCGGATGCGCCCGGCCGGGGTGAGCGGATCCAGGCACTGCTCGATCGGGCCCTGACGGTGGCGGAGAACCGCCTCGGTCTCAGCGGCGGCGGCACCCCCGAAGAACGGTGCCGCCGGCTGGAGGAAGAGGGCTGGCGGCGCCAGTTTCGCGAAGACCTGCCGCCCCGCTGCTCTCTGCCCCCCCTGGATCGCGCCCTGGCCGATTGGCTCGCCCGTGATGCGGCCATGGCCCTGGTGCACATGCGACTGGCGGAGGGCCTGGTGGCGGTGTCCGGCGATTACGTGGCACGCCGCCCCAGCTTCGAGCGCTTCGCCGAAACATCCCTCTTGCTCCACGACGCTCTGGAGCGGCTGCAGGGGGCGCGGCTGCCGCGCCGGCCTGGGCTCGGGCCTCGGCAGGTGCGGCTCAAGGTGGCCGAACCGATCCAGCTGCGGCCGGAGGGCCCTCAGCCGGCTCAGGCCATCGCACCGGATGGGCCAGACACGGCCGGACGACCTCGGCAGCAGACCCAGGCCATCACCGCCCGCATCCAGGCAGCCTTCGAGCAGGCATGGATCTGAATCATTCAAGACCCATCGTTCAATCCCTAAGGATGGGTGGTGGTAGTGGCTGGATCCGGCTGGCCATGAGACGATCCGCTTTGCCCCAGGCCCCTGCCGCCCCATTCCGATGAGCCTGCCGCCCCTGCCTGCTCTGGTCACGATCCTGGCCCTGGTGCTGTACCAGGCCACGGCCCTGCTGGTGGGCCGGGCGCGGGTCCAGCATCAGGTCAAGCCCCCCGCCACCACAGGACCCGAACAATTCGAGCGCGCCCTGCGGGTCCAGCAGAACACCCTGGAGCAGCTGGTGTTCTTCCTGCCCACCTTCTGGATGGCGGTGACCCTCAACCAGGCCGGCGTGGCCTGCGCCCTTGGCTTCGTGTGGATCGGCGCGCGGATCGCCTATGCGGTGGGCTACATGCAGGCGCCGGACAAGCGTGGCCCCGGCTTCGGCATCGCCTTTCTGGTCAGCGTGGCCCTGCTGGTGATGGCCTTCGTGGGCGTGGTGGCCAAGCTGGGTTGAAGGCCCGGTTGAACCACCGCGATCGCCACGGGATCAAGGTTGCGGTTCTGGAGCCCTGCAATTGATCGACTCAAGCAGGCCATAACGATCGTGACGCCGCTCGATGCGAGCGCCATGGCTGGCCCAGGCCGGCTGCCACTGCAGGGCCACCAGCTGGGGCTGATCCGGCTGACGTTGCAGCGGGATATCGATCAGCACATCCGCTTCCGGCTGCCAGCGGAGCAGCGAAACACCGTTGGCCTGCCACACGGTGGTGGGAGGCGGCAGACGAAGTGGAGCTGGTGGAACCGGATCCTGGCGGCCCGGGCGCCCTTCGTTCACGTAGACCAGGCTGGAGAGGCCCTCGGCGGCGAGCTCGATCACAACCCTGCGGCGACGCTCGCCCAGCACCACACACAGTTCACTCACCCAGGTCCAGGGGCCGATCCGGCTCGGGCCCAGGCTCCAGTGGCCATCGGCAGCGATCTGCATCTCCGAGGGCGGCTCGCGGAAGCGCATCGTGCGGACCGCACCGGTGCTGCCATTCGTGAGGGCCGCCTCGATCTCAGGGATGTCCTGATCCTCGGTTCCGGTGATCAGTTCCTGCACCTCCAGATGGCTGGCAAAGCGGTCGAGCTCGTGGCCCTGGCCGTCGAGTCGGATGAAGGTGCCCTGCCAGAGGCCGGCGTTGTGCTGGAGCAGGGTGGTGCGCCGCTGACTGCCACGCGGCAATGCAAGTCCCGGGTCGGGGCGAACGGTCAGAGGCGGCGCGTTGGTGGTCATGGGCATGGAGTGGAGCCGAAGGGCTGCCGTGAAGGGACCATGGGAGGGTTGTGCGCCTCCAGGACGGTTGTGTCCGAACCCACCGTGTCCAATGCGCGCTCAGGCTTGCCGCAGATTCCATCGGCCCAGGCGACAGCCTGCCCGGGCATCTGGTCCACCAAGCCCTGGTGGTGCCAGCCCTGGTCGATTCTGCTGACGGGAGTGGTGGCGGTGGCGGCGAGCTGGTGGCTGCTGCACCGCTGGTGGCTGAGCGGCTTTGTGGCCTCGGGGGTGCTGCTGTGGTGGCTGCTGTTCCTGGTGCTGGTTCCAGCGGCTTATCGGGCACAGCTGGACCCTGAAAAGCCAGAAACCCCTGAGCAGGCCTGAAAGACTCCAGGAGGTATCAGGCCACTGGTTGCATCAAGCCACCGCCGTGATTGTCGTCGTCATCGTTGTTCTCCCGATCACCCTGGAGAAGGGCGTAGAGGCCGAGGGCGAAAAGGCTGACCATCCCAGACACGATCCCGAAGCCACCCTGGAGTCCTCCACCCACATCGACCAGCTCACCCACGACTGCTCAATCCAAAGATTGTGAGAATTGTAACGTTGTTTTGCGGAAGCTGCGCCGGGCCCTGCTTTTCCACTTCGCCTGCAGGTGCTTCTGACCAGGCGATCGACCCCGGCCGCACAGTCCGCGCCTGCGCGCAACCATCACCTGCCGCCAGGGTGCTTGTCGGAACTTCATGAGCCAGTTGCGGAGTTCAACGTGGGGCTCTTCCATGTCCCGGGCGATGTCCAATCCAACCCTGCGGCTCAAGCTCGGACCAGTCGCAGCTTGTCTCCCGGGGATTCGGCACCTGGCCGCTGGACATGCCCGCCACGGGTGCTCACCAACGCCCCGGAATCACTGGATACTCACGAACCGCAACAGCGACCTGCCCCAGAGGAGCGCCGACCCGATCGCTCGCCGACTCGGTGTTGCCACGTCCGGTGAGCGCACCTGGCAACCGTTCACCATGGGGGCAGGTGCCAGCGGAATCCCCGGAGATTTGGGTTCACCGCCGCTCTTCGCGCATGGTTGTCGTCACCCAGAACGATGAAGGAAGCCCCCCAACCGAGTCTGTGATCACATCCGGTCACACCTTGGCCACGGCAAGTCACACCTGACGGGCCCGTTCGGACGGACAGTGAAGACGTGGCTCACCTGCCGCCATGAATCTCCCCCATCACGTCCCACGGGCTGATGGCCAGCCACTGGCCGTGCCCCATACCCATACCCCCCAGGAGCCCAGGCCCCCTGAGGCCCCGATTCGTCTTGAACGGAGCCTGAGCGACATCCTGGGGCTTGCCTTTCTGGGGCTGGCGACCATCGGCCTGGCCCTTGTCCCCACGGCAGCAGGGGCGACCAACTGGGAAGCGATCGATCGCCTGCGGCTGCTGTTGAAGCGTTCCGGGGTTCAGGTGGTGCAACGCGACTGCACCCAGCGGGGGCTGCAGGGCCTCTACAGCCACGGCAGCGACACGATCGTGATCTGCAGAGTGCACAGCAACCCCAGGGAGGTCTGGAACACCCTGGCCCATGAGGCCACCCATCGGATGCAGGCCTGCCGCGGCGGTGCCATCACCGATCCGAATTACCACCGCTCCATGGCCGAGGCCCTGGCCAAACGATCACCACAGGATCTGGCTTCCCTGCGGCTCTATCCAGCCCGCCAACGGGCTGGAGAGCTGGAGGCCCGATACACGGCCCAGCTGCCCCCATCGCAGGTGATCCAACTGTTCGAACGCTATTGCGGTTGACGCCTCTCTTCATTGACTCATCAAGCCCGGATTCGACCATGAACGACCTGCTTCTCTCCCTGGCCATGGCAGCCCTGAGTCAGTTCTCCAGCCTTGCTCCAGGCGGATTTGGTGGTGGTTTTGGTGGTGGATTCGGTATTCCCGGACTCAACGACAACGGCAATCGGCCGCAATTTCCGACGACCGTTCCTCGCCGACCGTCCGACCAGCTGGCCAGCCTGGCCGTCGTGCAGTGCCTGTACTCAGATGGCCAACTCGACCGCGTCCAGGCCCGGACTCTGGTCAACCACCAGGCCCAGCGACGGGGCTGGCCAAGGGGATGGGAGTCAGGGATCTCCCCCCGACAAGTCGAGCAGGTGATCAGAAGTGCCGGAGGCTGTGATCCGTTGCTGGCTCAGCTGCGCCGAGGCAGCATCCCCTCTGGTGTCCGGGGCCGCGGCAACGGCATCGCCGTCAGGCCCTATGCGACGCCTCCGGCAAGGGTGCCATCACCAGGGGCCGGGCTCAGCGAACGCGAGGGGTTTGGCCTGGCGCCCTACCGCTGATATCACGACCATCCACTCGGACAACCAACTCGGGGACTCCACCAGCCACGCTGTCCTGAACAATCGACCAGGCCGATCGGGCGCAAGACTGATCAACCCTGACGACTAGTATGCCGTCCCGGAAATAACAGCTAGAATCGAGAGTGTCACCCGAGGTGCCTTGTGGCGCTTGGTCGTCCGATGCCTCCGCTGGTCCTCAGCGAGGACGAGGTTCAGCAGTTGCGGGCCCTTGCAAATTCCCGGTCGTTGCCGCATTCGATCGTGCAGCGCGCTCAGATCGTGCTGGCCTGCGGTGCCGGCGAGACCAACACCGCCATCGCCAAACGGATGGGGCTGACGGGGATGACCGTTGGCAAGTGGCGCAAGCGGTACCGGGAGCTGGGCCTGGAGGGCCTGCATGACGAGCTGCGGCCGGGTAGGCCTCGCACCTACGAGGACGACACGGTGGCGGAGGTGATCAACCGGGCACTGCAGACCAAGCCCACCGATGGCAGCACCCAGTGGTCTGCGCGCTCCCTCGCGGCTGCCACCGGCATCTCCAAAACCACCGTTCACCGCTGGCTGCAGACTTTCTCGGTCCAGCCCCACCGGCAGAAGTCGTTCAAGCTCTCCACCGACCCGTTCTTTGTGGAGAAGGTCCGCGACATCGTCGGCCTGTACCTGAACCCTCCGGATAAGGCGATGGTGCTCTGCGTCGACGAGAAGACGCAGATCCAGGCACTGGACCGCACCCAGCCGCTGTTGCCCATGGGCCTGGGTTACGTGGAGGGCGTCACCCACGACTACATCCGCCACGGCACCACCACGCTGTTCGCTGCTCTGGATGTGGCAACAGGCGAGGTGATCACCCAATGCAAGCCCCGCCATAGGCATCAGGAGTTCCTGGGGTTCCTGCGCCAGATCGAGAAGTCGGTCCCCGAGGAGCTTGATGTCCACTTGATCGTCGACAACTACTGCACCCACAAGCACGCCAAGGTGAGGGCCTGGCTGGCGCAGCGGCCCCGCTTCCACGTGCACTACACACCGACCTACGCCTCCTGGATCAACCAGGTGGAGCGTTGGTTTGGGATCATCACCCAGCGGGCGATCCGACGCGGCAGCTTCTCCAGCGTCAAGGAGTTGATCTCCAAGATCGAGCAATTCGTGGCGGCCTACAACAAGACCAAGGCGCCGTTCAACTGGACGGCCACAGCGGATTCAATCCTGGAGAAGCTCCAGCGACTTTGCTCGCAGATCTCCGGGACGGCACACTAGGAGTTTGTTGCCAATAGAGCAGCGAGCCCCTGGTCACGACGAATCCCGGTGAGGTGAGCTCTGAGGTCTACCTCTCCCGCTGAGCTGGTTCATTGGGGCGAGGTTGACTCAGCCCTGGCGGCATTGCCAGGGTCTCTACCCCTCATCCCGTCGCTGCTGCCCAGAGCTGCTGCTGTGATCGCCTGTACCGGAACAACTTGAGCAGGTTGTGGGTGGCAGCGATCAGATGCCATTCACCATCGACCTTCTCCAGGCCCCGCAAGAGAAACCGCCGCAGGCCCCGGCCTTCCTTGATCTGGCCGTTCACCGGCTCCACGATCGCTTTGCGCTGGGCGTAGATCCTGGATCCCTTCTTGCTTCTGATCTTGCGGGCCATGCGGGTTCTGGCGTCGGCATCTCTGGGCAGCGGTCCTCGCTGTGGCGGTGGCGGCTTCCCATGCGGCAGACGGCCGGTGGCGATGTAGGCGTCAATGCCAAGGTCCTCACAGTGACCTGCGTTGTCGTCGCTCCAGTAGCCCGCATCCATCGTCATCACGTCCGGCAGTTCACCGGCGCTGGCGGCGATCCGCTCCAGCATGGGCTCCAGGTGCTCCACGTCCGGTGGCTGGTTGCTGACGCCCACCGCCACGATCACCTGGTGGTCACTGTCGACCGCCAGCTGGCAGTTGTAGCCCTG
Source organism: Synechococcus sp. CBW1002 (assembly GCF_015840915.1). NCBI lineage: Bacteria > Bacillati > Cyanobacteriota > Cyanophyceae > Synechococcales > Synechococcaceae > Synechococcus > Synechococcus sp. CBW1002. The sequence continues at coordinate 3,833,658 of NZ_CP060398.1, forward strand.
CAGGTAGGTGCCGCCGGACTGCATGAGGTGGCTGTCGGAATCTGTGAAATTCCGTTGGGTCTTGGCCGTCGGTGTGCCGTCAGCCTTTCTCGCCAGACCACGCCTGGGCATCGCGTCAGAGGCGAGTGGCTCCAGATCTGGTGGCTCGAGGCCAGCGCTCTCGGCGGCCTCGATGGCTTTGTCCCCCGCCGCTGCTGCCTTTGCCGCTGCGGCTTCCGCTTTCCTGTTCAGCTCGGCCTGCTCAGGGGCCGATCCATCCGATTCCTCGGCTGCGGTCGCTTTGGCTCTGGCCTTCTCGGCTTCCTCCTGCCGCTGCCGCGCTGCAGCTGCAGCGGTTTCCGCCTCCATCTCCTTGCGGGCCTGACGGATTTTTGCGAGGCGGCCCTGCTTGTGGCGCAGCTCATCGGGAAGTTCACTGCCCAGGTTTCCTTTGCCGTAGCGCCGGTCTTCCTGGGCATCCAGGATCTCGGCCTTGCGGATCAAGGCGTTGATTTCCTTCTGGAGCTCCTTCTCCGCCCTGAGCATCCGCTCGTGGCTCATCGCCTTGTGCTTGGAGGCATTGGCCTGCACCTTGGTGCCATCGAGGGCCACATGGCCCAGGCTCACCATCCCCGCCTTCTGGCACAGGCGCAGGATCTGAATAAACAGGCCCTTGAGGGCATCAAGGTTGCGCCGGCGGAACTCGCTGATTCGGCTGTGGTCCGGCTGCTGGTTGCCGGTCAGCACGCGGAATGCCAGATCCTCGTAGCAGGCCCGCTCGATCTTCCTGGAGGAGACGATGCCCACGCAGTAGGCGTAAAGCAGCAGCATCGTCATCATGCGTGGATCGAATCCCTTCTCTCCGCGGGGGTCCTTGGCCTGAGCGGGTACGAGGATCGCGGAGAGATCCAGCTCATCCACCAGGTCCAGCAGGAAATACACCTGGTGGTCTTCTGAGAGCCACTCACGCGGTGACGGCGGCAGCAGGGTGGCCTGCTGCGGCTGCCAGGGGCGAAAGGTCTTGCGCTTCTGCATGCCCGAGTGTATCGCCCAGATCCATTGCAGTCACTGGGATCTGGGCAGATTGATGGGCGGCTGTGGAGAGACTGGGTGCTGATCTATGCGCGACAGGCTCCTAGAACCGATGCGTTGGGCTGCCGGCTCCAACCCAAGGCAATGGTTCGGTGAACACTGGGCCGTCGCGGCACTGGCCGTTGGGGCAGCGGCGGGAAGTCTGCTTCCACTTCAGCCGTTCTTTGGAGCCCGCTGGCAACTGGGATCGATCGCCACCGTCTTCGCCGTGCTGCGGTTCGGTTGGTGGGGCGTTCTGGTGGGTGCCGTTGAGGCGCTGGCGGAAACCTGGCAACGGGGTCCCTGGTGCCTTGCTGTTGTCTTGCTGGAAGCGGTATGGCTGAAGCTGTTTCTGGATCGCCTCAACGAAGGCCGCCGCAATGCCGATAACGGCCGCATCATCCTGGCGGATGTCGGCTTCTGGCTTGTAGCCGGCACTCCGATCATTCTGCTGTTCACCGCACTGCTGCCAAACCTGGGCAGCGTCGACGGGCTGACACAGGCGCTGGTGCAAAGCGTGAACAGTGTTGTGAATACCACGATCGGCTTCACGCTCTACCTGATGATAAAATATCGCTTTCCAGGGAAAATTGTCGTCAAGGGAATCTCCATTCGGGGATTGAGCATCAGCATCGTCTTGCTGGCCATCGCCATCCCCACCTTCGCGGTCAGCTCACTTCTGTCCCGCAATCTTCAGCTATCCCTGCAACAGAGAGAGCAGCACATGCTCAGGCTGGTCGCCAATGCGGCGATCACGATGACAGACGCTGAATTTGCTGTCATGAAACGGGCGTTGCCTAATGGAACGGAGCGCATGGAGGTACGCATCCACCAGGGAAATGGTGAAATCCACAGCACAGATACCAAGCTGTTCGAGACCCTGACCCGCGACTACGAACCCATTGATCAGCCGATCCTTTCAGTACAGAGTCTGACCTTGAAGATCCCTCGTGATCGTCAACCCTGGAAGCGAAGGCTCGAACAGGGCTACTGGATCTACGACACCACGATTGATCGTCACCTCACAGGCCAAACCTCCACCCAGACCACCGTGGCCTACTCCGCCGCCGAAACGATCCAGGCGCTGCATCGTCAAACCACTCAGACCGTGGGACTGATGGCCTGGGTGATCCTGATCGGGGCGCTGCTGAGCCACTGGCTGGGCCGCAGCCTCGATCAACAGTTCGTGAAGGTGCTGGCCCCGATCTTCCGCCACCAGGCCAGGCAGGGCAGTGGCAAAGCCAGCCTCTACGCGGTACCCAGTCTGGCAACCTCCGTCATCCTGGAGCTCAATGCCATGGTGAAACTGATCAACAGTCGGCTCCTGCGCGTCAACCGGCTCAGCCTGGAGCTGGAAGATATGAATGCCAAGCTCGAGAAATCACGTCAGGAGCTGCATCATCTCAGCACTACTGATCCACTGACCGGATGCTATAACCGTCGAGAACTTGTTCGACGACTGGAAGATGAGATCGCTCGCGCTAATCGTCAAGAAAGCGAGCTGAGCTATCTCTGCTTTGATATCGATTATTTCAAACGCGTTAATGACACCTACGGCCATGCCATGGGCGACGCCGTGCTCCTGAACGTCGCCGATACGATCCGCAGCCGCCTGCGGGCCACCGATTGCTTCTGTCGCAGCGGTGGTGAGGAATTCACGATCCTGCTACCGAATTGCTCCAGCGAAACCGGTCGCAACTACGCCGAACTGCAACGCCTCGGTGTCGCGGAAGCCGTCACCATCCTCGATGGCACGGCAGTGCAGGTGACCATCAGTCTGGGCCTCAGCACCTACAGTCCCGCCCAGGATGATGCCGAGGCCCTGATGGCTCGCGCCGATGCGGCCCTCTATGCCTCCAAGGAGAACGGTCGCAACCAGGTCACGGTGGGTTGACTGGCCGATGCCCTGCCGCGCCGCCAAAATGGGGCACGCGGCACCCCTGCATGACATGGACAACGACGTTCTGCTGCCGGTGCTGGCCGGCTTGGGGCTCATCCTGCTGATCGTGGCGGGGTCGGTGGTGCTGGTCCTGCGGCCAAGCGACACCCCCGACCGCAAGTCCTGAGCGAATGGCCGTGATGTCCAACCACAGCCACGATCCAGGGATATCCGGCGCCAGGGGATCGGCATTCCGCTGGAGCGTGCTGCTGAACAGCGTCCTTTCCGGCCTGCAGATCGCGATCGGTGTCGGCTTCGGATCGCTCGCCCTGATCTCCGATGCGATCCACAATCTCGGCGATGTGGCTGGCCTGCTGCTGGCCTGGGGAGCGGAGCACCTCAGCGACCGCCCGGCCAGCGGCCGCTTCACCTACGGCTTCGGACGCAGCACCCAGCTGGCTGCCTTGGTCAATGCGACGCTGATCCTGATGGCCGCCGCCGTGGTGATCGTCGAGGGGCTGCAACGGCTCCGGGATCCCCAGCCGATCAGCAGCACGCCGGTCATCTGGGCTGCAACAGCGGGAATCCTGGTGAACCTGTTCTCGGCACGCCTGTTCGGCCACGACCACGGCCGGAATCTCAACCGCAAGGCCGCGGTGGTGCATCTGCTCACGGATGCGGCGGTATCGGCGGCGGTGCTGGTCAGCGCTGTGCTGGTGAGCTGCACCGGCTGGGATTGGATCGATCCACTCACCGCGGTCGGTGTTGGCCTGGCCGTGGCCTGGAGCGGCTGGGGGCTGACGCGGGAGGCGGTGCTGGTGAACCTCGATGGCGTACCGCGACCGATTGAGCTGGACCTGGTGCGCCAGACCCTGCAGCAGCTGCCAGGCGTGGAGAAAGCTCACCATGTGCACATCTGGGCAATGAGCACCTCGCGCACCGCCCTTACCGCCCATCTGCGGTGCCGCAACAACGGCGTCAGCGATACCGCGCTGCTGGCACAGGCCCGTGAGCGACTGGCCGAGCTGGGCATCGATCACTCCACTCTGGAACTGGAATGGGTGAAGCCCGGCGAGACGCCAGCGTGAATCGCACCCGCACGATTCTGATCAGTGGAGCCAGCCGGGGCATCGGCCTGGCCGTGGCCAAGCGGCTGCATGCCGGCGGTCATCGGCTCAGCCTGGGTGTGCGCAGCCCCGACGCGATGAAGACCGTCTTTGGCACCCGAGGCAGCAACGAGACCCTGATGATCCACCCCTACGAGGCCACCGACCCCGGCGCCGCCCAGGCCTGGGTCACATCGAGTGTGGAACACTTCGGCGGCCTTGATGCGGTAGTCCACTGCGCTGGTATCTTCTCGCGAGTGGGGGTGGGCTTCGCCAGCGGCGAGGAGCGCGAGATCGCCCACACCCTTGAGGTGAACCTGATGGGACCCTGGTGGCTGAGTCGAGCGGCCTGGCCCCATCTGGTCGCCGGTGGCGATGGCAGGCTGATCGTGCTGGTGTCGATGAGCGGCAAGCGGATCAAGGGCAACCTCGCTGCCTACGGCGCCAGCAAGTTCGCCCTGCTGGGCCTCTGTCAGGCAATGCGCAACGAAGGCTGGGACGCCGGAATCCGGGTCACTGCCCTCTGCCCAAGCTGGGTGAACACCGAGATGGCGGCAGGCGTCAAGACGCTCACGCCCGACGCGATGACCCAGCCGGAGAGTCTTGCCGCCACAGTCGCCCACCTGCTTGATCTGCCCCCGGCTGCAGTGCCGTTCGATTACGCGGTGAGCTGCCAGCTAGAGAGCTGAACTGCGGGGCTGCAGACGGCGGCGCTCCCAGCCCTTCACCAGTCGGTAGATCACCGGCACCACGAACAGGGTCAGCACTGTGGCCACCAGCAGGCCAAAGAACACCACGGTGCCAATGCTGATGCGACTGGCTGAGCCGGCACCACTGGCAAACAGCAACGGCAGAAATCCTGCCAGCGAGGAGATCGCCGTGAGCAGGATCGGTCGCACCCTTGCCAGGGCGGCGCCGTGGATCGCCGCCTGCAGGTCCATTCCTTCAGCCAGCCGTTGGTTGGCGAACTCCACGATAAGAATGCCGTTCTTCGCGGCCAGGCTGACCAGCACCAGCAGGCCCATCTGGCCATAGACATCCAGCGGCAGGCCTCGCAGGGCCAGGCCCAGCACCGCCCCCAGCAAAGCCAGAGGCACGGTGATCAGGATGATGAACGGGTCGGCGAAGTTCTCGTACAGGCCGGCTAACACCAGCACCATCACCACCACCCCCAGGGCGAACACCCGCAGATTTCCTCCGCCTGCCTTGCGCTCCTCCCGTGCCAGTCCAGCCCATTCGAGATCGGTGCTGTTGCCCTGGCTCTTGCCCAGCCTCTCCAGTTCTGCCATCGCCTGGCCCGTGCTCACCCCCGCCTTGGGCAGGGCGCGAATCGAGATGGCACGCGCCAGACGGCTGTGGTTGATCGTGGTGGGTCCGGTGTCCTGTTCGACCCTCACCAGCTGGGCCAGGGGGATAAGCCGTCCGTCGCGGTTGCGCACGCGCAGGGAGAGCACATCGGTCTGATCGCGGCGATGACGACCATCGAGCTGCACAATCACCCGGCGCACCTCGTCGCTCTCGAAGCTGTCGTTGACGTATTCACTGCCGAAGCTGGCACCGAGCGTGTCCACCACATCGGACAACTTCACCCCCAACGACGCCATCTGCAGCCGGTCGGGCACCAGCAGCAAGCGGGGCGAATCGGCGGTGAACCGGGTCGACACCCTCTCGAACAGCCCACTGGCCTGAGCTTCGGCAATGAAGGCCTCAGCCTGCCGCTGGAAATCGCTCAGGCTCAGCTGCCCGCCACTGGTATCGAGCAGTTCCAGCTCCAGGCCGCCCTCGCTGCTGAACCCCCGCACCGTGGGGGCCTCGCTGAGTTGCACCAGACCGTTGCGCACCTGTCCGCGCAGAGCTGCATTAAGACGTTTCACCACGGCGGCGCTGCTCTGATCCGCGGAGCGCCGCTCCTCGATCGGTCGCAGCCGCAGGAACACACTGCCCTTGTTCGGACTGCTGTCTCCGAAGGAGCGACCGGCATAGAAATTCCCGCTGGCCACCAGCGGTTCCGCGGCGATCACCTGACGCACCTGCTCCATCACCTGCTGGGTCTGGGGCAGGGCGGCGCCATCGGGCAGCACCACCGCAGCACGCAACTGGCCGCCATCTTCCTGGGGGATGAAGGCCGTAGGCCGCTGCTGCAGGGCCCACCCGGTGCAGAGCAGACCAACCAGCAGAACGGCCAGCACCGCCCGGGGACTGGCCATGACCCGATCCAGCCAGCGGCCGTAGGGAGCTTCCAGCGCCTCGAGCCAGCGCTGGGGAGGGGTGATCCAGCGGGCCAGCCAGGCGGGCTCACGCCGCTCGGCGTGAAGCAGCCGGCTGGCGGCCACTGGGGTGAAGGTGAGGGCGTTGAAGGTGGAGAACACGATCGCCGCGCTGATCGCAATGGCGATCGGGGCATAGAGGCGACCCAGGCTTCCCGACAGGGTGAGGATCGGCAGGAACACCACCACCAGCACGAGCGAGGTGGCGATTACGGCCCCACCCAGTTCGTGCATGGCTTCGCGGGCCGCCTGCATCGGCGGGGTGCCGTTCTCGAGCCGTCGGCCGATGTCCTCACTCACCACAATGGCGTCGTCCACCACCAGGCCGGTGGCCAGCACCATGCCGAACAGGCTGAGGGTATTGATCGAGGTGCCGGTTGCCAGCAGCACGCTGAGGGATCCCACCAGGGCCACCGGCACCGCTGCGGCAGTGATCAGAGCCAGGCGGCTGTTGCCCAGGCCGAGCATCAGCACCAGGAAGACCAGCAGCACGGCATCCCGCAGGCTGACCACCGTCTGGTCGATGCTGGCCCGCACGTTGTCGGCTTCATCCACGATCAGCTGCAGCTCCACCCCGGGAGGAAAGCGCGGCCGCAATTCATCGAGAGCGGCATTCACCGCTCGACTCACCTCCATGGCATTGCTGCCGTCGCGCTGAAACACCCCGATCGCCACCACGGCATCGCCGGCCAGGTTGGTGGCGATCGTGTCGTACGACTCACTGCCAAGCTCCACCCGCCCCACCTCGCGCAACTGGGTGATGCCGCCGTTGCCACTGCGTGCCACCACCAGTTGCTCCAACTCGGCGACACTGCGCAGCCGGCCCTCCATGCGCAGAGGCAGGGTGACAAGCTGATCGGCGGGCGATGGTGCTTCTCCGACCTGACCCAGCGTGGCGAGCACGTTCTGGTCTTCGAGAGCGTCGCTGATGTCCTTGATCGTGAGGTTGCGCTCCTCCAGGGCCGCAGGGTCGAGCCAGAGCCGGAAGGCCAGGGAGCTGCCACCGAACAGGGCCACCTCCCCCACGCCGTTCACCCGATGCAGGCGGTCGCGCACCGTCTGCTCCACCCAGCCACTCAGAAACGCGTCGTCGTACTGGCTGCGGTCGGCACTGAAGCTCAGCACCATCAGCAGATCATCGGAGCTGCGGCGCACCTGAACGCCAAGACGCACCACCTGGGCCGGCAACTGCCGCGCCACCACCGTGGCTTCATTCTGAGTGTTGATCTGGTTGATCTCCGGATCACCACCCTCGAACGAGAGAGTGATCAGGCTGCCGTTGGAGGAACTCACCGAGCGGATCGCATCGAGTCGCTCCAGGCCGTTGAGCTGCTTCTCCAGCAGGCTGGTGACCCCCTGTTCCACCACCTCGGGGCCCGCACCGGGATAACTGGCCCTCACGGACACCCGACCCGGCGCGATCGGAGGCAGATTTTCAACCGGCAGGCCCGCCAGGCTGACGAAGCCGATCAGCAGCACCAACAGGCTGCAGACCAGGGTGAGCACCGGGCGGCGCAGGAAGGGATCGGAGACCGACTTCAAGACGGCAGCAGCTCAGGAGGGAAACTCAAGGAAGAGTCAGCAGCGACCGCCTAACGGAGGAGTGGCTGTTGACGCTGAGATCCTGCTGGAAAGGGCCGTTCAGCGCGAGGGCGGGGAGGTTGGGATGCGGAAACTCAGCCGATGTCGCGCTTCAGAACGACATAGAGGTAATCGGGCGACTTGTAGCGGCTGGGCAGACAGGTATGCAATTGCTCGAGGCGACTCCAGCAGACGGTGCGTTTGATCATTTCAATCGCCTTGCCCTCCTTGAGCAGCAGGCGCATGGCCTTGCAATAGAGGGAATAATTGGCTTCCAGCTCCCCGATGGTGAGAGTCTGAGACACTCCTGTGAGGGGCTTGACGCTGGTCATAGGCCTCCGTGCAACCCAGAGGGTTGAGTGCGGTCATCGACCACCCTACGGGTTGATCGTGGCACCGGGGCGCTTCGGCAACAGTCGCTACCGAGGCCACGGGACAATCGCAACACACGAGGGCGCCCTCCCATCAGGGCACCGAGGCCGTGACTGGCGTCCTGTGCTCGAGCACCGCCAGCTCGGTCTCACCGATGCGGCCCACAGCCCGCAGGGCCGCGGTGATGCGATCGATGTCCAGCACGGCATGGCAACGGACTCCAGCCGCATCAAGCCGCTCGCGGGCGCTGGAATCGGCGACACCGCCGTGGTCGATGAACACGACAACGTCGTCAACGATCAGACCCGAACTTTCAAGCTTGCCGATGCCTTCCAGCACACTACGGCCGGTGATCAGAATGTCGTCGACCACCAGCACACGATCACCGGGATCGAAATCCCCCTCGATCAAGCGGCGAGCTCCGTGGGCCTTCACTTCCTTGCGGGGATAAATCAGTGGTTTGTGCAGCTGCAGCGACAACCCAGTGGCCGTGGGCAGAGATCCATAGGGAATGCCGGCGATGCGATCAAACGGCAGCCCCTCGATGACCTCGGCATAGGCATGCAGAACCCGGTGAAAGAGATTGGGATCAGAGATGATCTGACGCAGGTCGATGTAGTAATTGAACACGGCCCCCGAAGCCTGCACGTACTCACCGAACAGCAGGCAACCGATATCAAAGAGATCCACGATCAACTCCTCCATCGGATCCACGGCCGCCTCGGGCTGCGGTAACCACAGCTGGCAGGAGCCATCACCGCCGATCGGTCGGGCTTCAAGGCAACGCAACCGCTGTTCCTCGATGCGGAGCTTGAGCTGCTCGGCCCGCGGGCCGATGTCGTCTTCCACCAGCAGGTTCTGGGGCAGCGGCAGCAGCAGGCCATCGGCCGCGGCGGTGAGGCCGGCCTGCAGCAGTGCCTCCAGGCGCTCCTCCTCCCCCCAGAGGCTGCGCAGGATCAGAAACCGCTCCGGCGCCTCCTGGCGCACCCGCGCCAGGATCTCCGGATCACTGGTGCCCACCTCCAGCAGCAACTGCTCCGGCGTCGCCCAGAGTTGGCACTCGCGCACGATGCGCAGATAGAGCGGATTGGTCTCGTCGGGATAGTGCTGCAGCACCCGCGCGGCGGCGTTGGAGCTGTGGCAGGTCACCACCACCGCCCGGGAGGGATGCAGCAGAAACGGGGCGGCGATGTCCTGACCGGCCAGGGGGGAGAGGGTCACGGCGTCGGCCCCCAGATCGCGGAACAGGTAATGCGCCAGGGCCGAGGAGGTGTTGAGATCGCCGTGCTTGGCGTCGATGATCAAGGGGATGCTGAGCGGCACGAGCTCACGCACCTCGCGCAGCAGCTCCAGGCCGATCGGACCGAGCGCCTGGTAGAAGCCGAGGCTGGGCTTGTAGGCGCAGACATGGGTGGAGGTGGCCTCGACCACCTCCTTGATCCAGTAGCGGGCCTGACTGAGGAAGGAGCGGCCCGCCATGCCACGGCGCTGCACCCAGTTCTGCAACATCTCCGGGTTGGGGTCCAGCCCGGTCACCAGCAGCGACTGGTTCTCGGCGATGGCTTCGGTGAGGGAAACGAAAAAGCCCACGCGCGGGGGGCGGCATGGATGGGTGCTAAGCCGGCCGCTCTGCAGCAGACACCTGCGTGACACAGGACTTATTGATCCGCACCTGGATGGCCCGGATCATCCAGCGGCAATCGCGTGGGCCAGAGGGGTCGCCAGACGCCACGGCAGGGTCTCGCCGGCATGGAAGGGCACCAGCTCGATCGCCCGGCCCGCCGCGTCATTGCGGTGGAGCTGCGCCGGAATCGGCTGGGGCACCCGCTCCAGAGTGATCGTGCCCTCGTTGAGGGGTAGGCCGTAGAAGCGGGGACCGAACACCGAGGCAAAGGCCTCGAACCGATCGAGCGCCTTCTCCTGATCAAACACCTGGGCGTAGCTCTCCAGGGCCCAGGGTGCGTTGAAGATGCCGGCGCAGCCGCAGGACGTTTCCTTGGCGGCGCGACCGTGGGGCGCCGAATCGGTTCCCAGGAAAAAGCGGGGGTCACCGGAGACGGCCGCGGCCCGCAGGGCGAGGCGATGGAGCTCCCGTTTGGCCACCGGCAGGCAGTAGAAATCCGGCCGCAGGCCACCGCTGAACATGGCGTTGCGGTTGATGTGCAGATGGTGCGGTGTGATCGTGGCCGCCAGATTGGCGGGCGTCCCGCGCACGAAATCCACCGCATCCGCGGTGGTGATGTGTTCCAGCACCACCTTCAGAGCGGGATGGCGCTGCAACAGCGGCTGCAGATGGCGCTCGATGAAGACCGCCTCGCGATCAAAGATGTCGATCGAGGCCTCGGTGACCTCGCCATGGATCAGCAGGGGCATGCCGATCCGCTCCATGGTCTCCAGCACCGGCGCGATCGCCGCGGGATCGGTGACTCCCGCCGCCGAATTCGTGGTGGCGTGGGCCGGATAGAGCTTGCAGGCCGTGAACACACCGTCGGCGAAGCCGGCCGCAATCTCTGCCGGATCGATCGTGTCGGTGAGGTAGGCGGTGAGCAGCGGCGTGAACGTGCATCCATCCGGAAGGGCCGCCTGGATGCGTTCGCGGTAGGCCCGGGCCGCCGCCACCGTGGTGATCGGCGGCCGCAGGTTGGGCATCACGATCGCCCGGGCGAACTGCCGCGCCGTGTCGGACACCACGGCCTGCAACATGGCGCCGTCGCGCAGATGCACATGCCAGTCGTCGGGCTGACGGATCGTGAGGCGCTCGACAGCCATGGGCAACGGCAGAACAGGGACAAGCCAGGATTGACCCTAGGCAGCGGCCACCGCCCTGCCCGATCCAGGCGGCTGAAACACCCCCGGGCCGCCACATTGGAGCCAGCGGCACCGGCAAGGTGACCTACCGGGAGGCGAACGCCCTGATCACGGCCCTGCGGCGCCCAGCGGCCTACGACCATCCCGTGGGCCGGATCGTCCTGCTGGAGACCCACATCTCCTGGGTGCTGCTCAGCGGGCCGTACGCCTACAAGGTCAAGAAACCGGTGAGCTTCGGCTTCGTCGATTTCTCCACCCTGGAGCTCCGCCGCCAGTTCTGCGCCGAGGAGCTTCGGCTCAACCAACGGCTCGCGCCCGATCTCTACCTGGACGTGGTGCCGATTCTCGGCCCGGTGGGGCAGGCCCGCTTCGGCCCGCCCGAGGCCCTGATGGGGCCAAGCGACGCTCCCCTCGAAGACGAGCTCGACGCGATGATCGATGTGGCCGTGCGGATGCGCCAGTTCGATCAGGACGACCTGCTGCCGGCCGCCCTGAAACGGGGTGCCATCAATGGCGGGATGATCGATCGGCTGGCCCACGATCTGGCCTGCTTTCAGGCCCGGGCCGCCATCGCCGCTCCGTCAGGCCCCTACGGCAGCTTCGAGGCGGTGGTGGCGCCGGCGGACGCCAACATCGCGGCGCTGATGGCGGTGGAGGTCCTGATCCCCCGATTGCGGCCCCTGCAGGACTGGAGCCGCACCACCCTGGCCGCCCTGGCGCCGCTGCTGCCCGCCCGCCGCCAGGCGGAGCGGATCCGTGAAGGCCACGGCGATCTGCACCTCGGCAACATGGCCCTGCTGGGCGGGCGGATCACCGTGTTCGACGCCCTCGAGTTCAACCCTGCCCTGCGTTGGATCGACGTGATCAGCGATCTGGCCTTCCTGGTGATGGATCTGCACCAGAGCGGCCATGCGGGCCTGGGCTGGCGGCTGCTCAACCGCTGGCTGGAGAGCAGCGGCGACTACGAAGGCCTGCGGCTCTGGCGCTGGTATGAGGCCTACCGCGCCCTGGTGCGGGCCAAGGTGGCGGTGCTGCGCGCCACGCAGCAGGGCCTGCCCCCCCTTGGAGACCCGTCCACAGCGGCCAGCGTGGAGCGCTATCTGGCGTTGGCGGAGGGATTGATGCGGCCGACTCCGCAGGCACTGGTGCTCACCCACGGGGTGTCGGGATCCGGCAAATCCCACCACAGCCTGCAGGTCTGCGAACGGCTGGGGGCGATCCGCATCCGTTCCGACGTGGAACGCAAGCGGCTGGCGGGCCTGTGGGGAGAGCCCCGCCAGCGGCACCCCCAGGCCAGCGGCCCCCTGTACGGAGCCGCCATGTCTGACCTGCTGTTCGAGCAGCGCCTGCCACAGCTGGCCGAAGCGGTGCTGGCTGGTGGGTTCACACCGATCGTGGATGCCACCTTCCTGCGGCGACGTCAGCGGCAGGCCTGGGCGGAGCGGGCGCGGCGCTGGGGCGTGCCCCTGGTGATCCTGGAGTTCAGCGCCCCTGCCGAGCTGGTGCTGCAACGGATCGCCGAGCGAGGCCGCCGGGGGGACGATCCCTCCGACGCCGACGCGGCGGTGGTACGGCAGCAGTGGCACACGCTCGAACCGCTGGATTCCGGGGAGAGGTCCCAGGCTGTGCAGGTCGATGCAACGGCCGACCCGGAATGCACCACCGCCGCCTTGAGGCAACGCCTCAGGGTCTGAAGCGACCGGCAGCGCCTCCGGACATCACGCCGGCGGGCATCACGCCTCAGGCCAGCCCAGTTCAGGCCAGCACCGCGATGCAATCGATCTCCACCCGCGCGTCCTTGGGCAGGGCCGCAACTTGCACGCAGGCCCGCGCCGGGGAGATGCCGGCGCCGAACACCTCGGCGTAGAGGGCGTTGACGCGGGCGAAATCCCCCAGATCCACCAGGAAGACCGTGGTGCGCACCACCTGCTGGGGCGTGCAGCCGGCGGCGGCCAGCACCGCCTGCAGGTTGGCCAGCACCTGCCGGGTCTCGGCTTCCACGTCGCCGTCACCCACCATGGCGCCGGTGGCCGGATCGAGGGCGATCTGGCCGGAGCAATAGAGCACACCGCCCGCCTTCACAGCCTGGTTGTAGGGACCCACCGGGGCCGGTGCGTCGCTGGTGATCACGGCTTCCAGCTGCGGGGCACCACTGGGGGAGGACGCGCTCATGGCCCGGGGACCGTTGGGAGAAGATGACGGCTGAGACTATGGCCCTTCCCGGCCCCGGCCCCATCGCCAGCGACCTCGACTCCCTGATGCCTCCCGATCTGCCGCGGCGCCAGCACGTGCGGATCGAGGGGCTCTGGCACCGCTATCCCGGCACCGACCCCGAAGCCTGGACCCTGCGAGGCATCGATCTCAGCCTGGCCCAGGGTGAGCTGGTGGGCCTGCTGGGCCCCTCCGGCTGCGGCAAGACCACCCTGCTGCGGCTGATCGCCGGCTTCGAGCACCCCAGCCGCGGCAGCGTGGCGATCGACGGCCGGGTGGTGGCGGGGCCGAACCGCTGGCTGGAACCGGAGCGCCGTGGCGTCGGCATGGTGTTCCAGGACTATGCCCTGTTCCCCCATCTCGATGCCTGGCGTAATGCCTGCTTCGGCTTGCGGCGCGGCCAGGACAGCAGCCGAGCGGCCTGGCTGCTGGAACTGCTCGGGCTCAAGGGGCTGGAGGAGCGGTATCCCCACGAGCTCTCGGGAGGCCAGCGCCAGCGCCTGGCCCTGGCCCGTGCCCTGGCGCCAGGGCCCTCAGTGGTGCTGCTGGACGAACCCTTCTCCAACCTGGACGTGGAGGTGCGCCTGCGGCTGCGCAGCGAACTGCCGGCGGTGCTCAGCCGCTGCGGCGCCAGTGGCCTGATCGTGACCCACGACCCGGAAGAGGCCCTGGCGATCTGTGATCGGGTGGCGGTGCTGCGCAACGGCAACCTCGATCAGTGCGCCAGCCCGCGGGATCTGGTGCAGCGGCCTGCCACACCCTTCGTGGGCCGCTTTGTGCTGCAGGGCAACCTGGTGCCGGCCCGGCGGCAGGGCGACCATCTCGACACGGCCCTGGGCCGGCTGGCTCCCCTCGACGGCCAGCATCTCCAGCCCTCCCAGGGCGAGGTGCTCGAAGCCCTGATCAGCCCGGAGGCGATCAGCCTCGAAGCCGATGGGGAGGGTGACGCCTGGGTGATGGGCCGCGAGTTCCTGGGCCGCGACTGGCTGTATCAGGTGCAGCAGGGCTCGGGTGCGGCGGCGGTGCAGCTGCGGCTGCGGCTGCCCCTGGAGCAGGAACATCCCCGCGGGCAACGCTGCCGCCTGCGCCTGCGCCGCGGTGAAGCGGCCCTGTTGTTCCCGGAGCGGCAGGCACTGGTGGCGCTCTGAGCAGCGCCTGCCAGCCCCCTCAGCCGCGCCAGTGATCCTTGCGGCCGCGGCGCTCGCCCAGCTGCTCGGCCGTGGTGGCCCGAACCATCAGGTTGGTGGCCCGCTCCAGCGCGATCGTGCTGGGAATGGTGGGGATCCCGTGGCGGCGGTCGTTCTGCACCTGGGCGAGCCGGGCGGCGATCGCCGCATCGCCGGGCTGCTCGGCCGCGGCCCAGCGCAGGTTGTCTTCGGTGTATTCGTGGGCGCACCAGACCCGGGTGGCGGCAGGCAGGGCCGCCAGGCTCTGGAGGGAGGCATGCATCTGGGCTGGTGTGCCCTCGAACAGTCGCCCGCAGCCGCCGGCAAACAGGGTGTCACCGCAGAACAGGTGGCCGCCGACCGGATCGCCCTGCTCTTCCTTCGGCAGGTGAAAGGCGAGATGGCAGCGGGTGTGACCGGGAACCTCCAGCACCTGAACCGTTGTTCCCAGCAGCTCGAAGCGGTCGCCACCGCGCACGCCGCGGGTCTGGAAGGGAATCCGGGACCGATCCGCGGCGGAAGCAATCACGGCCGCCTGCGGCCAGCGCCGCAGCAACGCCGGTGTGCCTCCGATGTGATCGCTGTGATGGTGGGTCTGGAGCACCGCCACCAGCTCCAGCCCCTGGCCCTCCAGGGCGGCAATCACCGGCTCGGCCACGGCCGGATCCACCACCACCGCCTCGTTGCCACGGCGCAGCAGAAACACGTAGTTGTCCTGCAGCACCGGCAGCAGCGAAACCTCCAGAGCAGGCGCTGGAAGGCGCGGTGGGGTCTCCAGTCCCGGCGTGGTCGGTCCCATCGTTAAAGTCCGGCTGCGGCTCGGTCCCATGATCACCGCTGCATGATCTGCGCCGCAGCGCTGGCTGCGCGCCCCCCGCCGAGCCCGCCATGATCACCGTCGCCCTGGCCAAAGGAGCTCTGCTCAAGCATTCGGTGCGGCGCTTCGCAGCGGCCGGTCTCGATTTTTCGTCGTTGCTCGATCCCGACAACCGCCAGCTGATGGTGGCGAGCAGCTGTTGCCGCGCCCGCGCCCTGTTGGTGCGCAATGGCGATGTGCCGGTGTATGTGGCCTACGGCCAGGCCCAGCTGGGTGTGGTGGGGTACGACGTGCTGCGCGAGCACCAACTGCCGGTGGCCCAGCTGGTGGATCTCGGCTTCGGCGGCTGCCGCATGGCAGTGGCGGTCAAAGCCGCGAGCGGCTACACCCGGGCGGCGGATCTGCCGGCCCACTGCCGCATCGCCAGCAAGTTCACCCGGTGCGCGGAAGACTTCTTCGCAGCCCTGGATCTGCCGGTGGAGGTGATCCACCTCACCGGATCGGTGGAGCTGGGGCCGATCACCGGAATCTCCGAGGCGATCGTCGATCTGGTGGCCACCGGCCGCACCCTGCAGGACAACGGTCTGGTGGCGATCGAAGATCTGTTCCACAGCACCGCCCGTCTGATCGGCCATCCCCTCGCCCTGCGGCTTGATGGCGGCGAGCTCCAGACCCTGATCGACCGGATCGCCAGCGTGGGACAACCCGCCAGCCGGTCGCCGCAGCCGGCCCTGGCGCAGGCCGGCTGATGGCCAGCCTCGATCGCCAGCGTCTGCTTCGTCTGATTCCCTACCTGGGCCGGGATCGGCGCCGACTGCTGCTCACCCTGCTGCTGCTGATCCCCCTGGCCCTGTCGGCCGCCGTGCAACCTCTGCTGGTGGGCCAGGCGATCGCCGTTCTGCGGGGCGAACCAACCATGGCCTGGCTGCAGGGCCAGCCGGTCCCCGCTGCCCTGCGGTGGCTCGTGCTGCTGCTGCTGGCGGCGGTGGCGGTGCGGCTCTCCCTGCAGAGCGCCCAGAGCTACAACGTGCAGGCGATCGGCCAGCGGCTCACGGCCCGCATCCGTGACGATCTCTTCCGTCACGCCCTGGCCCTGTCGCTGCGGTTCCACGACAGAACGCCGGTGGGCAAGCTGCTGACCCGGCTGACCAGCGACGTCGATGCCCTGGCGGAGGTGTTCGGCAGCGGTGCCTTCGGGGTGCTGGCCGATCTGGTGACGCTGCTGGTGATCGCGATCACGATGATCTCGATCGAATGGCGCCTCGGCCTGCTGCTGCTGCTCAGCCAGGTGCCCGTAACCCTGGGCATCCTCTGGCTGCAGGGCCGCTACCGCACGGCCAACTACCGGGTGCGGGAGGAGCTGGGCCAGCTCAACGCCGATCTGCAGGAAAACATGCAGGGGCTGGAGGTGGTGCAGATGTTCCGCCGCGAGGCCTACAACAGCGCCCGCTTCGCCCGCACCACCGACGCCTACCGCAAGGCCGTGACCGGCACGATCCTGTTCGACAGCTCGATCTCCGCCTTCATCGAATGGGTGGCCCTCTCCGCCGTGGCGGTGGTGCTGGCGCTGGGGGGCTGGATGGTGACCAGCGGCAGCATGGGCCTGGGGGTGCTCACCACCTTCATCCTGTTCTCTCAGCGGCTGTTCGATCCCCTGCGCCAGCTGGCCGAGCGCTTCACCCAGATTCAGGGTGGCCTCACGGCCGTTGAGCGGATCGGTGAGTTGCTGGAGCAACCGATCGAGATCGGCGACCTCCCGGAGGAGCAACGCAGTGCCGCCGCCATCCGGAGCGGCGCCCTGCGGGCCAGTGCCGGCGAGGTCGTATTCGAGAACGTCTCCTTCGCCTACCGCAGCGACGACCCGATCCTCGAGGATCTCAGCTTCCGGATCGCCCCCGGTGAGCATGTGGCCCTTGTGGGACCCACCGGCTCCGGCAAGTCGACCGTGATTCGCCTGCTCTGCCGCCTCTATGAGCCCCAGCGAGGCCGCATCCTGCTCGACGGCATCGACATCCGTCAGCTGCCCATCCCCACCTTGCGCCAGCGGCTTGGGGTCGTGCTGCAGGACACCTTCCTGTTCAGCGGCAACGTGGCCGACAATCTCCGGCTCGATGCTGCCATCGACAACGCCCGACTCAAACAGCTCTGCCACGACCTGGGTCTCGATCCGCTGCTGCGTCGCCTGCCGGATGGTCTCCAGACCGAGCTGCGCGAGCGGGGCGCCAATCTCTCCTCGGGCGAGCGCCAGCTGCTGGCGGTGGCTCGGGTGGCGATTCGCGATCCGTCCGTGCTGGTGATGGATGAAGCCACCGCCTTCCTCGACCCCTCCACCGAGGCCACCCTGCAGCGGGACCTGGAATCGCTGTTGCAGGAGCGCACGGCCATTGTGATCGCCCACCGCCTGGCCACGGTCGAGGCAGCCGATCGCATCCTGGTGCTGCGCAAGGGCCGGCTGATCGAGCAGGGCAACCACCGCGATCTTCGGGAAGCCGGTGGCCTCTACGCCCAGCTGGCCGACCTCCAGGAGAAAGGGCTGGCCAGGCTCTGAGCTTCGGCCTTCAGTGGCGCCCCACAGGCTCGGGGCTTGGGGCGATCGGATCGCTGGCCAGCTCAGGGGTTGCGAAGCCGATTCCTTCCTCCTCCAACCAGCTGCGGATCAGAGCCGCCAGCTCAACCGGCCGCTGCCGCATCGGCAGATGGCCCGCCCCCGTCATCTCCTCAAACCGGTGATGGCGGGTGTATCCAGCTAAATGGCGCACATAGCGCGGTGCCATCACGCCGTCGTTGCTGCCGCTGATCCAGAGGCTGGGAACCACCAGCTCGGCGGTCAGCGCCGGCAGTTGCCGCACCGCCGCACGGCTGGTGCTGCAGGCCAGCAGGCCACGGGCCGCCCGCGCATCCGCCAGCAGTGGCGCCGCAATCGAGGCGGTGCCGGGCAGCCGCCCCAGCCAACGGGGGCGGAGGGTCACAAACGCGCAGCCGGCGCGGCGCACGAGGGCAAAGGGGCGCGGCTGATAGACCCCACCCCCTGCGGCAATCTGCACCAGACCAGCCAGCCTGGCCCCGAGCCACGGGGCGGCATGGAGGGCGACGCTGCCCCCCAGGGAGTGGCCGATCAGCACCACCTGCCGGCCGGCGGCCCGTTCCGTGGCGGCATCCGCGAGCCAGCGGCCATAGCTGGCCAGGCTGGGCTGCAGACCGCGGGGCCGCACGGCGTGCCCGAAACCCGGCAGATCGGGGCACCAGAGTTCCCAGGACCGTCCCAGTTCCTCAACCAGGGGCTGCCAGAGCCGGCCCGAGAGCAGCCAGCCATGAACCGCCACCAGCAGCGGTGGGGCCGTACGGGCGACAGGAGGGAGGCTCAGGGTGCCAACGGCCGCAACTCGCCCCACCCTCGCGCAGGAGCCCCCATCAGGCGCGGGGATGGGGCAGGATCGTCCGATTGCTTAGCTCAGGGTGCTGCTGGAAGAGCTCTACGGCGCGACCCATCGTCTCTGCCCCACCCCCAATCCACAGGTGCACCTGGTGCTGAGTCAGGAGCGGCCGATCGATCTGATCGAACTGGAGCAGCTCTGTGATGCGGTGGGCTGGAACCGCCGGCCCCTGCGACGGGTGCGCAAGGCCCTGCAGCACAGCCTGCTGCGGGTCAGTCTCTGGCGCCATGATCCCCGCGTTCCGCGCCTGGTCGGTTTCGCACGCTGCACCGGCGACGGCGTGATCGAGGCCACGGTCTGGGACGTGGCCGTGCATCCGCTCTACCAGGGAGCAGGCCTGGGCAAACAGCTGATGGTCTACGTGATCGATCAGCTCCAGGCCATGGGGGTGGAGCGGGTCAGCCTGTTCGCTGACCCCGGCGTGGTGGGCTTTTATCAGAGCCAGGGCTGGGAGCTGGAGCCCCTGAGCCGCCGCTGTGCCTTCTGGTACTCCCCCTGATCCGGGGCTGAGGCGACTCCAGACGTTGCCCCGGATCAGCTCTTGCGGGGCAGTTCGGCCGGCCGGATGGTGAGATCGAGGGAGCGATCCCCTCGCCGCACCCGCAGAGCCAGGGGCTGGCCGACACGGCCCTGATCCACCGCCAGCTGCACATCCGAGGGGTTCTTCATGGCCTTCTCACCCACCCGTTCGATCAGATCGCAGGGCTTGAGGCCAGCGGCGGCGGCGGGACTGCCGTCAATCACGTCCACCACCACCACGGCGTTCACTTCAGGCAGGCGGCACTGGTTCGTGGTGGCATTGATCTCCCGCGCCAGCTGGGGCGTGAGCGCCTGCAGACGTACCCCGATGTAGGGATGGCTGGCGTAGCCCCGTTCCAGGATCTGGGCGGCGATCTGGCGCGCCACATTGATCGGGATCGCGAAACTCAGGCCCGCCCCCGGCGCCTGCCGGATGGCGGTGTTGATCCCGATCACCTGACCGCGGTCGTTGATCAGCGGTCCACCGCTGTTGCCCGGATTCACCGCCGCATCGGTCTGGATGTAGGGCACCCGCTGACCCTCCCCCACGGCGTTGGTGCGCTGGATGGCGCTGATGATCCCGGCGGTCACGGTGTTGTCGAGGCCGAGGGGGTTGCCGATGGCGATGGCCCACTCCCCTGGCCGCACCTTGGCGGAATCCCCCAGGGGGGCCACCGGCAGCTTGGAGGCCACCACCTTCACCACCGCCACGTCGGTGAGCGGATCACTGCCCAGCACCTTGCCATTGAAGCTGCGGCCATCCGGCAGGGTGACGCTCACCTCGGCGGCCCCCTCGACCACATGGGCATTGGTGAGCAGCACCCCATCGGAGCGGGTGATGAACCCCGAGCCCTGCCCCTGCTGCTGCTGGATCGAGGGACCCCGTCCGAACAGCCCGCCCAGGGGATTGATCACCTGCTTGGTGGTGTCGATCCGCACCACCGATGGACCCACCTTGTCCACCGCGTCGACAATGACGTTGCGGCCGGGCTGCAGCGAGGTCGCCGGTGCGGCATCACTGATCCTTGGCTCCGGCGGCGCGGGTTTGGCGCCGGGCATCCGGATGTTGGGCAGGAAATTGCCCTGGCAGCCCCCCAGAACCACCAAAAGGCTGGCGGGCAGGGCCAGGAGCGGCAGGTGCCGCAAGGCGAAGGGGGTACGGCGAGGGAGCATCACGCGCGGCCTGAACGATTCATTTAAGACCGACCGCCCCCCAGGAGCTGCGTATATTCAGCACCCGCGAGGTGACGCAACG